>JADGFE010000009.1 GCA_016744085.1 Kiritimatiellales bacterium | reverse complement strand
CAGGCGGAGGCTGCCAGTTGGACGCCAGCTCAGTGGAAAACATCCCGCGAAACTCAGAACGCGTAGTCCTGTCAAGGCGGTCGCCGAAGAGACGTATACATACATACGCGCGTCCGGCTTTCTTAAAAAGGAAGGGCCCCGGCGCAAACGCCGAGGCCCTTCAGGAGTTTCCAGACTTTAGTAAGGTTGGGAGGAGTCCTTTACCAAAGTCCGGATGTTAGGAAAAATTCTATTTATAAACATCTACCTTATAGAAACAGCTACCCGAGCTATCAGGATCATTGATAACCGCCGGATTACCATCGCCGGGAATATTACCCAGCACGAGGTTCCATTCGCCGCCGAGTTCAGTGCAGCAGTATACGGTGTAGGTTCTGCCCACTACTGTATCAAAAACAATATCGCATCCACCGCCAACCAGCGGCTGTATATTGGACACATAGAAATAGGAACTAGGATCCGTCGCGCTGGTTCCGGCAATCATTTCATCGCCATCGGAGCTGTTATCCCCATCCGTATCTTCCTTCGTCGGATCGGTTCCGTTACCGGACTCCGCCAGATTTGAAAGTCCGTCGCCATCGGCGTCTGCGCTCGCATCATCACTCGTGGCATCGAAACCATACATGACTTCGTAACCATCGAGCATGCCATCGGCATCGGTATCGTCTTTGGTAGGATTTGTTCCCCCGTCGATTTCATCCTGATCAAGCACCCCATCGTTATCGGAATCTGCGGCTGCATGAACGGCCTCGAATGCACCCATATCGTGCCGAGATGTTCCGTTATTATCCCCGTTCAATGGTCGGGAAATACCGCCAAAATCATAGAGAGGAGCCAGGAATGGTGTCCCTTCGTCTATGCACGGAGATCCTGCACTCAGGCTGAAGTTTGTACTAAACAGAGGATCGGCTTCTATCACCCGTTTGTAAACGCTGATATAACTTTCTCCGTTTTCCACATCGCAATACCAGACATTAAAAGCACCATCGCGGCAATGGAGCGATGAATAGATGGGGTTAACCACCACTTCCATCCTATAGATTGTATGCGTGGTAACTTCCGGCACCATGTTGGTTACTCCCCCCTCGATATTTCCAGGCACCCAGCTGGTGGTAGTGTAAGAGGTACTCTCAATCCATTTATCTTGGGTCTCGTTATCCCACAGGACAGTATTACGAATGTAGTCAGTATGACTCCCATGACTGGATATCCCTCCACCGCGCCGAGCTTCGTTGTTGGCATAGGTGCAATTCATATTCGTCGCAAAACAGTTGGAACCGATATACAGCCCGCCACCCAGACCATAATCAGGCCGGGTTTTCGTACTTGGATAGCCAGGATCCAGAGCTACAGCATTATTCCCTGCTAACAGGCTGTTCTGTAGATATAGAACCGAGCCATTCAGCAACATAATACCGGCACCATTTTCATCCTCATCCGTCATATCGGACATGCTGCCCTCGGATCTGACGGCCTGCAGGGCAATATTGTAGCTATACTTACCATCAGAGGCATAGTCCGGTGCAATATTGTCCTCGATCATGCACCGATCGATTGTGGCCTTGCATTTTTTCAGGGTCATACCGCCTAAATTATCAGCAACGCGGGTCCGCATAATTTCAAGCTCAGGATCATTGGTAATCAATAAACCGCGACCCGCACAATTGGCAATAGTTGAGTCTTTTATTTTCAGGCCAACACTATCTGAGGACTGAATTCCCTTAGCGCAATCACTGATCGATACGCTTTCAATCACCGGTGTTGATCCGTCGCTGGCAGCAATACCAACACTACATCCATCAATTTCCACCGAGCGTACTATCGGACTGGACCCCTCGTAGCACTGTATGCCGTTGAGCGCACAGCCAAAGATATAGCAATCCTCGATTACAGGTGAAGAGCCATCGGAGCAGATCACACCATGCTCATAGCCGCATGTGCCATCCGAACAGTCACCAGGTGGAGACGAAATGGTAAATCCAGAGATCACCGTATTGGAGCCTTCGCCTGAGCTGAAGACGAAGCCGGCGCCAAGACCGTCGGCATCGATAAAGGTATCGGCATAGCCATTATAGGAGAATACACGAATCGCCTTGCCCTTCGTATCGATATTCATGTTGCCCGTGCCAATGTAGTAACCATTGGTTACGAGAACCAGCATACCATCTTGGGCCGCATCAATAGCCTCCTGAATCGCATCAAACGGACTATTTTTCGTTCCATCTTCATTCGGGTTGGAGAAGGTCGGATCATAAATAGCAGGATCATCTGAGTGGTCATCATCAACCAGTATAGGATCGGCCGCGTTTGTGGACTGCGTGCCCCATTGGAATTCCAGATCATCGGCATAGCCATCGGCATCCGTATCCGCCAAATCAGGACTACTGCCGTTAAGGAACTCATCATAATTCGAAAGCGAATCCCCGTCGCTATCAATACTGGCATCGTCCACCAGTGGATTCAGCCCATTAACCAGCTCCCACTTATCGGACATTCCATCGCCATCGGTATCTGGATGGTTCGGATCGGTGCCATGAAGATTTATTTCATCGGCATCGGAAAGGCCGTCCGCATCGGTATCAGCCAAGTTCGGATTGGTTGAACCAAAGTAAGGTCCAATATCACGCTGATTAAATTCAGCCAGATTATTAAGCGTATCGGCATCGGGATCATTCGCGGCATCATTAACGAGAGGATTCAGCGCGTGCAGAACTTCCCAACCGTCAGACATACCATCGCCATCGGTGTCGTCATTGTTCGGATCTGTTCCTAGCTGGCTTTCATCAAAATTGGAAAGCCCATCGGCATCGTCATCAGCAACGCCAGAGCTCACAAGCGGATCCAGGCCATTGTCCACCTCCCATTTATCAGAGAGCAGATCGCCATCCGTATCCGCTACATTGGGATTCGTTCCATGTATATTCACTTCCTCGCCATCCAACAGATCATCGTCGTCGGAATCGGAATCATGTGGGTTTGTGCTTTGGCCATACACCCCTGCGAGTTGCTGAAATTCTTCCAGATTACTGAGCCCGTCAGAATCCGGATCCAAACTGCTATCATCCATCAATAGGTCAAACCCATGGATTCGTTCCCAGTAATCAGGCATATCATCACCATCGGTATCCGACGCTGGATTAATGAACTCATACGCTCCCATATCCATATCTTCATCGCCGTCCCCATTTCCATCCAGCGGACGGCCTAGGCCATCGGCATCGTGGGTGGGAGCATACAGCACTGGAGAGGACGGCTCTGTCTGGAAGGCAATGCCGCCAGTATCGATACAAGGAGAGCCAACGGAAAAACGATAGTCAGCACCACCGACAAATAGCGGGTCGGCGTCAATATTCTTACTACCCGCATACCCATATTCAACATCGCTAAAACTGGTGCTGATAGAGCCACTCCGGCAATGCAGCGATGGATAAGTTGAGGATTTGTTGGTAGATGGTTCAGAAAGAGTCTGCGACTCCATTAAATAATGGTTATATGCTGTATTACCCCAGACCACTGAATTAAACAGACCATTGATTCCGCCGCCTATGTTACTGAATCCACCACCACGAGTGAATGCCGAGTTATCAGCCAACGTGCAATTCATTACATAAGCTTCGCAGTCTGCACCCACATAAATTCCGCCACCCAAACCATAATTTGGAATGGAACTGTTATTTGGATAGGCCGGGTCGGTTGCCACAGTCTTGTTGGTCGCAATCAAACAATTTTCAAAGTATGGGAACGAGCTGCGCATACTGAGAACAGCACCACCGTTTTCATCTTCATCGATGATATCTACCCAATCATCCAGAGCTGCACACTTTTCAGCTTCGTTAACGGAACTGAGTACTCTTGTTCCATTGATCGTAATGTAGTCTGGCGCAATGTTACCAAGAATTTCACAACGTCTGAAAACCGGAGAACTTGCATCCAGGGACACACCACCGAGGTTATTCTGGATGAGGGTGTCGGAAATCTGTGCCGCAGCATCGTTACGGATCTTGATCCCCCGACCCGAAGTTCCATATACGGTACAATTGGAAACAACGAGTCCGCTACTATCAAGCGCCGTGATGCCGAGACCGGAATCCTCTAACTCCGCGTGATTCCCACTCAAGGCAACAGTGCTTTCAAGAATTATAGGCGTTGCCCCTCCTTCGGCGTAGATTCCATAAAGGCAAGTACTAACGACACAGTTGGAGATAACTGGGCTGGCGCCAAACGTGCACGAAATACCACGCAACTCGCATTCATATATAATGCAATCCCTTATGAGCGGACTGGCGGCATTACAAACGATTCCATGCCTCTGATCGCAGTTGCCGTCCGAGCAGGCATTCAACGTTGTAGTGATCGAAAACCCTCTTAAAATCGTATTCGTTGTTTCACCGGTTCGGAAAATAAATCCAGCACCGATTCCGTAGCTGGTAATGAGTGTATTTGTTGCTCCGCCATGAGAACGAATGATGAGCTCCTTGCCCTGTGGGTCTATATCGAAATTTCCCGGCCCATCGTACAAGCCTTCCATCACGAGAATCGTTACGGGACCATTGGTGGCCACGTTGATCGCTTCCTGAATGGCATCGAATGGAGCCTGGGCAGAACCATTTTCATTGGTATTACTTTCCAATGGATATTGTGGTTGAGGATCATCAGGATGGTCATCATCAACCACCAACGGGTCGGCGGTATTCGTGGCACTAGTACCCCAGTCGCGTTCCCAGTCATCGGTAAAACCATCGGCATCTGTATCGGCGGAAGACGGACTGCTTCCATTAAGGTATTCCTCGTAGTTCGAGAGCCCATCGCCATCGGAATCTAAAGTCGAATCATCGCTGAACGGATCCAGACCATGTTCAGTTTCCCAACCGTCCGGCATGCCATCGGCATCGGTATCCGCGTTGTTCGGATCGGTTAAATAAAGTTCAATTTCTTCTGTATCGCTCAGACCATCATCATCGGAATCCGCTTTGTTCGGATTGGTTGAAGCAAAGTATGGCGCATTATTTGAAATCTGTAGATATTCCTGGAGATTCACAAATGCAGTAAGGTTCGTGAACATATCGCCATCAGGGTTCAAAGCAGCATCATCTACCAATGGATCCAGTCCGCTTTCAATTTCCCAACCATCTGGCATCCCATCGAAATCAGTATCCCAGCTTTGCGGATCGGTACCGGCCGCTTCTTCGTCGCGATTGGTTGCGCCGTCGTTATCGGAATCCAGACCACCATCGTCAATAAGCGGATTTAATCCATTATCGAGTTCCCACTTATCCGTCATGCCATCGTCATCGGTATCAGCCAGAAGGGGATTCGTAAGATACATGTTATCAATGGCGTTAGTGGTGACCTCAAAGCTATCGGTCAAACCATCCGTATCGGTATCATCCGTCCGCGGATCCGTATTGTAGGTTTGAACTTCATCAAAACCATCAATCAGCGAATCGGAATCCTGATCGTCATCTGCAGGATCGAGGTTGGCCAGATATTCACCCCAGTTAATGATTCCATCGCTATCAAAATCGGTGTCCGCCGTTTGGCTGAGCGATCCAAAATTATCCATTTCCCATTTATCATACAGGCCATCGCTATCAACGTCTTCACCGGCAATGAAGGAGTGGAATCCAGAACCAAGGCCGGCAACATAAACGTATCCGCCCGACTGCTTCACTCCTTGCGCAATAATACTTTTATACCGAGCGTGTACCTTCAGATCATTAAGATCGGTATTGTCCACAATCAGTAAGCCTTCGGCTCCGTCAGCCATAAAGACGAAATTCTCAAAGACATCGATATCTTTAGCTGCAGCAGCATGCTCGTACCGTGAAACACGGGTCATGGATAGGTTAAATTCAGAATATCCAAAATCCTTCAAGGTGAGATAGAAGTGGGTTCCATCATAGTGAATCGCCTCACCAATACTCGGACCGGAAGTATCAGCCAAAGCTACGGCATAGTAGCTGGAAGGATTTGCGGGATCACTGATGGTCAGTCGCCCAAACTTATTATCCATCGCCAGATAGACTTTGCTTCCAACTACCGTCAGATCATTCACGGTAATATATGGGGTGTTGTATGATCCCACAATGGATGGGCTGGCAGGAGTGGAAATATCAATTACAAACATTCCATTTGTGCCCCCCGCCACGTAGGCATGAGTGCCGTCCAATGCGGCATTATAGGCATTGGTTTGAACGACTCCCGCCTGTACCGGGTTAGCCGGATTACTAACATCAATGATAAAGAACCCTTTCTCCGCATCGGATAGATACGCATAACCATCCGCCACTTCAATTCCACGAGCAGATCCCTGAGTCGCAAAGGTTCCAACCAATTCGACATTGCTCGGTTCCGTGATATCCAGAATTTTTAAGCCATAAGATCCATCAGCAACGAATGCGAGGTTACTTTGGATATCAACGGCATAGGCATCTTTACAATCAGAGTTAGCCCCCAGGTACTGTAATTTGGAGAGCGGTCCGGCAACATTGAGCGGATTAAAGCCATACGTAACTTCCCACCCATCAACCAACGAGTCGGCATCCGTATCGGAATTAGTTGGGTTACAGTTATTGAGATATTCATCCGTATTAAAAAGAAAATCGCCATCAAAATCATTAGTCCCCCCATCGGAAGCATCCAATGGGTTGAAACCGTATAAAGTTTCCCATTCGTCGGGCATGTCATCGCCATCCGAATCGGTTGCTCCGGCCATTAATTTTTGTAAATTCAGGCGTCCGCCGGTGACCACTTTCCCCGCAAGACCGACAACAGGATCTATACTATTCATTAAAATCTGTTTAGCTTCTGCTGGGGCTAAGTCCGGTTGCACTCCTAACAGCAGAGCCATCGCACCCGCCACATGCGGGCAGGCCATAGATGTTCCATTTTTCAATTCTGTGGCACCATCAGGAACGGTACTCAGAATACCAACTCCTGGTGCAGCCAAATCAACTGAGGTTGCTCCAAAGTTCGAAAATCCGGCAAGATCATCACTCGAGTCCGTGGCCGCAACAGAAATAACATTAGGCACATCGTAGCCTGCCGGGTACATGGGAATCGCATCGTTGTCCGCGGCATCATTTCCTGCTGCAGCCACAAAAATAGCTCCCTTATTATGCGCATATAGAATGGCGTCATAGTCGGTTTGGCTATTCCCCCCTCCCCCGTACGAGTTGGATAAAACTTTGGCCCCATTATCGACCGCATACCGAATTGCAACACTGGTATCTGATACAAAAGATCCGGCAGCGTTAGCACTTTTCAAAGGCATTATACTCACATTCCAACAAATACCGACTACCTGATTCCCATTATTACCAACAGCCCCAATAGTTCCCGCACAATGAGTACCATGACTCTGGTCATCTTCAGGGTCTTTGCTGTTTGCAACAAAGTTCCAGCCATTGACATCGTCAATATAACCATTGTTGTCGTTGTCAATACCATCACCGGCAATCTCACCATCATTGCTCCAAAGGTTTGACAGCAAGTCCGGATGATCCATGTCCATTCCTGAGTCGATCACTGCAACAACTACATTACTGTTACCGGTAGAAATATCCCATGCAGCAGGAGCTGATATCTTGGTCATCCCCCATAGTTGCCCATAGTCTGTATCATTCGGAAGCGCCGTAGGATACCGAACATAATCGGGCTCTGCATAAGCCACTTTATCTGCAGCTTCGCTATAAAATTTAATTGCGGTCTCCAGCGCATCCAATGTTGTGGATTCCAACTGAACAACGAAGGTGCTCGTACCGGATAATTGCTGAATGATGGTTGCACCATGAGTCGCGTTCAGATCAGTCAGCGCGTCAACATCCTGTCCTTCTCGCAGGTTAACCAGTATATGGTCTGCCGCCATTTCAATACGGCCGGCAGGAACAAACTTGTTTTGCTGACGATCTCGGCGAAGTGTTTCTATCAGAATGCGGTTAGGATATTTTCCTTCGCGTTTAACAAGGCGTTTCCGTTCGACATCCCCATTGGCCGTTATATTCTGACGTTCGTCTAGCACAGTAAATCCAGCCGCAGCATCAAACCATTCAAGATCACTGGATTCAACAGAGCTAACGGGAATCAATTTTTCTGATACTGAAGAGATCACACCACCCCGTAGCTCAGGTTGAACACTTTCTCTAGTCGATTCGGGTCCGACTGCATCCGATTTTTCCCGAACGGACTTATAGATCCCTATTCCGATCACCAGCAGCAAGCCTGCAAATACGGCCCAGCCTATAATTTGTTTTTTCACATTAACTCCTAATCTGTCCGGTGCTCACCACGTAAGCATCAACAGTAATTCTAAATTAGTTGTTTGAAGCAACTTCCTGGTTTTTTGCGGCCTGTTGAGCCGCTTTTTCCTGTTGCAATTCCAAGGCATGAAGGCGGCGGTCAATACGGTCGTCCTCTTTTTGTTTGATCACTTTCATCATGTCATCGAGCTTATCCTTTTCTTCCGCTTCATAGTAACGGCGGCTTGAATCGCGCAAGATACGCTTGTTGTTATCTTTAATGATTTGGCGACGGGCGAGCTCGGCATCGCCAGGCATACCGGTATCCGCATCAATATCCTGCGTATTGGCCAGTCCCACAGTCACAAAAATAATGGTCTCACTCTGCCCTCGGACAGTTTTATTCCAGGAGAAAAGTCGACCCAGGTATGGGATGCTTCCCAGCACGGGAATCTTCTTTTCTTCGTCCCCTTCGGTTACTTCAGTCAGTCCACCGATTGCCGCCGTCTGTCCGCTTGCCAGATTAAAGATGGTTTCGATGCTTTTTTCATCAATGACCGGATAGGTCACTTCGCCGGCCGGTTTGTCTTCAAACTTGCGGGTCAGCGATGGATTAATCCGAACCGTAATATTGCTGGATGTATTAATCGAAGGTTGCACATCCAGTTTGATTCCGTATTCAAAGAAAGGCATTTGTTCATCAAGCGTGAATGTGGTGGTTGAAGGTTGGTCGTTCAACTGCTGTTCGCGTTCCTGTTTCAGGTTGGGTTCTTTGCGAACAATGGAAATATTTGCCTTCTCTTCATTCGCAACAATAACCTTCGGATTGGAAACAACATTCACCCCTTTATTATGTTCCAATGCGCTTAAGACAACCCGAAATTCATCGGCGCTCAACACACTCGTCAACACGTCCGTCGCGACACCCTTATTCTCAATAAGCTTGGATGGCGTAACGCCGGTCAGCTGATTCAATACGCCTCGCTGTCCTAAATTTTTATATCCTCCAGAAACATCTTCATATCGGTTGCCGTCAACATCGGTATATTTACTGGAACTATCGGTTTTCGTATCCGTTTGTGTAGATGTTTTTCTCGTCGCGCCAACGGTTCCTGCACTGTAAGCTTTGAGCACACTCCAATCGATTCCCAGATTCTTCTGAGCATCATCGGAGAGCTCCATAAATTTGGATTCGATGAAGACCTGTTGCCGTACGATATCAATGGTCTCAAGTACGGCCCGGACTTCGCTGAGACTCGATTCTGAACTTTTAACCACAATCATATTACGGGAAGCAAACTCCGAGACCTTAGACTCTGCAGGCAAGAGCTCACGAACAAGCTCTGCTACGTCCGGCACGGTGGCATACTTGAGAATAAATGTTTCTACGACCTGAGGCTCAGGCGCTCCCGGCGGGCGACGGCGCACACTGAACACGCTCGAACCCGATACACGTTGATATAGCTCGTAGTTGTATGTATCCAGAATGGTCTGTAATGCGGGACGCCATTCAACATCCTTTAGGTTGACTGAAAGCTGCGCTGCTTCGGTCAGTTCCGGAACAATGATGTTTGCTCCTGAAAGCTGTGCAAAAAGATTAATCGCTTCTTCCAGACCCACCCGATTAAGTCGAACCGAAATCAGATTACCCGAACTGCTGCCAACTTCTTCATCAAATTCCCCTACCTGCAGATCATCCATCGTAATTTCTTCATCAACAGATTCAGCCATGGCAGAATCGGCGGTACCCGCCCGCTCCCCTGCTTCCACCAAAGTTTCCAGCGCAAGATCAACCGGAGTTACTGCCGAAACAACATTTGTTTCCACAGCCGGTGGTTGCTTGACTTCTTCAACCAGATTCAGCAAATCCTGATCATCAATTTCTCGTTGCTGTGAATAAACTAAAGAAACTACCAATAGAAATACAGTTACAGTTCCCCAACATACTTTCTTCTTATTGATCTTCATTACTTTCACCATCCTATTCCCTAATTAATATTTCCCTTAAAGCGCTGACACTCGACGTAACTTCACCGAACCCGGCGGATTAATACTATCGACTGCCCAAGTGTAAATTGTACCTTCGTGACTCAATGAAATCGCATCGCCGACCGTTTTAACCTGCCCGTTTATCACGGCAAAAAACTCATTGTCCGCACGACTACTAACTCCATTAATCACAACTTTTTTCATGGCTTCGTTCCAGTTGTTGCTGACCATAGGAGCAACAACTTCCTGATTCTTTTCCGCCTCAGCTCTTCTGATGCTTTCCGGCAAATAACCAACCGGCCAGAAAGGATCGCGTTTAGGAGAGGCTTGCTCTTTGCAAGCATTATCCGCGCCATTTAGTTCAGTTCCCTTACTAAAGGAAGACGGAGAAATCGCCAGACAAAGTAAAGTCACCAGCAACATTCGTCGTATTTCTTTATGCGAAAATATGTTATCGATATTAATCATTGATATCCTCCACCAATACCATTCAGGAACGAGCTTAGGTTTTCACTTGTTTTAGGTTTTTCTTTAGTCAGCATATCAACCAGTAGTGCCGTACTTTTTGCACTCGAAACATATTGAGCGGGTCTTTCAACAACCTTCTTTTCGACTGGTTGTTCCTCTACATGTTCCGGTTTATTTTTAGCCATAGCCTGCTGCTCCCCTAACTGTTTTAGATAGCTTTCCAAGTCCTCGGACGAAGCCTCGCTTTCAGACTGAGCGCCCTCTGTTATCGCTTCTTCATCACCACGCGAATCGAGAGATGCCAGCAATGATCCAAGTTCATTATTTGGCTTATTGGTGACAGAAGAAGATTCCTCAGCAACAGGATCACTAATCACAACCTCCGGCGCAGACTCAACCACTTCTTCCGAAGCGAGGGACTCTAGTAAGGAATCAAGATTTTCGTTTACCGGAACCGGCTCAGATTTCGGCATTGGTGCAACCGCCGATTCGGGCTCTGAATCAGGAATAACTGCTACAATAACCGGTGCAGGCTTAACTACTTCCGGAATAGGCTCAATGGTCGGCTCCGGTTTTGGCGTTGGTGTAACAACCTGTTCAAACTCTGGCTCAGGAATAACTGCTGCAATAACCGGTACAGGCTCAACTATTTCTGGAATAGGCTGAACAATCGGATCAGACTTCGGCATTGGCGTATCAGCCTGCTCAGGTTCCGGGTCAGGAATAACCACCGCGACAACCGGTGCCTGCTTCATTACTTCTGGATCAGGCTCAATAATTTGTTCTGGTTTCGGAGTAGGAACAACCACCGATTTGGACTCCGAATCTGGCACAATTGCAGTAACAACCGGAACGGGAGTCCTGGATTTCGCTTTTAACGCATCTCGTTTTGCGATCTTCATTTGCTTCGCTTCTACATCATCCCAAACCTTTGTAATTTGCCCCAGATTAAATGGCCATTGAAGAAATAACTGAACGGCATGGGTGTCAGAATTTTTTCCAACCTTGATGTCTATTCCCGTAAACCGAACCAGGGGATATTCTTCTTCAATACTTTTAAGAAAAGTTTTTACCTGTTCGTAGCTACCTCGAGCTGCAATACGCAATGAATACGATTCAAATTGCACAGCCGCTCCCGAGTCTTCTGCATGCTTTCTTGCACCACCACCGATTTCATCAACCGATTCAATTTCCATCTCAGAATTTCGACCATTTGAATAAATGATTTCAGTTGCCCATGAATAATAATTTATTTCCGGCGGAATATTTCTAAGGTGATCTTTCAGAATGGAAACGGTCCGCTCGAAATCCTGTCCCGCACGGTTACGCTTCGATAGTACGCTATCCGCCTTATCAATTTTTTCAGAAATTCCAGCCAGCTCTTCTTTTGCTTCCGCAATTGATGACAGACTGATTTTAATCCCGATCACCGCCAAAATGAGAACAAACACCGAGCCCGTAATTCCAAGGATGATGAATTGCTTCTGCTGTTTACTTAAATCCGCGAGGCTCATAGTCCCTCCTCTACAACAGATTTTCCTTCCAAACGGAATTCCCGAAGGCTTTGCCCAGCAGCCCCTTCCCTCTTACGCATGGAGGCTAGCTTAATGGACTCGAAGGTGGAACCGATTTGCTGGCAGGTCAGTAAATCTTTCCGGAGATCAATTACATAATTTTCAGCACGAGCTCCATGGGCAAGTCCTTCAATAACCAGATCAAATGACAGTGCAAGGTCATCTACAGTTGCATATACTGAGCCTGTTTTTTTGGTTTGAACGGATAAACGGGTGAATTGAACCTGCTCTGGAACAATGCCCTGAATATCTTCCAGAAGCGTGACGAATGAAGCCTGAGAATTTTTCCAACCACCAAATAAGTCCAGCGCTTTCCGATTCATCACCAAACCCCGGTTTTCATCTTTGAAGAGGGTTAAGCGCGGTTCCAAATCTTTCCATAGTATGCGGTTCGCGGTTAGCTCCGACTTCACGCCGTTGTATTGAAAAAGCTTAACCCCACTGAGAATGGCAATAAGTAAGATGGGCGCAACCACAGCGCTGACAAAAGTAAATTTACGGCTTACGACGCCTTGGTGCCGTTGTTCACTTTTCTTTAATAAATTTACGCTAGGATAATTCATCATGCTTCAAACCCTCCTAGGGCCGCACCAATTGCTGCAGAAAAACGAGTCGCCTGATCCTTCATATCCTGAGTTAAAATCTCTGGATCGCAGATAATATTTTCCAATGGACTCCATCGGAGCACTTCAGAATTAAGCATTTGCTCGAGTTCATTGCTCCAGCTAGGAAACAGACTCAACCCTCCGGAAACGTATAACTTTGAAACTCGGCAACCCTGATGGCGCTCAATAAAATCTTTTGAAATTGAAAGTTGCTTAATGAAAGGAGCCAGCACCTTGGAAAGAGAAGAGGAAATATTGATTGAGCGATCGTTTAAAATACTTGCCGCAAGATCTTCATCAACGCCCAGATCTTTTGAAAGCTGGTTGCGCAAGGTCTGAGTGCCGAATGACATTTTTCCAACCAGCACAACTTCACCTTTATTAAGAAATACAAAATGACTGATTGTCTCGCCGGCTTCCAAGAGACACACCGCGGAGTCTTCGCACTCCGCTTTACGGGCATGAAGAAAGGCAGACACAAAAGCAAGTCCCGACAATTCGAGTGAAGCCGGAGCCGGCGGGCCAGAAGGAAACATATTAAGTAAAAACCGAATATCGTCTTCCGGAATTGCTGCAGCCAACATACTCGAATCCTGACGTCCTTTTCCTCGTTTGATGATTCGAGCCGAAACTCGGAAATCGTCTGTAACGTTAAGGAGCTCTCTAAGCTTACTATCGGTTACCTGATTTTCCGTTTCAGCCAACTGCGTATTAATCATCCGCACGACAGCAGCACTCCCCGTGTAGCTCAAACATCCGTAATAGGACGTAATGTTCCTAGGCAGTTCAATTCTCCTGGCCGCAGTTCTAAAATCGACAGCTGGCAATAAATCAATTCCCGCCAACGAAACCTCACCCTTGTTTTCCTTCAATCGTACAATCTTTGTGGCTGTCGATGAAAAATCAACTCCGACAAGGTCCGAAAACTTTTGCTGTGATCGGGTCTTACTGATTTTTTTCTTCATCATGAGCTTTCTTTCCTTCAAAAGGTTTCGTCTTCATGCCCCTGCCTCTATGGCAGTTCCCGTATTTGCATTCTGGCATGCCTGCCTTAAAGCAGTATCCATACCATGATGATGGCCCTATTTCCCTCTTGCTAAAGAGCACGCTAATACCAATGATATACACCATCATAATTTTCTAAGACCTGAACGATGCAGGAGCCAACATTGAGTGAATTAAGCAACGAGTCCCCCATACAGGAAGAAGCTGATAATATTGAGAAAAACCCTTCATCACGCACCATGCTGGTGACTATTGTACTGCTGATCGCAGGCTTTTTTATGGCCGGCACCATGATGCTCCATTACAGCTCTAAAAAGGTCGGCACTGGTAGTGAAACAAAAAATGCGGCTTTTAGCTTTTCCGCCCTGTTCTCTCAAGGAAAAGAATACGCAGCACAACTCCAAAAACCTAAAGCAGCAACACCGATTACTCAATCAGCTGAAACGACCGAACACGAAGAGCAGAAACCTAATAAACTTTTTGGGAAACGTGATGTAAAAGTGAACTGGCCAAAAATGAAAGTTACGGGATTCGGAAGCTCAACCAGCGGCGGCGGTGACTTTGCCATCATCAATGGAAAACAGATTCTTCAAGGGCAGCTTATTGATGGGAAAGTCAAACTTTCGAAAATTCGCTCTCACGATGTAATCGTTGAGTATAAGGGCGAAACAAAGACCCTTTCACTAGACGTAAAAGACTAACTCTCTTCAACCAGAATACGTAGCTTGTGAAGCGCGCTATCATAATCTTCCGGCTCAACCAGATAGGTATGGCACCGGCGTCCGCATTCCGTTTCAATTCGATCCACCAGCATATTATTAAATGGATTTAACACACCGATCAGAAGATCGTTCTCGAGAAAAGAGAAAGGCAACGCCCCATCATGAGCAGAAATGTCGAGTGGTAGAGCGCTCGCTATCTTATCACCCAGCTCAATGTTAGCCAGAGAGATAAATGGAATTCCCGATCGGGTCGATAGGTAATTCAAGATTCGCGTCATCTGCGTAAAACCTCGATCATTAAGCACATGAAGAACGCTTACAGGAACATCCAGCTCCTTAGACGATACCTCTGTAAGATCATGTAGCACACTCGAATACTCCTCCTGAGATAGCTGATTTTCCTCATACAGCCGCCAGGCCAATGCAAGCTCTTCGCTGATGTCGACTTCTACGGAGTTCTTTTCTGAACTACTGCTATCAGGTTTTGAAGGCGTTGATGTCTCCTCATTTTTTCCTATAGAGAATTCCACCATTCTAAGGCGGGCCACCTGGGCAGCAACTTCAGATGGATAGACTTCTTCGAATTGAGGTAATTCACTCTGAAGAAAAAGCAAGGTATCCGGTTCGCCACCACTTGAAACAATACTCACCAGGCTATTCAAATGTTCAAAGGCCCGTTCTAGATTACCACGGTTAAAGTGCGCTCGATACAGTGCTTTAATTGCATCAGTATCCTGAGGCATAACCTCAAGAATCTGTTCCAACATCGCGATACTGTCGGCCAGTGCTTCATTACTCTGTTGCGGGTCTTCCATTTTATACTCCTAAAAAAGTCGTGTATCAATAAGCAGAATACAGGCCAGATCGTAGATCCCCTACACTTTGCCTTCATTAGACCCTCTCTCTATTTTCGGCCTGAAGACGAGGAGATCTCTCTTTTAATAAAATTTAAACGAAACGCCCTCATTTAAACTGTAGGCATGGGTAATGCTAGTAGGGAGAATAATTGTGAGAACAACGGAACAGAAACGTACATGAGAACAAATTCATCCAGTTTAATGGAATGCCTCAAAAGCATCCGCCCCATCGAGGCGGATATCTATGAGGAAGCCCAGAAAGAAGCGGAAATCACAAATGTTTCGATTGAACAGCTTTTAATCAAACAGGGCGTTGTTTCTGATTTGGATCTGGTTCTGGCCACAGCTGATTATTTAGATATTCGGCCCATCTCACTTGCCTCTTTTACTCCGGACCCTGCGCTATTTGAGTTAATGCCCCGAGAGCGCTGGAAAGAACTGAAATCAATTCCCGTGGCAAAACTGGGAACCCGATTGACAATTGCCATGGCTGATCCATTCGACATTGTCAGCCGCGATGCCCTTGCTTCTGGAACTCAATTGGAACTCGTTCCTGTTGTAACTCTCGAAAAGCATATCGACGACGCCATCAGCTCTGTTACCGAAGAACCCTCCCAAGCCCTGGAAGACATTCTTAAAGACATGGCCGATGAAAGCGATGTCGAGGTCGGCAAAGAAGGCATGGAAGACGCTAGTCTGGATGAAATGCTTGAAAACGCAGGGGAAGCTCCTGTGATCCGGATTGTTAACTCCATCCTGATTGAAGCCTTACGCAAGGGAGCATCCGATATACACATCGAGCCCATGGAAAAAACGGTACGGCTCAGGAACCGTATTGATGGGGTGTTATACGAATCCCCCAGCCCGCCGAAAAACCTTCAAAACGCCATAATCTCACGTTTAAAAATTATGTCGCAGCTGGATATTGCGGAACGGCGTATTCCGCAGGACGGCCGGTTTAAAATCAAAGCACTCGGCAAGGAAGTGGATGTTCGTATGAGCATGCTCCCCACGATTCACGGGGAAAAAGTAGTCATGCGTATTCTCGACAAAACCGCATTGGCCCCGAACCTCCAATCCCTTGGCCTGGATCAGCTTTCCCTCGACAACTTTTCATACGCCCTAGGCCAACCCTATGGCATGATTCTCGTAACAGGCCCGACCGGTAGTGGAAAAACAACCACACTTTATTCGGCCCTGCAGGAGCTGAACGAAGTGGGAACCAATATCATCACCACGGAAAACCCGGTGGAATATCAGCTGGACGGCATTAACCAGGTTCAGATCAATCCGACGGTTGGGTTGAATTTTTCGGCGGCACTACGATCGATTCTTCGTCAGGATCCGGATGTGGTGATGGTCGGCGAAATTCGTGATGGCGAAACAGCAACGATTGCGGTTGAAGCCGCACTGACCGGTCACTTGGTATTGAGCACACTGCATACAAACGATGCTGCCGGTGCGATTGCTCGATTGGTTGATATGGGGATTGAACCCTTCATGCTGGCCTCTTCGCTACTACTGACCCAGGCACAAAGGCTGTATCGCCGACTTTGCCCGGTCTGCAAAAAAGAAACTGATATCCCGCTCGAAACCCTTAAGAAAAGCCGGATCGATCCTGCGGTCTTTGAAGGAACCCAGTTTTATCAGAAATCCGGATGCCCTAAGTGCAATAACATTGGGTACAAAGGCCGCGGGGGCATTATGGAAATTTTGCTAGTTGATGAAGCAATCCGAAAAACAGTTCTGAATAACCCTGAAGCGGATGCCATCTCAAAAATCGCCATTGAAAACGGGATGCGCACCTTGCGCGAAGCCGGGCTTGAGCGCGTTCGAGAAGGCATGACATCCATTGAAGAGATCATGCGTGTTACCAGTGAACATTAAAGGAAACTATGGCTAAAGAAAAAATAAAAGCAAAGGGTGGTCTGCCCATCGTTCGTGGTGCGCGTAAAATTCGCCTGAAGGAACTATCGATTTTCACGAGGCAGGTTTCTGCCATGCTTTCAGCCGGGATGCCGTTGGTTCAAACGCTCAGTGCCATGGAATCGCAAACGGGCGATAAGAATTTTAAACCGGTCATTATCGGAATCCGTGCTCGGGTCGAAGGCGGCGCCATGTATTCCGAAGCATTGACCTCTTATCCCACCATTTTTGATGAACTATACATCAGCATGATGCGCGCGGGAGAAATGGGCGGTATCCTTCCTGATACCTGCGCCCGAGTGGCCACATTTCTGGAGTCCAGCAACAAACTCCGAGCCAAAGTAAAGTCGGCCATGATGTATCCAACCGTGGTAATTATTGTGTCCCTACTCCTAGCAGTCGCACTCATCATGTTTGTTATCCCTGTATTTGCGAATATGTTTTCGGACTTTGGAGCCGAACTACCGGGATTAACACAAGGATTACTGGACTTTAGTGATATTCTAACGGGCTACTGGTATGTATTTGTTGCTGGGGTATCGGGCATTATCTACGGATTCAAGCGCCTCAATAAAACAGATAAGGGACAATATAAAATTGATGAAATCAAGTTGCGCTTTCCAATCCTCGGAGAACTCGCAACCAAAGTGGCTGTCAGTCGCTTTGCATCAACCTTTGCTCAGCTGCTGCACAGCGGCGTTCAAATTATGGAATCGCTTGAAATTGTCGGGTTGGCCACCGGCAATCGCGTCATCGGGGATTCGCTAATGGATGCCCGCAAGACGATTGAGGAAGGACAACCTCTTTCCACTGCTCTTGAGCCCAACAAGTTTTACCCCCGCATGCTCGTCCACATGCTTGTAGCCGGAGAACAGACCGGACAGGTGGAAGAGATGATGGATAAAGTGGCCGAATTCTACGAAGATGAGGTACAGACCATGATCAATGGATTGACCTCCATGATTGAACCACTGCTGATGGTGTTTATCGGCGCAATCATCGGTACCATCGTTGTGGCCATGTTCCTCCCAATCTTTAAAATGAGCGAAGTGGTAATGTAGCCATCAGGGAAAAATCGGGGAATGACTGCACAAACGAAAACTACATCTCTACCGGAACTCACGGCGATTCTTTTGGCGCGCCTTGGTTTTCTGTGGCTGCTGGTTTTCGTGTCATTCCTACTCCCCAATGACTACGCGGTTTTTTATACCTTAATGGGTATCGCATTCATCATCACCATCCCCTACTCACTCTGGTTAAAAAACAAAGTTCAAGCCAGCCAGCTTGCTCCATTGCAGTTTTTAGTCGACCTCGTACTGGTTACCGGATTGGTTTACTATACAGGAGGTGCACACAGTGATCTCGCGCTGCTGTACCCTTTAGTGATTCTCTCTGCAGGAATTGTCGGCACAAAAAAGCAAGCGGCGGAAATTACGACTCTCGCTATTCTATTGTATACGCTGATGGCCACATTACTTTCCAACCGTGTACTCATTGAATTCGTTCCGGAAAATGCCATGTTTCAGATGCAAACGTCGGGTGCCGCAATCATTATCCGAGGCATCACTTTTGCATTTTTCGGCATAGCCAGTGTGTATGTGGCAAAACGATGTAACTACAGCAACGCACGCGAAAAAGACGTGGCCGACACAACCTATACCTTGCTCAGCAATATACCGACCCCCGCCCTCCTGCTGAATACCAAGGGAAAGATCCTGTTTGCAAATAATGCTGCCGACACGATTCTGGATACCGAAGAATCGAGCATACAAAATAAAACCTTCTCTGAACTTTGTGCCGACAAAGAACCCATTTCGAAAAAATACGGTAACACCACCTACCTTTCCGGAGTGAACAGAAAACTATTCCCAATTGCCTATGAAGCACTCGACTTTCAACTGCCCCGTAATGCGCTACCGGACATCGATTGTGAGGAGGGCGAAAAAATAAGTGTAACCCTGCTCTCTTTTATTGATATATCCCACGCTCTGGAAACCGACCGCCAACTCAAAAAAGTGGCGCGTATTACGGCAGCCACCCGGATTGCGGGAGAAATGGCTCATGAAATACGTACCCCCTTAACCTCCATCTCAGCTTCAGTTCAGCTGTTACGGATGTATGAGGATAAAGCAACTTCAGCCGATTGGCTGCCCAATAGCCCTCGCCGGAAAGATCGCAAAGAATTATTCGATCATATCCACGATGCTTCCATCCGAATGGACGAAGTCGTCCAGAATTTTGTCGACTTTGCTGAGTTCTCTCCAGCCGACCTTCTATCCATCATTAAGCTTGACTCTACTGAGAAAAATGAGGGTTATATAGACCATCTGAATACTTTAGGGAGAGATATCAAGCATGGCAAAAATACTGATAGCGGACGACGATCCGACGATCCTCAGCTTATTAAATAAAATACTGCTGTCAAAGGGCTACGAAGTACACCTTGCCGAGCACGGCGGTGTTGCAGAAAAAAAACTAAAATCCGAGCAATTCGACCTCCTTATATCCGACATCAAGATGGAACCGGTGGACGGAATGCAGCTCCTCAGAAAAACGCGCCAAATGCGTCCGCATGTAGGAGTTATCATGCTTACGGCTTACGCCACAGTGGCCACAGCGGTTGAAGCAATGAAGGAAGGCGCCTTCGACTATATTCCGAAACCCTTTAAAATTGATGAACTGCTTGAAACGGTTAAGCGGGCACTTGATTACCAGAAATCCATTTCAGAGCAAGTCAGCGGCAATTCCCATATCGAACAGAAAAAGTATTTCGGCAACATCGTTGCGGAAAGCGATCAGATGATAAACGTTTGCGAAATGGTCAAACGGGTGGCCCCAACCAAAACAACCATCATGATTACCGGGGATAGCGGAACCGGAAAAGAACTGGTTGCCGAAGCTGCTCATGCTTTCAGCGCGCGCTCAGAAGGCCCATTTCTTCCTGTTAACTGTGCCGCACTTCCCGAAACCCTGATTGAATCCGAACTTTTCGGCCATACTAAAGGGGCCTTCACTGGTGCCAGCGCGAACAAAGAAGGACTATTCGAAGCAGCCAAGGGCGGAACCCTTTTCCTGGACGAAATCAACTCTATCCCCCACGGACTTCAATCTAAATTACTCCGAGCTATTCAAAACAAAAAGATCCGAAAGGTTGGCGGAATCGAAGAATTTGAAGTCGATGTGCGAATCTTGGCCGCATCAAACAGAAATCTCGAGACCATGGTTAAAGAAGGCTCGTTCCGCGAAGACCTTTTCTATCGGCTTAGTGTAATTTCCATCGATATCCCGCCACTAAAGCAACGCCCTGAAGATATTCTTCCCCTCGCTCAGCACTTTATTGCGCTGGAAGTCGACGGTGGCGAATTCCCAACCATGGATAACGCGGTATTATCCATCCTGCAGAATTATACGTGGCCGGGAAATGTGCGTGAATTACAGAACGTTATCCAACACTGCCTTACCTTCCTTAGTGATGGAAAAATAACTAAAGAAACACTTCCTTCCAAACTGATCGTGTCTTACGAGGAAAACCCCGGAGCACAATCTTCAGCCCTCACCGGCGAATTCGAGAAAGGCAAATCACTTAAAGCATTCCTACGTGCAAAAGAAAAAGAATATCTCAAGACCGTTATAGATACAATGGGTGGCGATAAGGCAAAAGCAGCCAAGGAACTCGATATCAGCTTGGCTACGCTTTATCGAAAAATGCCGGAAGGGGAGCAAATAGAGGATTAGTTTTTAAAATCCATCCATTTTAATACTCAACACCTCGTTATGCGAGGTATTTTTTTTGCTCCTAAAAGTAGGAATTCTAATTCTTGGAGGCCAGTTTCTTCTCAGGAATGCTTTTTTTGATGATTTTTACTGCTCGTAATCTGAGTAGTTAAAAAAATTAATGAACTCGGAAAAAACAACAATTACCCTTTATTTACAGCACTATTTACTAACTAAACGATGTGTTTTCTCAAAATAGAACCGGCAAAAATGACTCGGCAAAAAATAGTTGGCATGGTTATCGCTATAATAGCTACCCGTCTGAACCAATACGTTGAGGTGAGCTCAAAGCAGACAAACTTAAAAGCAATAACTAAACCACATGGAGAAAATAAAATGAAAAAAATGAACAAAAAAGGATTCACCCTGGTAGAAATCATGATCGTAGTTGCAATTATCGGACTGCTCGCAGCAATCGGCATCCCTTCTTTCCAGAAGGCTCGTTCTAACTCTATCGACAAGTCTAAATCTAACAACGTGCGTATCGTTAACGCAGCCGTTAGCCAGTATGCAATGGAAAATGGCCTGACTGACGGAACTAAAGTTGGTGCGAGTGCTTACACGAACTACATCGAAAACGCACTCACGGTTGGTGCTGTTACTTTCAAAAACCCAGAAGCCACTCTCGGTACTCCGCTTACAGAAACAGCTTGCTACTAAGCAGCACCTTAATCGGGTCTCTTAAACGACTCGAACTGTGATCAAAACCTCGGACCCACAAAGTTCGGGGTTTTTTGTTTTCCTCATAACCAGATTTGAATTGCCTTGTTTTCAAACTAAACGATAGCTTCTACCTATGTTGTCTCAAAAAAATGTACTGACTCTTGCCTGCAGCCTTGCCCTGCTGATCGCCGCGTCCTTTTATATTCTTTTTTGTACGGCCGGAAATGGTATCCCGGCCAGTCCGGAACCGGATCAAACCATCTATCTGCAATATGCCCGTAATATTGCACAAGGGCATCCCTATGTTTTTTGTGCTGGCGATGCCCCATCGACCGGTAGCACAACTCACCTCTACCCTTTTGTACTGGCTGCATGCCATAAGCTTGGCGCTTCTGGTGACGCCTTATTCACGGCCAGCTTTATCCTCAACAGCCTTTTTTATCTATGCATCGCCCTGCTTGGCTGGCTGATTGCAAAAAAAATCTACCCCACTGCAGCAACCCTCCTGCTCTTCACCATATTGCTTAGCGGGCATACGGTCGCGGCGGTATTCAGCCAGACGGATATCGGCTTCTTTGCTGTGCTCGCTCTTGGAGCGGTGGGCGCCACAGTTTATGAAAAGAAATGGCTGATGCTCGGCATGATTATCTTATGCGCAATCACCCGACCGGAAGGCGCTATCTTTTCAATGGCCTACCTCCTGACCGGAGGAGCCTCCCTGGTGCTTAAAACTAAATTTGAAGACGCACCAGGAAGCCGTAACCAAGCAAAATGGTTTCTGGTTTGTGCGGTTGCGGGTTTACTCGCCTATTCATTTACGCTGGGCATTAACAAACTCCTGACAGGCCATACCCAGTTCATGTCGGTGGCGAATAAGGGCTATTTTAATATGTACCCCTTCTTTGGAGCGGCGGAGCATACGCTGCGAGATCTGCTGGATATGCTCAAAGGATTTTTATTTGGCATGATTCCAACAGGACGACAGTTCTACCATGTTCCTCTGATCGGTGGGCTGATTGGCATTTCAGGCATTCTGCTCTATCCCCGCGAAAATAAAAAAATCCGGCTAACTGAATTTTGGCTTTTGCTTAGTGCCGGGGCCGTCTTTTTATCGGTCGCCTCCAGCCAATGGCAAGGTCTCTCCAATGACCGCTATCTGGGATGGCTTTTCCCGCTCTGGACCTTGTATATTTTGATCGGAGTGTTCGAAATCGGGAAAAGAATCAATATCCGTTATTTTATCCCGATTTGCCTTACGCTGCTCATTGGATTTCAATTTGTTTCGATGGCTTATATCTTTTCCCAAAAGTATTCGATGACCACACAACTGAATAGGCAGAAAGTTTTTGCCCAGCAACTCGATGCCGAACTTCCGCCCGCTGCAACGCTGGGCTCAGCGAGCGGAGGAAGCGGTATTCTTTATTACATGCCGAACCGAAAACTTTACAATCTGCAGGGCATCCTCTCCCCCGATTTTTTCGATGCCGATTTCAGCAACGACCCTGCCCGTACCATTGATCGACTTAAACACCGCCCCGAACTGCAATTTGATTATTGGTTCGCCACCACAAAAAAGTCTGAAGTAGGAAGCTGGGCTCAGCCCTTCATTGGCCCTGTCGTATTGATGGATAATGACAGTGCCGTCGGCGATGATCGCGCATGGACTGTTTATTCAGCGAAGTGGAGTGATCTCATGGGAGGAAATTCTCCTGTCCTAATGGAAAATAAATTAAAGGACTATTTGCTTATCGATTCCATGGACGTTGGCTATTGCCCCGACGAGCAAGAACATGATTACCACGCAAATCTCCGGTTAAAAAACACACGACTAAGCTTATCCGTCAAGCACGCCAAACTCGGTGAACGGGATTATTCAGAAGTCGGTCGAATCATTCTCGGGTCCGAGTCATTCACCATCCAAAACGTGACGCCTAAAAAATCGGTGCGAATGATTCTTCGAACTTCCCGATCAGCCTCGGGCGACTGCTATTCGGGACGTCAAATTTCGGCCATCAAAAACTTTGAACTGAATGATACGGTTGAACTTGAAATTTGGATCAACGGCATGGAAGTGGCTAATCCCCTCGTCGCGATTGGCAAAGATGGATTCCAAGAGATCGCCCTCGACATTCCGGCCAAATTTGTACCCGACACTGAATTGAACGTGGAAATAGCCGGCGACCATATTTCGTACGCCTACTGGTTTTTTCAATGATATTTGAAACGAAGAAAAACTCACTCGCATCCTGGATTCCCAGACTTCCTTATCTTTTCTTCGCAGTAGCCGCATTATACTTTGTTGCCAATCCGTTTAGCCTGCTTGATTTCCCATTGGATGACGCCTGGATTCATCGGGTCTATTCGCAGTCCTTTGCCTTTGGCCACGGCTTTGAATATAATCCGGGGCAGCAGGAAGCCGGATCAACCAGCCCGCTTTGGAGCATAATCACCGCACCTGTCCATTGGCTTCAGCCTTTAGGCACCGATGCCGTTACCATCGCGGTAAAACTTGCAGGTATCGCACTCGCGCTGTTCTGCGTGCACACCGTTAAACGGATCGGCGAATCTCTTTCGCAATCTGCAACCGCAGGCCTTATTGCCGCAAGCGTACTGGCCCTTGATCCGCGCCTTATTTTCTCGGCCTTGTCCGGAATGGAAACAACCTTATTGCTCGCTCTTTGGCTAGGCGCAACGCTTTCGATTTTACAAAATCGCCTGTTGCTGTCGGCAATTCTGATCAGTCTTGCTCCAACCGCGCGTCCCGAAGCGCTTGTTATTCTCCCATTCTACGCGCTGGCATTACTACTGGCTTCCCCTCGGAAATGGTGGTTGTTGCTCACACTCCCCATTCCCATGGTCATTTGGGGACTTTTCTGCAAAGTGGCAAACGGGCATTGGCTTCCCACCACCTTCTACATGAAGTCAACATCCGTCGAAATCGGTATGCAGCAATTTATCAATGCGGGCAAGCTGATAGGACATAACGGGCCCCTGCCTTCTTTGGTTGTTGCCACACTCATTTTTTGTTCGTTCATTTTTCTGCTGTATCGCCACAAAAATTTCGAATCAATCCTGCTCCTGCTGGCAGCTCCCCTGGCCTTTCTATTTGGAGTTCTGTTTTCACGCGAATTTGAAACGTCTGGATTTTACTGGCTACGCTGGACCGATCCCTCCGTTATAATCCTCACTGCAAGTGGAGCGCTGGCACTTGGAATTATCCTTTCCGCATCCGAAGGCTGGAAACGTAATTCCATTATCATACTCGTTTTGCTCGCTGTCCTACCCCATTTTGGGGAATCATTTACCACGTGGCGAAGTCGGTTAATATCCGATGCGCGCTCCATCAACCTGATCACGGTTCAGGCGGGAAAATGGATTGATGAAAACACGGCACCCGATGCTGTTGTGGCCGTAAATGATGCAGGAGCAACCCGCTACTTTGGCAAGCGAAAAACGATCGATCTAATGGGCCTCAACTGTGCGGATATCGCTTTTGAGAGAGCCGATTCCGGGAGCCGGGAAATGGTCGATTATCTGGCTATTACCCCGACCTGGTTCTATGGAAAGGGCATCTATGAAGGCCTGCCGGAAGCGGCCATTTTCTCCATTCCCCCGGAGGAATACACGATCACCAGCAACAAAGGGCAGTCAGAGATCGTTATTTTCCGTTGCCCATAGCTCCTGGTTGGCATACCTTCTGCATTTCTTCCACCAACAGGAAACGGTTGCGCGTTAAAACCATGCACAAATTCATCAAAACATTCTATTTATGGCTTGGGCTATTCACTCTCTGTAACCTGATATCAATAATATCATCCGTGGTTCTGCAGTCTTTCCGCTCGGAATATCTTTCGTTATATCCGGTCGCATGGACCCTACAGTTTCCGCTGGTATTCCTGCTGTCGCTGGTCCACTACGGATTAAACCATCTATTTAGCCTGCTGCCTGCCACCGGAAAGAAAATCGCCCGGCTGATTTTATGTACAGTAGCCTCCATCCTATTCATGGGCACGTATGTAGCTTCGCAGCTAATGTTCGTGGAAATTGAATCATTCATAGCCTGGGATGCTCTGCGTGTCGCGCTCGATAACACGCGCCAGATTATTCCGGACATCGGTCGCAGCAATTCCCTGGAACTGATTGCGATCACCCTGCTGGCAGCAGGAATCAGCACGCTGTATGTCCGGCGCTATCACGACCACGAACAAAAACACTCCTCTAAAATATTTTCCATACTGTGCGTACTCTTTTTAGCAACCAGTGCTGCCGGCTTTACATTGATCTACAGCTCACCGGACCAAACCTCTGATCGCATACGAAAAGAGCTGCTCCCCACCACTTTTCTGACTCTATCAATCATTGACGGCATGCTGCCATCCGTTGAACCGGCGGCCAGCGCGCTCGTAGACCTGGTGCTGGAACCGGCAATCGAGTTGAATGATTATGTTGCTGCCGGCTCGCTACAGGACAAACCCAATGTCTTTTTCATTATGCTCGAATCCATTTCATGGGATCACTTTGGGGTCACCGGCTACAACCGGAAAAATGTTTCACCGAATCTGGATGCCCTCGCACGGGACAGCATAATTTTCCCGCGTTCCTACGCCACCGCCAACCATTCCAACTATTCCCAAACCAGCGTACACTCTTCACAATATCCGCTCCGAAGAAAGCAGCTCGACCGTTTTGAAAATGTAGACTATCCAAAAATACTACTGTTCGACATACTGTCGCACGCCGGTTACCAGACCGCTTTTTTCTCCGCTCAGAATGAAGATTGGCAAGGCATGAAATCATTCACGCATGCGCACACTGAACTAGAGCATTATTTTCACTCAAAAGATCTTCTGGGAAGCAATATTGGCATTGAGTCCAAAATCGATGACTCGCTTGTTCGCACACGTGCCACCGATTTCCTGGAAGATAAAAACGATAACCGCCCCCTCTTTATGTACCTGAATTTTCAGGCCACCCATTTCCCATACGATATTCCCGATGAAGCCCCCCGCCCCTTCCTACCCTGCAGCACCGACCATTTCAAATATAAGTTTTTCCACTACGATCAGGATTATCAGGAAAACGTCATCAACAAATTTGATAACGCTCTCCATTATGTCGATGCGCAGGTCGGTGAATTCATTTCTTATCTTAAAGAAAATGGTCTCTACGAAAACAGTGTTATTGTGATCGCTTCGGATCATGGAGAAGCCTTTTACGGAAGCGGATATCCCACGCACGGCACCTCGTTATTTGAGGATCAAATGCGCACCCTCACAACGTTTAAAGTTCCGGGCTCAACAACAACCGGCTCCCGGGAAGATCCAATTTCCCTGATCGATATTAATCCGACGATACTGGAAGTCCTCGGCCAGCCGAACCACCCGAACTTTCAAGGTCAACCCATACTTGCTGTACCACGAAAAGGGCCCATCTACATCCTGTCGCATGGCATTATAAAATCATATGGCATCATTGATTACCCATGGAAATATTTCACCAGTGCACGCGATGGCGAATGGTTGCTGAATCTGGAAACCGATCCCTCTGAATCAACGGATTTAGCAGGACAGCATAAAGGTCAATTGCGAAGGCTAAAGCAACAGCTGGACATGTTCCGGCAACGGCAGATGTATTATTACAATATTCTCACCGAAGAGGATCGCCACAAGGTCTATCCCCCTCAGCATTGAGGTGCCCCTCAGCTTGTTCGATTAAACGACTTGCTTTCATACCTGATCTAATGCAGGTAAGAGCAACGTTAATTGAACAATCCCAACCGGGGGGAAATGTATTAAAAAATTCATTACACTGTTTTTAATCTTGTTGCTTCGCCAAAGCTCGGCGGACACCGTTGTTTTTGCCGCCTCTAGCACCACGGATGTTATGCGCGAATTGGCAACCTCTTTTGAAAAGAGCAGCAACAACAAAATCCGATTCAACTTTGCTTCCTCTGGGGCACTCGCCAGACAGATTGAAGCAGGAGCCAAAGCTGATCTATTCATTTCCGCCAACATCAAATGGATGGACTGGCTTCAGGAAAAAGAATCTATTAATTCATCAACGCGCTCTGACCTCTTTGCTAACAGTCTTGTGCTGGTTGCACCACGCGGAAAGCCGATAGCGTTTAATGAGAACATCAATGGTCGAATTGCTGTCGGAAATTTTAAAAGCGTTCCGGTGGGCATGTATGCGCAGGAGGCCCTTGATTATATGGGCTGGCTAAACCCTCTACGCCCCAATCTGGTAATGACATCGAATGCCCGAATGACACTGCTTTATATCGAGCGAGGTGAAGTGTCAGCGGGCATTGTCTATGCCACCGATGCTCAGCAATCTGATCGGGTAACCGTGGCCGGCACCTTCCCTCCCGAATCACATGCCCCCATCATTTACCCGGTTGCATGCCTAAAGGACGCTTCTGATTCTGCAAATGAATTCCTTAAATTCATGCAGTCCGAAATCGGCAAAGCAATCTGGATCCGGCATGGTTTCCTGATTCCTGAATAACGGACTTTTTGCATAAGGTATCATGACTCCACTGAGCACAACTGAATGGCAGGCAATTTGGCTTTCGCTGAAAGTTGCACTCGGGGTATCGGTGGTCACCGCCATTCCAGCCATCTTTCTCGGCTGGTTGCTCGCACGCCGGGACTTTCGCGGAAAGATTATTCTGGAGAGCCTAGTCCACGCCCCACTGGTTGTACCTCCGGTTGTTACGGGCTATCTCCTTTTGGTCCTTTTGGGGCGCAATGGTTGTATTGGTCAATGGCTCGATCAATGGTTTGGAATCCGCTTAGTCTTTACCTGGCAGGGGGCCGTACTCGCTTCGGCCATAGTTGCCCTGCCGTTGGCAGTTCGCTCTGTCCGACTGGCCATTACCTTGGTGGACCGCCGGCTGGAAGAGGCGGCTCAAACCCTTGGGTTTCACCCCATACGCGTCTTCTTTAAAATTACGCTTCCACTTGCCTGGCCGGGTATTTTGGGAGGCACTCTGCTCGCCTTCTCGCGGAGTCTGGGCGAATTCGGAGCCACCATTACGTTTGCCGGCAATGTGGAAGGCATGACCCAAACCCTGCCATTGGCTATTTATTCTGCCATGCAGGTTCCTGGCGAAGAAACGATGGCCATGCGGCTGGTTGTTTTTTCACTGATTCTCTGTTTTGCATCGTTGCTTGTTTCCGAATACCTCACCCGTTGGACCAAAAGGAAACTTGAGTCGTGAATCTCGAGGTGAATATAAAGCATAAGCAGGGCGATTTTTGCCTAGAAGCTGAATTCCATTGCACTGAATCCGCTCTCGGAATATTTGGCCCGTCCGGCTGCGGAAAGAGCACCCTGTTTCGAGCAATCGCCGGACTCGACCGACCACCCCGTGGACACATTCGGTTAGACGGAAAAACTTTATTCGATGCCGACCGGAAAATTTTCATTCCACCACACAAGCGCAACATCGGCCTAATTTTTCAGGATGCCCGGCTTTTCCCCCACTGGACTGTTGAAAAAAATCTACGGGCGGGCGAAGGGATAACCGGAAATAAACCATCCTATGACTTTGATGATATTGTTGATCTGCTCAATATTCGCGAATTAATTGACCGCTCCGTCGATGATCTTTCCGGTGGAGAAAAACAGCGCATTGCTATCGGACGAACCCTGCTCGCGCACCCGCAACTTTTATTGCTGGATGAACCGGTTACCGGGCTGGATGCCTCGCTCAAGATCCAAATCCTTCCCTTTTTGGCAAAAGTACATCAGGCACTGAAGCTACCCACGATCTTAATCAGCCACAATCTAGGCGAGATTCTTCAGCTTACCAATCAGCTCTTGCTCATGCGGAACGGCTCGATTGTCGGAAACAATACACTCGATAAGCTGGTGCAAAATCCGGCAACCCTGCAGGAACTCAAAGACGCCGATTTAACGAATATCATTCGAGGTCGCATTAAAGCCCACAATCCATCACGAGGCACAACCGAAGTCGAAACCTTGAACAACCCCGACCAAACCATTCGTATCGAACTGGTAGATCATCTTTCAGTGGGATCGGAGATTAGCATTGGCATTGCAGCCAATCAGATTGCCCTATCGACAGGAAGGATCGAAACCATTTCTATACGGAATCAGCTTGCGGGATCCGTAGTTCAAATCGTGCATGCATCCGACCGTTCCGTTTGTCATATCGAAACTCAGGCAGGATTACTCTTTGCTGAGATAACACCCGGTACGGCGCAGGATTTTAAATTGGGAGTGGGCTCCAACATCTGGGTGCTATTCAAGAGCATGGCCACGAAACATCTATAGATGCATATGCCGATTAAAATGTCGTAGACGCGACGTCCTCGTCGCATTTTCTATGCGGGGCAAGCGACGAGGACGTCGCGTCTACGAAAAGATCCAGGCCCGGTCTCCCTACAACTGATTTAAGACCCGGTTACCACCGACCAGCGAGTAGACCTTATTATATCCCACACTTCGTAACGCATTAGCGGCATATTGAGTCCGAACACCGGCAGCACATACCAAAAGGTGCGTAGCGTCTTTATCCAGCAATTGTGGCTGATTAAGCAACTGGTCCATGGGAATATGGATATGTTCGCATGCCAACGGCTCCGCCAGCACTTCGTCAGAATTTCTAATATCCACAATCTGCATGGTTCCCAATTGATCCAGTTCCTCCACCGTAATATCAATGGGCTCGGGTAACGGGGTTTCCAAATCGTGCGCAGGACACTGCGAACTTTTCGGAAGAGCCAGTTTGCGCATGGAATAGTCAGCAAGGTTAACCAGCAACAGCTGGTTTTCCAAACGTCCATCCAGCTGAAGTAACTGCTTAATGGCCTCCAGTGCCTGAATGGAACCCAACACACCGGGCACAGCACCTAACACGCCGGCAACTGCACAGCTTGGAACATCTTTGGGCACCCCGCCTTCGTAGAGACATTCAAGGCAGGACGATTCCGAAGTCACAACCTGCACCTGACCTTCAAATTGATAGATACTGGAAAAGACCACCGGCACCCCGGCTTTAAGCGCTGCGCGGTTCACAAGCAGCTTCGTATTCATACAGTCGGTGCACTCTATAATAATGTCGTATGCCATGAGTTGCTCGACTTCCAGCGTCTGAAAACGCGCGGAATAGGTCTCAACTGAAAGGGAAGGATTATATTGTTTCAGCCATTGCTCTGCCAATGCCACCTTTTTTTCGCCCAGGTGTTTGGGAGCATACAGGAACTGACGATGAAGATTACTGGCTTCAAGATGATCGTGTTCAACAATGCCGAGTTTTCCAATGCCCGCTCCAGCCAGATACGTCAATACCGGACAACCCAACCCTCCGGCACCCACCACAAGAACTTTACTTGCTGCCAACTTTTCCTGCCCTGCCGTACCCATAAACGGAAGAACGGTTTGGCGACTGTAATCCATTTTTGGCTTATGGCCGTGCTTTGCGCATTCTTCGCAGTTAACCCATCCGGAATCGCCGGACACATAGTGCTCTTTCTTCCAGATCGGAACGCGCACCTTAATCTCATCGATAATAAATCGACAGGCCTTGAAGGCGGCATCTCGGTGCGGCGTAGAAACACCGACCCAGACCGCAAGGTCTCCGATGGCTAGATGACCGACCCGATGTACGCAAACCGCCTGCTTCAAACCAAACTTTTCTCTGGCCTCATCTAGAATGCGCTCCCCTTCAACTTCGGCGAGCGCGTTATAGGCTTCGTATTCGAGCGACGTAACATCATGACCGTCGTTGTGATTGCGGACCCAGCCCTCAAAAGTAACCAGCGCACCGCAAGTCGGATTTTCGGCTTCGGCTTTTAATTTTTCCGCATTGAGCGGTTCTGAATAGATTTTAAACATAGGAGCTTACTAATCCGATTTTATCCCTCGCAGAGGCGCGAAGACCACAGAGACTACATTTAATAATTCCTCAGCGAGCTCTGCGCCTCTGCGAGGAATTGATTTCTCTAGCCTCCGGCAACGGGAGGGATGAAAACAATGGAGTCACCATCGCTTAACGGCGTTTCCCAATCAACAAAAGCATCATTCACGGCCAAGCGCACGTGCGTACGGCTCATACTGAAATCATGTTTTTTCTGCAGCACTTCGAAAACCGAAACCGCATTACCGGACTCAACTTCAATCTGCTCGCCACTGCACCCAGCTTCTTCGCGGAACATGGCATAATAGGTAATGTTAATTTTCATAAATCGTAAGACGTGAATCGTGAGACGTGATTAAAAAAGAGCCTCTTCCGCAGAATCGGTGGGTAGTATGCTGCCCTTTTATGCCCCTAACCCCTGAAAACAGGAGATTTTCCTTTAAAATAGACCCT
>JADGFE010000190.1 GCA_016744085.1 Kiritimatiellales bacterium | reverse complement strand
GGAAAGAAAGGGTCTATTTTAAAGGAAAATCTCCTGTTTTCAGGGGTTAGGGGCATAAAAGGGCAGCATACTACCCACCGATTCTGCGGAAGAGGCTAATTTCATTACCATGCCGTTGTGTTGATCTCGTCACCATTTTTACTTTTGAAGTAACCAATATTACTTGCGATTCCGCATGTCCTGCATCTTTTCATTGAGAAGAGGGCTTCCGTTATTCTCAACGCTAAACAGGGTGGATATGTCGAAACGGCCGCTGCTGACGTTCTGTACGGTGCTTATGAGTTTTGTAGTGCTTCCGTCATAGTCGACAAGGGTCATTAATTCTTCATTTGCCACGCTGGGTGCCAGGTTAAGTGCATGCTCCGAACGGGCAATATCTTTTGTGGTGGAGAGTTGAATCCCGGTTGGTCGCAAAGGTGTGCCGGTTACGGTTGTTAAGGTGAATCGATTATGTCCGGAGGTCAGCTGGGTGTTGGTTAAAGCGTATTGCTTGCCATCCATGTTTGCGATGAATCCTATTACGGTTCGATTATCGAGTTTAATGTGGACGAGCACATTTTTTAAAGCGCCATCATCGGCACCGAAAGATGAAGTAAGTTCGCTCTCGTCCGTTATTTTCTGAGCAAAGAGGTTGGGAGCGTATAATGTTTGCGGCCAAAAGTCAGGCAGAGGTTTGTACGGTATTACGTCGCGATATATGCATGTCGTGCTCCTTCTGAATTTACTTCAACCATCAATAAAAGGAATCTGCCGCTTAGTGTGCGCAGTTCTTAAATAAGAAATCGATCTGAAGTTAATCTCATCCCGAATGATGCGAATTGAGGAGTTTCTGATGAAGGAGTTAGTGAGGTTTTTCTGAAACCTATTCGATTAGGCCTTCGAGTAGCTTTTCTTTTGCTACTGCCCGTAGCCAGTTGGTTTCCGTGTTCAGCATCGCTTTTTTCTTCTCGGGAGTGTCATCTTCGGACCCAGTCAGATGATCGAAGCCATGGGCAATATAGAGGGCAAGCTCGTAGTCGCTTCCGTTTTGCTCGGGTCCAATCTGAATAGCTCGGTCTACGTTAACAATCAGGTCGCCGGTTATACCTTCTTCTCCCGGTATCGGCTCATAGCGGAAGCTGATAACGTCGGTCGGTCGGTCTTTATTGAAATATTCCCGGTTGGTATGGGTTATGCCGTCATCATTAGTCAGAACAATGCAGACTTCGCTCCAGATGTCCGGAGCGGTTATTTCTTCAATTTTTCTACCAAGCCAATCAGCTAGCTTTTGGAGTTTTGGCAGTTGAATCGGATGATTTGTTTGTTGATTTAGTAGCGTTGTTATCATTGTCTTTTGGATATGGAATACGTCCATGTAGCATGTTTGATAGAGAGAAAATAAAGGACTGTTTAACGATGTTTATTTGAGCCATGGTCAGGTTGGCATAGTCCATCTGCCCGTCGCGTATTTTCATGGCGAAAATATCGTCCATCATGTTTGATATTTTTTGGGGCGTAGGTTTTTCAATGGATCGTGATGCAGCTTCGGAAGCATCCGCCAGTGATAGAATTGCCATTTCCGGTGAGACGGCTGGAGCACCTCCATAGCGGAAATCCGAATCATTGATAATATTCTTCATCGTGGTTTTACCATCACCCTGCAGGGTTTTGGCTTTGTGATAGAAGAAGGAGATAAGGCCATTTCCATGGTGTTGTTCAATGGCATCAAGGATGGGCTGGGGTAGCTTGTGACGTTTAGCGAGTGTTAGGCCTTCTTTTACATGCGAGGAAATTACAAGAGCGCTCATATGTGGAGAGAGCTCATCGTGAGGATTTTCCTTATGTTGAATGTTTTCGGTGAAAAACTCGGGCTTGGCCATTTTTCCGATATCGTGGTAGTAGGCGCATACGCGGATCAGCAGGGAGTTAGCTCCAATTGCCTCTGCTGCATTCTGTGCCAGCGTGGCTACCATAAGAGAGTGGTGATAGGTGCCGGGTGCCTGCATGGCCATTTTTTGGAGCAGGGGATGCCCCATGTCAGAAAGTTCAAGCAGGGTGATATCGGTTGTTATTTTAAATAATTTCTCGAAAACCGGAATTAAAAGCAGGGTCAACACGGTTGCTAGCATGCCGGATATAATGGCTGATAAAATCTGACCGATAAGAACGGGTATGACGGGTCTGTTCAGGATGGCCACGATCAGCACAAAGAGAACCTTTACGGCACAGACATAAAGGCCTGCTCGGAATAGGCTGGAGCGCCGGTGTATATTACGAACGGTGCTTGCGACAGTAATCGTTATGAGCATCCCAAGAGCGAAAACATAGAAGGATTGGTCGAATAATACGGCAGAAGCAAAGCTGCACCAGAAGCCAAGACAGATGGCCGCGCTTCCGCCGAGCAGAATTCCTGCAAGCAGAATAGCAAGTGCATAGGGTGCGAGATACATCAGCAATGAAGGATCGATGAGTGTGAACTGAACCGATAAATAGGTTAGTAGGCGTGCGATTCCAAGCGTGCAGAGGGATAGCAAAACGAGGAGTAGAATTTTTTCTGGTTGGCGGATCAGTTCCGGGTTTCCGACTCGAAGTATGACTGCAGTTGCAATGAGCCCGGCCAGAAGGAGAATGCTGTTGCCAATGATTTCAAGTGCTTGTTCCAACACATCCTGATTATCGAGTCTTTGATGTTCGTGCTGTTTGAGCAGTAATAAGGTCTGAGGTGTGGCTGCTTCTCCTGCACGTATCAACAGTGTTCCTGCAAGGTATTGCTGGATTACAGGGTCAATGGCTGTAGCAACTGCTTTGCGTTGATTCTCTGTTTCTGTTTCGTTGTAGGTCATGTTGTCGACAACAAACATAGGAAGCAAGCGATCGAGTACTTGCCGGTTAGGCCCTTCTTTGGCTTTTCCGCTGATGGCCCAGACTGCTTTGCGTGTCGAGTAAATATCCTGCTGTGTGACCGTTTTAGATAGGGTTTCGGTGTCTCTTAATAAGGTGAGCGGGCGGTCGTTTGCATCGCGGAAAAGTGTGACCCGATATTCATCGGAAAGAATTCCGGTTTGCATCACATTGTTAATGTTCTCGAGTAATGTTGTCTTGGTTTTGGCAATTGTATTAGAGGGGAAAACTGCGATCAATTCTTCGGGGTCAACTTTGGCGCCTAATAATAGGTCCTTCATTGAATTGGTAATGACCTGACGCTGATTCGTTGGTGCAACGGCATATTGACCAAGACGATCAAATAATGTTTCTACCATTTTTACGGCATGTTCAGCGGGAACAGGGTCAATGGTGAAAACCGGAGGAACCGCACCGGCAGCTTTATTCCGACTGAATGAGGTTTCGTATAGATTTTCGCACTCAAAATCGACTGATGCAACAATGGTGGTCGGTGCTTTCTGTCCCTCGGCCAGATCAATGGTACGAACAATTCCATGGCCAAAGAATAGCCAGGTTACGATGACCCAAAGCAGGATGCCGAGGCCAACCGCTTTATAGGGTATATCATGCTTTCGCTTAACTTCGGTTTTACGCTCGGCAATACCTTTTTGCTTTTTCTTAAATAGTTTTGTTTTCACGGTATGTACTCCGTTTTTACTAAATTAGTCATTTCGTTTTTTCTGGTAAGCTTCAATAACTTTCTGCACGAGTGGGTGCCGAACGACATCGCGTTCTGAGAGTTTAACTATTTCCAGTCCCTGAATTTCCGAGAGAATAATTTGGGCCTCTAGTAAGCCGGATTGACTCTTTTTAGGGAGATCGATTTGGGTCGGATCGCCGGTTATAGCGCACTTGGAGTCGTAACCGAGGCGGGTAAGAAACATGAGCATTTGTTGTGCGGTCGTATTTTGTGCTTCATCAAGAACGACAAAGGCATGGTTCAATGTTCGTCCACGCATATAAGCCAGCGGTGCCACCTCAATAATTCCCCGTTCAATATAGGTATCAATCTGGTCGGCTGGAAGCATGTCGTGGAGAGCGTCATAAAGAGGGCGCAGATAGGGCGTAACTTTTTGTTGGAAATCACCGGGAAGGTATCCCAGATTCTCGCCTGCTTCAATGGCTGGGCGGGTTAGAATAATTCGGCTCACATCATCTTTTAGTAATGCTGAAACCGCCATTGCCATGGCCAAATAGGTTTTGCCTGTTCCGGCGGGCCCAATTCCAAATGCAATGGCATTTTGTTGAATGGCGTTTAAATAAATCTGTTGGCCAAGCGTTTTGGGAAAGACGGCTGACTTGCGAGGGCTTACGTCGATTCGAATGGCAGCAAGTTTTTCAAATACATTGTGTTCGCCGTTATTGAATGCTTCATAGGCATAGCTGACGGAATGCTGATCAAGCTTCGTTCGGTTCCGTGCATCTCGCAAATCCTCAATAAAGCTGCCGACTCTTATTGCTATCTCTTCAGGGCCCTGGATATTTGCACTAAGGTTTCTCACGACCAGCTCCAGACCATAATCATGTTCGATTCGGTCCACCAGCGGCTCAATCACTGTGCTGATCTCGCGAGCTTCACTGGCATTATCAAAATGGATTGTAGTTATACTCATAAAAAGGGTGGGACTGCTTCGGGCATCTGCGTTTATTTGGGTCGCAGTGTGAAGCGATTTATATGTCTGGTCGGCTTAAAAGGTATTTTTTCTAAAAGAAGTGACGGAAGTTAAGGTGATTTTAAGGGCTTCGTCAATAGGTATTCCATGTAACTCGGTGAGCTAAAATAGGGAAGAAAAAGTAAAAAGTTTCATCAAGTTGGAACGGAAGATGCTGTGCCTCTCACTATTGTTAATTAAGCACATGAATGAACCATCTAGTGCACTGTCAAACTATAATATTAGGATAGAGCGATTTCAGCTTATGCCGTGCATCCTCGATGGTGAACTGCCAATCGACGCCTCTTTGCCTCTCGTTGCTTGATACGGCCCAT
>JADGFE010000189.1 GCA_016744085.1 Kiritimatiellales bacterium | reverse complement strand
GCCCTGGAGGAGGAAGCTTTCATGTCTCCTATTCAGATGACTATGTGGAAGATTGCGGCGAGTTGGATGTCGACGACACGTCATCGTATGGACCGGAAACGATCACGATGCTCCGGTTGGTGGCAGGAACGTATCTCTACAGTGTTCACGACTATACGAACAGGAATTCATCAACCAGCACTGGGCTGGCGAATTCGAATGCGACGGTGAAGCTCTTTTTTCACGATGGTCAGGAATTAACTTTCAATGTGCCCAATCAGCCCGGGACGCTCTGGAACGTGTTCGAAATTGACGGCGCAACCGGAGCCATTACGCCTCTAAATGAAATGGAATTTGAATCCAATATCTAATGATGTTGGGCTATAGGAGAATACATGATCTCATCAGAAGAAGAACCCTCAGGGCCATTGATTGAACAGACCGACTCCGGCGAGAATCACTATATATTGAACGCGCTGACGGTTTGCCTGAACGGTATTCAAACTGAAATAGCCGGAATCAGGACGTTGATGGAGGCCTCATATAACGCATCGCAACTGTTACAGCAGCAGGCGCAGGAGGCATTGGAAGCACACAAACAGAATGCACAGGAAACGTTGGATCGCATCACTGCCGAACCGAGTCCTGATTTTTATCCATTCGTTGAAATGCCCGCCGGAACAAACGTTCGCGATCTTCCCGATGGCAATCGGCTCTTCACACTGTCAGATGGAGTGATCCTGAAAACCAATGCCGACCATACATTGGCCGTAATCGTGGACGGCGAAGCTCGGCAGGTGATTCCTGATAACGGAACATGGGTTGAGGTCACTCCCGGACAAATCTTTGAGCTGCAGGCTGGCTGGATAAAAACTACAGCAGCAAAGGCGGGCATCCAAGGCTTGCCGCCAATTGCCAATGTTTCCCAACTTGCGGAAAGCCGTTTCAGCATTGACCTGCCACCATACCGCCTGCTGCTGGATCAATCGGCTCAAGCGCTCTCAGTGATCAATCCATCCGGCACCATTGATCTGCTGGGGCGGGAGAATATTTCAAGTGTGGGCGCGGAAACATCCATGCGCGTGCTGCCCGATGGATCAAAAGGATTTACCTGTGCCGACAGTGGCCACGGCGGCCTGATTGATAAGGACGGTACTATCCGTCTCTCACTGAAAAGCGGCGACGACCTGATCATTCGATTTCCGTACGATGATGCTGCGGCGTCACCTGACTCCGAAAAAGAGAGGTTCTGCGAGCGATGAGTACCAACCATGATTTTCTTGGAACGGGGCTGAAATTCCCGTTCAGCTTTAATACGCGCTCGGGCGGAGTGAATGTTTCGACCTCAACGGTAGGTGAACACGAACATATCCGCGAGAGCATCATTCAAATTCTTGGCACTCGCCTCGGCGAACGGTTTATGAATCCTGAATTCGGATCAAAGCTAAAGGACCTCGTGTTTGAGCAGAATGATTCCGTGCTGAAAGGTCTCATCCGCTACCACGTAAACGACGCGATCCGCCGATGGGAAAAGCGGATCATCGTTACCGATGTTTCATTTGATGATTCCAGCTTAAATACCGATAACCACCTGCTTCCAGTCATTATCTCCTATCGGGTCATTCGCACCCAAGTGGAGGGCAATTTGGTGTATCCCTTCATGCGTGAAGGAGTGGAGATATAAACCGATACTTAACTTGATGGTGTTCAACGTGTTGCTAATGTATGACTCACAAAAAAAAGGGGCCTCAACGTGAATAACACCAACGACTTACTTGAAAGCATTGCCAGCGAATACCTTGATATTGAAACCCTCGCCGAGCGCAAATCTGATGCCCTTGATTTCCACGAAATCAGCGTCTGGAATTTGAGAAAGGCATTACAGGCTGCATACGAAGCGGGACAACAAACCCTCGCTTCATAGAAAACCCGCTTCCGCCCTCCGACACATTCAATCCGTTTCCGGTAAGTAACCCGAGACGGAGAGAATGATGAGTCGAGCAAGCATTGAATATAGCAATAAGGATTATGAATCGATCCGGCAGGAACTGCTGGGTCGAGTACCGCAACTGACGGATCGGTGGACGGATTTCAATTCTTCCGACCTCGGGATTGTATTGCTGGAGCTCTTTTGCGGGGTCGGCGACATGCTGGCTTATTATCTAGACGCGCAGGCCGCCGAGGCCTTTTTACCAACCGCCCGTCAGCGCCAGAGCGTAATCGACCTTTGTAAACACATCGGCTACCGACTGGATGGCCCGACTTCCTCTACGACCACTGTTCAGTTTTCCCTGCCGGAACCGCTGGATTTTGATCTGTCGATTCCCCGGGGAACATCCTGCCGTGCTCTGATGGAAGACGGCTCTATCGATTTTGAAACTGTGGACGATGTCTTCATTCCTCGGGGCGAACGCTCGCTCGAGGCCTATGCTCGGCAGGGAGTCCGAAAAGTCCAGGAGCTGGATGCGACCGGACAGGCATGGCAACAGATTGAACTGAGCGGCAAGGCTATCGCGCAGGGTTCCATCCGTGTGCAAATCGATGATGAAACATGGACGGAGGTTCGGCATTTTCAGGAAAGCGACGGCGACAGCTTCCACTTTATTACCGACTGTACGGCACTGGATGTCACCACGATTTCTTTCGGGGACGGACAATTTGGGGCCGCCCCCATTGCAGGAAAGACCATTTCGGTCAGCTGGCTTGAAAGTCTCGGCGAAAATGGAAACGTCGCCCCCAATCGGATCACGCAACTGCTCAACCCGATTTATCATGAAAACGTGCAGGTTCCGCTGACTATTTCCAATCCCGTGGCGGCAACGGGCGGCTCATCGCGGGAATCCATCCAGCATGCAAAAGTCCAAGCACCTGCCGAACTCAGCACGCTGTGGAAAGCGGTCACGCTTCAGGATTATAAATCATTGGCAGAGGGCTTTCCCGGGGTAGCCAAGGCCAAGGTGCTCGATACCAATGATTGCCAGAACATTCGCTATTACACCGTTCATTTGGCTATAGCGCCCAATGGAGGCGGTCTGCCGTCCGGACTCTTGAAGCTCGATTTGGCTGATTTTCTGGAGCAACGAAAAGTGGCGACGGTTGAGATAAAGCTATTTGATCCGGTCTATCTGCCCATTCCCATCGACTGCACCATTTATGTGTGGCCGGGCGAAGACCTCGCCGTTATTCAACGCCGGATCGAAACCGCGCTGGCCGACTTCTTTGCCTTTGATCGAGTTGATTTCGAGCAGACCATTCATACCTCGGATATCGTGGCCCTGATTGATGGAATTTCCGGAGTCAGCCACCTTTATCTGCACTCGCCATTGGCTGATAGAGAATTAAAACGCGGTGAAATCCCTGTACTTGGAACCGTTGCTCTTGATGTGCGGAGGGCAACATCATGATGGACTGGTTTCAGCAAAATCTAATAAATCTGCTGCCACCGATGTACGCAGATAAAGCTGAAGGCAGCGATCTTAGCACCTTTCTTGCATTACCGGCTGAAACGCTTGATGAGCTGAAGGCTTCCATTGATCGGTTACCCGGCATCTTTGATGTGGATCATTGCGATGAACGGTTCCTGCCTTTGTTGGCAATGCTGGTTGGCCATTCCTATGACGGAACCGATGCGCCTGAAAACCAGCGCCGCTTGATTCGGGAAGCCATCGAAATCTACCGCCGAAAAGGAACGCTTCCGGCTATGAACCGGAGCCTTTCCGCTATTGGCTGGGAAGGCAATATCGAGGAGACCTTCCGTCGGGCACTGCGCCTGAATGCCCGGTCCCGGTTAAACACTGCCCGTTTGCCCGGTCAGGTGTTCAGTCTGGGCGCTTACCGAGTCCACAGCTTCAATCTGGCAGAAGGTGTTCGTGAGGCGCTGAGTTTTCATCATCCAGCAGGAACCCGAGCATTTTTCCTTCAATGGCTGGCAAGTATCATCGAGCTAACGGCTGATTTGAAATTTGAGAACGCAGCGCATATCCGCCGTGTGGCACTGGCCTTTCTTGATGACACCTTTGTGCTGGGCCGAAGCCAACTTGGATCCTGCGACCACCTGACCAATAAGCAGCAGGTGTTTAATGTGTTTCAGTTGACCAGCACGGTTGAAATGGTTTCCGAGATCGACCGGGCCGCCAACAAGGTATCTCGATTCCATGGCAGACAGGACAGACTGCGCCTTAATGCTAAACAACTGAATCGTATAAAAACACCGAACCTTTCAATCCGTGAGGATCGGCTCTCGTTTTGCAATCCCATCTATACCGGGCGCGACTACCAGACCGATATCGCCGAGGCGGGATTCCTTCTGTCCGCGAACCATTTGAATCAACGCAAGCTTCCCTTTGCAGAGGCAGAGGTACGTTATTGCTTCCGACAGAAGGATATCTTCTCCGTTTTGCTGGCCGAATCCTCGCTGGCACTACCCAACCAACAGGTGCTCGGAATCCGTTGTGAAGCAAATGCTCAGCCCCGCTTCAAACTCGGACAGTCGCCTCTAAATGGTGAAATCCTGATGAATGGCACAATTCCCGGTAATGGAATCCGCCTCATTGCCGCTGTTGCTTGTCAGGCCGAAGTGACCGAAGCAACCGATCTCCTGAATCGGTGGTGCAGCCGAAAACAATCCTTCGGCCTCAACACAAACACACTGAATATCCGGCGGTTGAGCAATGTGAGCCTTACGGAAGAGCGGGGAACGCTGGAGGTTTATACCGATACCGATGTCGACCGTGCCCGGGTTTCTCCGATGAACCTGAATCAACGCACCCTTAATACAACGGCTCTGCGCCTATCCGTAGATCGATCCCGTCCACTCAAGGTTGGCCGGGCCAAACTCAATCAATCGGGATTCCGCCGCACGGAACCTGGACATCGTTGGCTATTCCGTCAGCGGGATTTAAACGACGAGCAAACCGCCTCTGTAGAGAGCGCAACG
>JADGFE010000188.1 GCA_016744085.1 Kiritimatiellales bacterium | reverse complement strand
GTATTGGACTTCGTTGGTTTACTTCCATTGGCCCGTTGAGAGCGGATCTTGCCTATCCACTTAATGCGAGAGAATCGCAGATAGAACGATTTCAATTTTACATCAGTCTGGGACAGGCATTTTAATGAGACGTAAAATTTCCAACTTATTGAAGGGTCTATGCATCGTGGTCTTGCTGTTATTTCTGTTTGCAGGATTTTTGCAGACGCCCTGGGGGAAGGTCGTGCTGGCTTCGTCCCTGTCGCGGTCGCTGAGTCTTTCGGAGCACACGGAGTTGCGGATTGGAAAAATTACAGGCTGGGTTCCTTTTTGGATGGATATTTCACAGGTTGAAATGGGTGATAAAGAAGGGATCTGGCTAATTGCAAAAGAATTACACTTTCGCTGGATAGTGCAGGAAATCCTGGAGGGTCGGATACGGTTTAGCAGACTCAGTGCCGAAAAACTGGAGCTGCAACGATTACCAAAGTCTGGAGACAAAAAATCTAAAGTTAAAACTGAGTCGGATGGTTTTAAGCTGCTCGAAGTAGTGTTTGACGGTGTGAATATACAAGAACTTACCTTGGGGAAGGGTGTTGTCGGCATGCCTTTAAACTATGCGGTTCATTCCGGAGGAATATCTTTACGCGCACCCGGACGGCTCACAGGCGAGATCGTTTTAAGCGGCGATGCTGTAGGACGAGTTAAGCTGGATGCTTTGCTTGTTGGAAGCGGTCAGGATCAGTTGATCCTAACAGCTGAACTGGAGAAAATGATTAAGCCTACATTCGGACTGGACTATTTAACGGGACAGGGCGAAGTGACCATTACTGCTTCTGGAATTGAAGGACGTATTGAGACCCAATTGGAAAAAAGTGAATTTCACGGGGAATTTGCGACCTCGTTGAGTTACGCGAACCGAAATCTCCAGTTTAATAATTTTGACTTTAACATGGATGAGCGGGCATTGAGTGGTGATTTAGAAATGACTTTTTCAAATCATCTCATTGATATCACACTGAATTCATCTTATCTGGATGTTCAGACGAATCAGTTTTCAGTTGCGGGAGAAGTCGCTGTAGCAACGAGCAACAAAATATGGAGTGTGGAAATACCGACCTTAGTATTTGAGGCTTGGGAAATCGTGTCGCTTCAAATGTCCGGATCGGTAACTCCAGAAGTAATGAATCTTTCCGGCAACTTAGTTGAATTTGATCTGGGAATGCTTCCCTTCGGTAGTTTTTCGAATTTCAGCGGTAAAGTTGGTGGTCAACTTTCAGTAAACGGTACGTTGGATAGTCCGGAGGTTATTGCCGGGGTGAAAGTGAGTCAGTTTTCCAGTGCTGAGGATACGCTGGATGAACTTCCTGCTCTTGATTTTAGTATTGCCGGTGGTGTCTTAAACGGCGAGCTGTTTGCATCAACTGTCATGACGAATACCAGTAGCGGATTCATCTCTGGATCTTTTGCTGTGCCTTGTGGTTTGTCATTTGCTCCATATCACTATCAGCTCATACCAGAAAAATTTAGAGGACAGCTAAAAACCGAATTAGATTTCGGTTTTTTTAATACGCTGGCACTACTTGAAAATCAGTTGCTTGAAGGCAAATTGGTGGCAGATCTTTCCTATGAGTCGCTTGAGCCGACGGGGTATATGAGGTTAGAGGGAGCTCGTTATGAGCACTATGACTGGGGAGTTGTCTTCCGAGATCTTCAGGCGAACCTGATTGCGTCTTCCAACGGATTAGAATTTAAAAATGCTTCGGCAACGGATGGCTATGCGGGTGGACTTGCATTAACGGGCGGGATTGGTCGCAATGGACTGGATGTTCAGCTTAAACTAGACGGAGCAAAAGTGCTTCAGCGACCAGAAGTTGAGGCTAAGGTTTCCGGCGAATTAAGTATAGGCGGTCGCATCGCGCGTCCGGAGATCACGGGAGCGCTGACGATTGATCGGGCTGATATCCTGCTCGATAATATGGTTGCCGCCGAACCGCTCATACTAACGGATTTTGATATCTATGCAGAAACCAATACGGTCGTAGCTGCGGAAGCCCACTCTTCGTTGCCCTTCGGCATGGATATCACGATCGAAATGCCTGATCAGGTTGCGGTAGTGGCATCCTTGATAGATTCTATGTGGGGAGGAACTTTGCGAGTGCGGAATACTCCTGCCGGAATTTCGGTTGCGGGAATAATCAAACCACGACGTGGATATGTTAGCTTTATCGGAAAAAAATTCAGGTTTGAGCCCGATGGAGAAGTGGTGTTGGATGGATCGATACCCGCAACACCTGCGTTTAACAATCTAGTTGCTGAATATTCCCGTAGCGATATTACTGCCCGACTTTTATTGAACGGCAGAGTAAATGCTCCTCAGTTTTATTTGGAGTCAACTCCGGCCATGCCCGAGGATGAAATCTTATCGCAAGTACTTTTTAATCGCGACACCTCAACAATTTCAGCTTATCAGGCCTATCAAATTGCTGCTGCGGCACAGCAACTGTCAGGGGGATTGAACGGCCCGGGATTCATGTATCAATTTAGGCAAGCCGTCGGGGTAGATACATTGGAATGGCGCGAGGCCAATGCCGCCGGAGAAAGTTCCTCTGTAGCCGCAGGTAAATACATTACGTCGGATCTCTATGTGGAAGTTAGTAGTTCCTTCGATCAGGAGGCGGAAACCGGTATGATGGCAGAATACGAAGTTACCCGTCATTTTTCGGTTGAAACGAGTACAGGACCCAATATGCGGCCGGGTGTTGGGGTAAACTGGAAAAACGATTACTAAGTCATAAATCGCAGTAATTTGGCGCAAAACCATATCCCATAAAACCCTTACGGTTTTTTCCAAGTATCCTCTTGACGGGTAAAGTACTCACCTTTATACATGATGAAAATTATAACAAAATCACAGTTTGACCGGAGGTAATCGTATGAAACTATCGACTAAAGGGCGCTATGCAACGCGCATTCTTCTTTGTATCTCTCGTTTGCAGGGAGATCAGCCCGTTCCAAAAAAACGGATTTCAGAACAAGAGGGCATCTCTACGGATTATATTGAGCAAATTATTGTACCGCTAAAGAACGCTGGCTTGGTTAACAGCGTCCGGGGTCTTCGAGGCGGCTTTCGCTTGGCCCGCTCTGCAGCTGAGATCACGGTATACGATATCTTGTCGGCATCGGAAGGCGACATTAACTTGGTCGGATGCCTAGCTGAGGGATGCAGTCGTTCAGACAGTTGTGTTGTACAACGCGTATGGCAGGGTGCCAGTGATGAACTTAGGGAATACTTCTCTAAAATCACCTTAAAGGAACTGCACGACGACTACATCAAGCGTACCGAAAACCAACCCATCATGTTCAATATTTAACGAGGGAACATTTTATGCCTATTTATGACGACATTACTAAGACAGTAGGGCGAACTCCGCTGGTAAAACTTAATCGAGTTTCAGAAGGTCTGCCCGGTACTGTAGTGGTCAAACTGGAATCAGCTAATCCACTAAGCAGTGTTAAAGATCGTATTGGCGTTGCCATGATTGAGGATGCGGAAGAAAAAGGCCTGATTAAGCCTGGTTACAAACTTATTGAGCCTACAAGCGGAAACACCGGAATCGCACTCGCATTTGCTGCGGCCGCAAAAGGCTATAAGCTGGTGCTGACCATGCCAGAAAGTATGAGTATTGAACGCCGCCGCCTTTTACAGGTGTTGGGTGCGGAACTGGTACTGACTCCTGCTGAAAAGGGAATGCCCGGCGCAATTGCAGCCGCGGAACAGCTGGTTGAGGAAAATCCTGATGCCATTATGCTGCAGCAGTTCGATAATCCGGTCAACCCCGAAATTCACCGTCAAACCACAGCAGAAGAAATCTGGGAAGATACAGATGGAGCCATTGATATCTTTGTTGCCGGTGTTGGCACAGGCGGAACGTTGACCGGCGTTGCTTCTGCACTGAAACCCCGTAAAGAAAGCCTGCTGGCAGTTGCCGTAGAGCCGATACAGTCACCGGTAATTTCAGGTGGAAAACCAGGTCCGCACAAAATTCAAGGTATTGGCGCAGGGTTTATCCCGAACAACCTTGATACTTCGTTGATCGACGAAATCGTTCAGATCGATGGTGATGAAGCCGGAAAGATGGCTCGTCGTCTAGCCAAGGAAGAAGGTATTCTTTGCGGTATTTCAGCCGGTGGCAATGTGCACGCTGCAGTCCAGCTCGCATCGAAACCAGAAAATAAAGGTAAGCTGATCGTCACGGTCATTTGCGACACCGGAGAGCGCTATCTCTCAACCTGGTTGTTTGAAGAAGGCAACTAGCCTAAACAAGCAATATGCAAAAACGCCGGCTTCCTGAATGGGAACCGGCGTTTTTTTTTATGCCGAAACTTCCGAACTCCGATTAATTCGATTCGGCAGTCGCTTCTTCCAAAATAAGCGTTTTTGACGGGGCCTCATAAAGGCCCGTAAAACTCGTGGCTGTGAGCGACACCCAACCGGTTCTGCCAACGGTGGATTGTCCATAGTCTCCATCATTAAGGACCTTTACTTTAATAACGGGAATATCGTATTCTGACCGTAGCACAACGGTGTCGGCAAGTTGCAGTGTCGCATCATGCGATAACCTCCCTGATAAATATCGCTAGTATAACCCTTGGTAGTTTCGTAGAGGGGTGTTCCATGCGGACTGATAACAACACCTTCGTCATTGGCAAATGCCCGGTTCGGGCTGCTTTCATAATTGACGGTTTCAAGAGGAGTAGTTATAGCGGACATGTTCAAAAGTATAAAGGAGGGCATTTTTATTTGATGTCCATTTTTTTCCGTATCCATTCTGAATCCGTTGATTAATCGTATACGTCTCTTCGGCGACCGCCTTGACAGGACTACGCGTTCTGAGTTTCGCGGGATGTTTTCCACTGAGCTGGCGTCCAACTGGCAGCCTCCGCCTG
>JADGFE010000187.1 GCA_016744085.1 Kiritimatiellales bacterium | reverse complement strand
CATCGAGAGTACAAAAACAAACCGAGAGGGAATTGTCTACGAAAATCGGTTTTTCATACCCGCATTGCCTAAAGGGCCTGTAGATGAAAAGACCATGCCGATGAAAATAAATCGGTGTTTATTTGTGGCCATAAAATTAGTTAAAATACTTCAGTGATTCGTCTGAATCTCGATATCGCTGGTTGGCACACAGCTGCATGGAAGAATTTCTCCTTCCCGCAAATAGACGAGTGGCGTACCACCGGGATAGGCCACCTCACCCTTTATTAAATTCGATCGACAGGCACCGCAAAATCCGGCTCGGCAATGGCTATTCATTTGTACGCCCTGCTTTTCAAGGCAGTCGAGCAAGTTGTAATCGTCGGCGTCTTCAAAGTTGAAAGGCTTCAGCTGATCATCAACATAAATTCGATGGCCCATCGCGAGCTCCTTCAGTGACTAAAGTTCGAATTCAGCAAAATCGCTGCTATCAACCGATGAGTCCACCTGCCCAACGAGATAGGACGAGATTTCGGCTTCCTGCGGAGCAACCTGTACGTTATCGCTGACGAGATAGGAATCCATCCACGGAAGCGGATTCGTTTTAATCTCGAACGGGGGCTTATAGCCGATCGCCATCAGCCGCTGATTGCTTATATATTCCACATACTGTTTCAGAATGGCGGCGTTCATCCCAATCATTGACCCGTCTTTAAAGAGATAATCAGCCCAGGCTTTTTCTTGTTCAACCACATCGAGGAACAGAGCCAACCCTTCGTCGTGCAACTCAGCGGCAATCTCCGCCATTTCAGGATCATCCTTACCATCGGCCCACAGGTTTAGAATATTCTGGGTGCCGGTTAAGTGAAGCGCTTCGTCGCGAGCAATCAGTTTAATAATCTTGGCGTTGCCTTCGAGTAGCTCGCGTTCGGAAAATGCAAAGGAGCAGGCAAAGGAAACATAGAATCGGATGGCTTCAAGCGAGTTGATGGCACAGATGGCGAGGTAGAGTCGTTTCTTGAGTGCACGGCGCGACACATGAATGGTGCTGCCGTCTTCAAGCGTAATCTCCCCTTCTCCCTGCGAAAAATAAACATGCGACATCAGAATAATATCGTCAAAGTGGCGGGTGATATCCGTTGCGCGGCTAATAATATTTTCATTCACCATAATGTCGTCGAACACCACACTCGGATCGGAAAACAAGTTCCGTAGGATATGGGTATAGGAACGCGAATGAATGGTTTCGGCAAACGCCCAGGTTTCCACCCAGGTCTCAAGCTCGGGTAGCGAGACAAGCGGGAGAAGGCAGACATTCACACTGCGCGCAGCAACGGAATCGAGCAACGTCTGGTATTTCAGATTAGAAATAAAAATGTGCTGTTCACACTCCGTCAGCGATTGCCAATCGGCGCGGTCTTTTGAAATGTCCACTTCTTCGGGACGCCAGAAAAAGGAAAGTTGTTTTTCGATGATACTTTCAAAAACGGGATGCCGCTGCTGGTCAAACCGCGAAACGTTTACACTGTTGCCCAGAAACATCGGTTCCGTTAAGGCGTCGTTCTGTTCTTTTCTGAATGTTGAAAAAGCCATGGATTAAATCTCCTAGATCTTGCAGGCGCCGCCGGCGCAGTCGTCAGCCAGTTCAACCGGTTGGTCGGATGCGCCATCGCGAGTGTTGTGGTAGTAGAGGGTTTTGACGCCAAGTTTATAGGCCGTGAGCATATCCTGAATAATCTGTTTCACAGGCACTTTTCCATCGGGAAAACGATTCGGATCATAGTTGGTATTGGCCGAAATGGTCTGATCGATAAACTTCTGCATAATCGCAACGAGTTCCAGATAGCCCTTGTTATTGGGCATGGTCCAGAGTAGTTCATACTGATCCTTCAGCGTTTCGAATTCCGGCACCACCTGTTTCAGGATTCCGTCCTTGCTGGACTTCACACTGATCAATCCACGCGGGGGTTCAATTCCGTTGGTCGCATTCGAAATCTGGGATGACGTTTCCGAGGGCATCAGCGCCGTCACCGTTGAATTACGAATTCCGTGCTCCAGAATTTCTTTTTTCAGACCACCCCAATCGCAGAGCAAAGGCTCGGAACAAATTGCATCCAGATCCTTTTTATAGGTATCGATCGGCATGATGCCCTGCGCATAGGTGGTTTCATTAAACTTGGGACAGGCTCCAAATTCCTTCGCCAGATTTACGGACGCTTTCATCAGGTTAAACTGCAACGCTTCGAACGTGCGATGCGTCAGCGCTTTGGCTGAACCATCGGAATAACGCACGCCGTTTTTCGCCAGATAGTAGGCATAATTAATGACGCCGATACCCAGCGTTCGACGATCCATGGAAGCATTTTCCGCTGCTGGAAGTGGATAGCCCTGATAATCGAGTAAGCTATCGAGCGCACGCACAGCTAAATCAGAAAGATCTTCCAATTCATCAAGTGATTCCAACGCACCAAGATTGATGGCCGATAGCGTGCAAAGTGCAATTTCACCTTCTTCATCGTTCACATTATCAAGCGGTTTGGTCGGCAGCGCAATTTCCAGACAGAGGTTACTCTGGCGCACCGGCGCAACAGCAGGATCAAACGGACTGTGCGTATTACAGTGGTCTACGTTCTGCAGATAGATGCGACCTGTGCTGGCACGTTCCTGAGCAAACAGGGTGAACAGTTCCATGGCCGGAATTTGTTTTTTGCGGATGGTTGGATCATCCTCATACTGAACATATAGCTTTTCAAACAGCTCCTGATCCGCAAAGAAAGCATCGTACATGCCGGGCACATCGCTCGGGCTGAACAGCGTAATATTTTCATTCTTCAGCATGCGCTGATACATCAGCTTATTAAACTGCACGCCGTAATCGAGATGCCGTACGCGATTCTCTTCCACACCCCGATTATTCTTAAGCACCAACAGGTCTTCCACCTCCAAATGCCACAGTGGATAAAAGAGTGTGGCGGCTCCACCACGCACACCGCCTTGTGAGCAACTTTTGACTGCGGTCTGAAAATGTTTATAAAATGGAATGCATCCGGTGTGAAACGCTTCTCCATTCCGGATCGGGCTGCCCAGCGCACGTATACGGCCGGCATTGATGCCGATGCCGGCACGCTGGCTGACATATTTAATGATGGCGCTCGATGTGGCATTCACGGAATCAAGGCTGTCGCCGCATTCAATCAATACGCAGGAAGAAAACTGACGGGTCGGCGTGCGGATGCCTGCCATGATCGGAGTCGGCAGGGAAATCTTAAAAGTCGATACCGCATTATAGAACCGCTCAATATATTCGAGACGGGTTTCCTTCGGATAATGAGCAAACAAACAGGCGGCCACCAGAATGTAAAGAAACTGTGCGCTTTCGTAGATCTGCCCCTTCACACGGTCCTGCACCAGATACTTCCCTTCCAGCTGTTTTACCGCAGCATAACTGAAGGTCAGATCTCGGCCATGATCGATGAACCGATCCATCTGCTCCAGTTCCTGCTTCGTATAGTCTTCCAGGATATGGGAATCGTAGCGCTCAGCCTTCACCATTTTGCATACATGTTCAAACAGCGACGGCGGAGTGAAACGGCCATAGGCCTTCTTGCGGAGGTGAAAGATTGCAAGGCGCGCCGCCAGATACTGATAATCCGGCGTTTCTTCAGAAATAAGGTCAGCCGCCGCTTTAATAATGGTTTCGTGAATATCCGAGGTGCGGATACCGTCATACATCTGAATCTGCGATTTTAGTTCCACCTGCGAAACGGATACATTTTCAAGACCTTCCGCCGCCCAGGTTACCACTTTATGGATCTTTTCCAGATCCATCGGGGCCTGCTCTCCACTGCGCTTATTTACTAACAATTCTTTGCTCATATCCAACCCTATCAATTTTAACTCATGAAGGGGCAGAAATGGCACAAACTACCGTAAATAAGGTATTTAGCTCTGAAATGGCCCCTTTGGAATACGCGCATAAAGCACAACATGTTGACGCGCTAATTCAAGATAGCACAACATATGGTATGAATTTCGACGGCGCAATAATTTATTTAGAATTTGTACTAAAAGAGGGGCTATTTCTACGAAAAAGTGGATCTTCTCGGATGTACATTTTTTAGAGACTCTTTCTTGTCGATAGGTTTGGCAGGTCGTAGATCTTCAGATGAAGGTATTTTTCATTGTGATAGCCGTAGGCCAGCCGAGTCAGCCAGCCGATCTTGTTATTGAATCCCTCTTGGCTGGCGCTAGTGAGTTTCGCGTATTTCCAGTAGGCCATCGAGTCGCCGACTGATGATTTTAGCGAACCACGGTGATAAAGCCCATAACCTTGCCGAGATACACTTCGTCGATCCCCAGATAGCCGAAGGCTTCCATCCATTACTCCGGCAGCGTACGTAGTGCTGCTGCGAGCGCCTTTGATGCAAGATTCGGTTCGGTTCCGCGGTCGTGGAGCAGCAGGTAACGACGGTTTTGGACGACGAGTTTCTGGCGTTCGGCGCGCTATCCCGCATGCCATCCGACCCATTCGTCGCGATCTTTCAGCGCATAGCAGGCCGGGGCCCAAGCGAACAGAGCCTCCCATTCGCCATCGCACACCACCGCCTGCCGCAGGAAATCCCCAGTCGGCTTGGCCGAACCAAGATAGTGAAGGTCGCCGCCCGTGTTCGGCCTTCGGCACAATGATGATTTCAAGCGTATCGCTACCGCCCCGCATTGCGGAGCCTTCTTCCATTCAGGATTTGCAATCTTCATCCATCCTATGGAAGCAGATACCGCTGGATTTTTTTAGTTAAAAATCAAACTGCTTGGTTTCAGGTAGTTGGAGAATTTTGAAATAGAACCCCGTCCTTAACGAATGCTCGGTAGACTGTAAATTAAAATGCCCAACTTTTCTGAGACGGGAGCATCTCATGCCGTCAACTCCTGAATGAACAACTCTTCTGCGGTTTTAAAATTTA
>JADGFE010000186.1 GCA_016744085.1 Kiritimatiellales bacterium | reverse complement strand
AAGCTTCATGGGCGTTAAACGCACTGGCGACTGGAACAAAGCAAAGGCCAAACTCAACGGCACGCTCGGTGTTCGCATCGCGGCGGCCCTGCAGCAGGCCACCATTCGCAACTCACTTTTTCTTGTTCGCGAAATCCAACGCGGCATCCGCAGTCAAGCCCCCGGCGGTAAACCCTTCGCCAAGTTGGCCGATAGTACCATCGACCGAAAAGGTTCCAGCAAAGCCCTCATCGATACTGGGTTCCTGATCAATTCCATCACCCAGAAGATCATGGCCGACAAAGCCTTCGTCGGCCTGCTCCGGGGCACCGCAAACCAAAACGGCGAGGATATGGTCAACATCGGTGCGGTAATGGAATACGGCGCAACCATCAACCATCCCAATGGCGCAACCATCATCATTCCGGCCCGCCCATTCCTACATCCAGTCATGCAAAAACACCGCAAGATGATTGAACAGAATTATCGGGATGCATTAAAAGGTGTTCTCTAGCTGCGGTGCAGATATTCAATAAATTGAAAGATCTCCCTTCCACTCAGGCGTCATTGCCAAAAGGGCCATTTTGGTTCCGTGGCATTCATGAATAGGATAATTGTCCTTGAGCTCAGTTAGGTTCATGTAGGCGTGGAGCGTGAACTCATCCTGCTCCTTCACATATACGCCATAACGTATACCGTCGGTCACAATTAAACGATGGCAATTGTGGCGCGTTTGAGCATACCCTTGCGCCTGAGAGATAGCGGTAAGGCAGGATTTATCCATCCTTTTTACCTCCACGACCACTCCTAGATTTTCATCGCAACGTGGAAGTGAACTGAAAAGAGCCACATCAACCCGGTTCCATTCCACCGCCATCTTCTGCGGAGTCCAGCCCAATGCCCGAAGTAAGGGAACCACCAGATAGGCAACCGTTTCTGATTCAGACGGTTTTTCTGAGCGCTTGTACCATTTGGCAATACGCTCCAGCTCTCCCATCTCCATCAAAAGGGATTCGATAGAGGCGCTGGCAACCCCTTGATCGAAAAGAAAAGAGGAAACATCTTCCAGTTCGATCTCTCCACATTGTCCGGCAGGTGGGAGTTCAACTAATTCACGGGTTGATGCTCCGGCTGGAATCTCAAGAGACTGAAGCCATTGCTCAACAGCTTCAGAGCTTAGAAGCTGTGTTGTGTCACCCAATTTCATGGTATAGGAATTAAATTTCTGAGGAGCTTCTAGGGAACTCCACAACCAACGTACACGCCGAATATGTTGTAAATCCCACCCATCTACATCGCCAAAAAGTTCCTTCCATTCATAATCACCAACTACTTCACCAACACCGAGTATATTAGATGTTCCCAAGCGCAATACCACAAGGTCTCCATCAGACATGTCGTCACAAAACCGCCCAATCCCTGTGCATTTTTTTGAGGTCCATCCATCATTCAGGAGGGGTGCTCGGCAATCAGGCCAAGGTCCCGCATATCCGGGTCCATTCAAGATAACATCCCATTTCAAGCACAGATGTCCGTAATTCCGGTCTGTATCCCCTGCGGCCTGCTGCCAAATTGTCCGTCCTGCTATTTCCATGTCTGGCTCCTGTTTTGCTGCTTTTTGTTTTATCACACAAATAACTGAAAAGAATCTCAAAAGGGTTGAGTGATAAATCTCGGTGATAAATCTCTACCACTGATTCCGACACATTCACGGCGTTTCCGGTAAGTAACCCTCCAGAAGCAATTGGAGAACACCGTGAGCACCATTCGAACCGTTACCGAAACCTTAATCCGAAAGATCAAAGCCGACATCCATCCGGATGCGGTTTTGGTTTTGCCTGATGATCTGTTCGAGGTGCAGCGAACGCCGAGCGTGGTTCTCCAAGGGCCAAAGCTGTCCGAAAACAGCCAACGGCGCAATTTGAGCCGTCTGATCGAGAAGGACGTTGAAAACCTATCCTATGAGGAGTGTGCTTTCCCGCGCCTCTACCACCTGGACTTTGAGTTCATTATCACGGTGGATCGCGAATCTGAACTGCTCGATTTTTACGAGGCGGTTTCCCGTTTCATCCAATGCACCCCGGTTTTATCCATCGATGACAAAGGGTCGCTCAACCTGACCGAACTCACGCCGCTGGGCGGTTTGAACCGGATCAATCTTTCCAATCTTAAACAGAGCACCGGGCGCATCCGAATTGAAGACTGCCCAGTATATGACGGCCAGATCCGGAACGGACAGCTCATCAAAGATCGCACTTTCGAGTTTCACGGCAGCGTGAACGAAAAACGAACCTATAACCCTCAAGGAGATGTATTGTGATTGAAATCCATAACCTTCAGTTCCAACCGCTCACCTTCAATATGGCCGGGGAAAAGACCCTACATCTCGGCTCGCGGGAGCGCACTGCGATTCCCGATAAGGAGGTGTCGCATGAAATCAAACTCGCTGAAAAGCATGGTCTGATTCGGTTGCAGAAGCAGCCTACCAAGAAACCGGCCCTCACCACTGAAAAACCGAAAGCCGCATCCACGGCGAAAACCACCAAAGGGAGTAAATAATCATGCCGAGCTATCTATCTCCGGGTGTTTACCCCCGCGAAACCGATTTCAGTTTTTACGTAAAGCAGATTTCCACTTCGTCCGCCGCAATGGTGGGCGTCGCCGAAAAAGGTCCGATCAATAAGCCAACACTGGTAACGAGCTGGGAGCAATTCCTGAAAACCTTCGGTGGCTATATTAATGAAGGCTACCTCGCGTATGCTGCGCGGGCGTTTTTTGATAACGGCGGATCCATCCTGTATGTCTGCCGGGTGGCGCATTATGCCGATCCGGTAGCCCGGAACACGCTGACGGGGGTCAAATCAAGTGTGCGGCTGCTCAGTCAAATGACGATACAGGTCTTGAGTGGAGAAACTGAGCCGTTTAGCCCGGAGGTTTATGAAGTTTTGGCGATCAATGAAGGCTTCTGGGGGAACCGGTTGGAAGTACGAATTGATAATTCGGACATGACGGATGAATTCTTTGATTTTACCGTCCTTTATAAAGGCGAGGTTGTTGAAACCTACAGCAAGGTCAGTTCGGATGAAAGCTCCCCAGATTTTGTGGAGCTGCGCGTCAATGGCATCTCCGATTACATTACCATTCATGACATCTGGACTCCTGTTGGCGACACATTCATGGGAACCCCGCGAGCCGAAACCTATATGCTGAGCGGAGGAGACGACGGCCTTGCTGATCTCTCCGACAGCGATTATATCGGCGATCCATCCCAACGAACCGGGCTTTTCGCGTTTGATGAAATCGATGCGCTGAATTTACTGATGGTTCCTGGAGTGACTACCGTTCCGGTTATTAATGCAGGGATCGGCTACGCCGAAAGTCGCAAAGATCTGCTCTTCATTGCCGACGCACCGCCGATGCTAGAACCGTTGGATGTGGTTAACTTCCGTAAAGGTCAGGGAACCTACACGCATGCGGCGTTCAATTCTTCCTATGCCTCGCTCTATTATCCGTGGTTGGAAATCAGCGACCCACTGACATCCAAAAAGAAAAATATTCCGCCCAGTGGTGCGGTGGCCGGGTGTTGTGCCCGAAGCGATCAGAAGACGCATGTCTGGTGGGCACCAGCCGGAATTGATCGGGGCCGCATTTTTAACGCACTGACCGTTACCTACAAAACGAGCCGGGGCGAACGCGATGTACTCTATCCGGAAGGGATCAATACGATTGCCGTCTTCCCCGATACTGGCATTAATATCTGGGGGCAGAAAACGCTTCAGAGCCAGCCCTCGGCGGTGGACCGAGTCAATGTGCGCCGTTTGATGATGTATATCGAAGAGGCCATTTCCGAATCCTCCCGTTTCGTGGTGTTTGAACCGAACAATCCGCAGACGTGGCGGTCATTGGGACGCTTGGTCAATCCATTCCTTCAGGACATTAAGGAAAAAGGCGGTCTGTATGACTATGCCTTTCAATGCGACGAAGAGACCAATACGCCCGTGGTCATCGACCGGAACGAAATGATGGCACGGGTATTCGTCAAGCCGACCAAGACGGCGGAATTCATCGAACTCAACTTTATCCTCTCCGGAACCGGAGCGGTCTTCAGCGAACTGATCCCATAAGGAGAACCAATCATGAATAGCGGAAATATGCCCAAGAGCCTCTACCAAAACTGGCAGTTCGCCATTGAGGTTAACGGCTTTGACGTGGCTCTGTTCCACAAGGGACAGGAGCCGAAAACTGAATTTGAGGAGGTGGCCTTCGCCCCCGCCGGATCAATGTTCGATCAAAAGGTCGCCGGTCGGGTGAAGTTTGAGGACATCAGCCTCGAGAAAGGCATCCTCCAGGACGGCTCCGATGAAGCCGCTCGCGAATGGGTCAAAAAACAGGTGGATGTAAACGCAGTCACTGGCGGTCTTCCTGCCGACTATATGCGCGATGTTGATCTGGTGCGTTATGACCGGAGCGGCAATGAAACCCGTCGGTGGACGCTGCACGGTGCATGGATCAAAGGCTTGGAATATGACGAACTCGAAGGCGGCAACACGGAAAACACCTTCGAGAAACTCACTCTCTGTTACCAGTATTGGACTTAATCAGGAGTACACCAATGTATACATTTGAATTACCCAGCGGCATCGAGATCGAACTCAAAGAGATGACCGGTGTTGAAGAAGAACTACTAACAAACCAGCGTCTCATCCGAAATGGAGAGGCGATCAATCAGGTGCTTAAAAATTGCACGATTCGGCTCGGTGAGAATGAAAATCCCGGTGTAAGTGACATGCTGAATCTGTTGTCTGGCGACCGGCTTTTCACGCTGGTCAAGCTGCGCCAGATTTCCCTCGGAGATGAGGTTGAGCTGGAATTGGGCTGCCCGAACACCGGGTGCCGAATGAATAACTTTGTGACCGTCAATCTGGACGACTCGAAGGTTACGCCATACACCGATGAGCGTGAGTTTTCATTCACATTA
>JADGFE010000185.1 GCA_016744085.1 Kiritimatiellales bacterium | reverse complement strand
GTCATATTACTTGTATGCCATCCTGATTTCAGGCCATTTCAAACTTTCAGGCAAAGCGAAAACCTCACGTGCACCCACTGATTTGGCGGAAGACCCGTACTTTCTAACAATGCCCTCCCCCACATAACTATTTGATAAAGAATACATTCCCTGATCTCCGCTCTCAAAATAAATACTCGTTGAACCCGGCTTAATTGCACCAAAATTCCACCTTCATCCCTCACTGGGAATATGCTAGTTTTGGCGATCATTTTTGTAGAGGAGCTAACCCGTGTATCTTAAAACCCTTGAAATTGTAGGCTTCAAAAGCTTTGCAAACAAAACCAAGCTTGAATTTGAGCCTGGAATGACGGCCATTGTCGGTCCGAACGGCTGCGGAAAAAGTAATGTTTCCGATGCTGTGCGCTGGGTACTTGGCGAGCAGCGTGCCCGGGCTTTGCGCGGTGCAAAAATGGAAGATGTTATTTTTAACGGGACCGACTCCTCCAAACCGCTGGGTATGGCCGAGGTCAGCATCACACTGGCAGACTGCACGGAAGCTCTGGGGATTGAATATAACGAAGTCTGCATTACCCGTCGCGTTTTCCGTTCAGGAGAAAGCGGCTATTTTTTGAACCGTAAAGCCTGCCGACTGAAAGATATTCACCGTTTATTTATGGACACCGGCGTCGGCACCGATTCCTACTCGGTACTCGAACAAGGAAAAATCGACCAGATTCTCTCCGCCCGACCGGAAGACCGCCGCACAGTTTTTGAAGAAGCCAGCGGGATTACAAAATATAAAGCCGATAAAAAAGAAGCGCTTCGTAAACTCGAACACACCGAAGCCAATCTGCTTCGCCTAGACGATGTCATCCGCGAAGTTAAACGTCAGATCATCTCCCTCCAACGGCAGGCGGGAAAAGCCAAACGCTTTAAAGATCTCTCTGAAGAAATGCGCGGCCTGGATATTTACGTGACCTGGGAAAAACTGCAGGAATACGCTCAGAAAATGAATGAGCTATCCGGTGAACTTCAAGTGCTGGGACATAAAGTCAAAGAATTGCATGAGCAGGTTGAATCCGCAGAGAGCGAAGCAGAAACCTCCCGCCACGCGCTGACTCAGCTCGAAGAAACCATTTCCCAGGCCATGGAACAGGCCTCGGCAGCACGCGGAGAACTCGAGCGTACCCGCAATCTGATTACCATGAACACCGATCGCATTGCTGAACTGACTACCCTCGCCCAGCGTAATTCTCAGGAAACTGAAGAAGCGCGTATTCGACTGGAAGCTCATCGGTCCGAGTTGGAGAAAATTATTTCAGACATCCAAATTTCTGCGGAACAAAAAGATGTTGCAAAAGTAGAACTGGACCGGGCCACGCTTGCGCAGAAGGATGTGGAAGACCAGATGAACGGCACCCGTTCACAGCTCAACAGCCTGCGTAACGAATCCGTCGCTCTCGACTCACAATCCTCCAAAATGCAAAACGAGCTTAACGCTCTTGATGCGCGCGACCGCTCCGCCATGCTTAAGAAAGAGCGTCTGGCTACTGAGAAATCAGAATTAGAACGCTCGCTCGGCTCGTTCATAGAAAATCAAGAAGAGATGGACGTTAAAGTGGAAATGTTGTCCGGCAAAGTGGCGGAACAGGCAGAGACCATGAATGCCCTCAACTCCGATCGATCCAGCCGAAAAGATCTAATCGTTGACGGTGAACGCAAACTTAATGATGGACTGAAAAATGTGGCCGCTAAACGGGCACAGTTTGAAATGTTATCCGGCGGTGAAGCCCGTACCGAAGGATTTCCTCCCGGCGCACAAATCCTGCTAGATCCTCCAACCGATTTTACGCCGGATCGCTCCGGCATTATCGGCCCGTTGGCCGAACAACTGAAAACCTCTGCGGAATACCAAACAGCATTGGAAGCGATTCTTCGCCCTTGCATTGATGCAATTGTCGTTAAGGACGAAGCCCTCGCCCGCGATGCCCTTAATTGGCTTCGGGACCAGGAAGCAGGAAGTGCCCGCTTGCTCAGCGTGGTATCAAGCAAAGAGGAAGCCTCATTTGATACCTCATCAGCGATCGGAAAAAGCTTACTCGAATGCATTACCTATAATGATGAAGTTGCCCCCCTTGTGCGTCGCCTGTTCTGGAATGTACGCGTAGTCGGATCCGAAGTGGAACTGCCTGCGGCCCTCTCAGCAGACACCGTTGTTGTCACGCAAAACGGAACGGTAGTTTCTGGCGATGGAACATCTGAAATCTGGATGCCTGGAACCGAAGATAAAAGCCCTCTTGCCCGCCACCAGCTCCGAGAACAGCTACAGGAAGAAATTTTCGCGCTCGATGCCGAAACGCAAAGCACTGAAAATTCCCTTGAGACACTTCGCGGCGAAGAAAGTGGCATCGCTTCAACCATTGAAAATACCCGACAGATGCTCGAGGAATACCGCCGCGAACTCGCGTTACAGGAAGGCGAGCGTCAAGTCATTGTCCGAGAAACCGCCGGGGCACGGGAGCGCGTCGAGACGGTTACTTTTGAGCTCAACAACTTAACTGAAACCGAAAGCGAAGGCGTTGAAATGCGAACCCGTCTTGCAACTGAATTACAGGAAGCACGGGATCGTCAGGCAAACATTCGCACACAGATTGGCAATCAGACCACGGCATTGAATTCAATTGAAGAAAAAAGGTCCGATGCTCTATCCATCACTTCCGAGCATCGGATTACCTATTCCCAAAAATCGCAGGCCGTGGAACATTTGAACAACCGCAAGGAACCGATGGAAGCACGGATCCAGGAACTGGAAGAATTGATTAATGACCGTAAGGGCGGCATCGATTCCTACAACCAGCGCATTGAAGATCTTAAATTTTCGATTGAAGACGAAAATGCAAAAATAGAGCCCTTGGAAATCAGATTGCAGGAAACCACCCAAACACTTGAAAACGAACGGGCGCGACGCGAGAAAACGATCCAGATTTTAACCACGGCTGAAAACCGCCTGCGTGGCCTTCGGAATGCTTTAGAAGCTGAACTCACACGTAAATCCAGATTCGATGTTCAAAAAGCCGAATACACGATGCGGCACGATAATGCATTGGAACGTATTACCGGTGCATATCATATTACAAAAGAAGAACTCTCCGAAGCCGAAGCGCCGCGCTGGGAAAACGACGTAATTCCAGACCGCGAAGTAATCGAAACCCGCGTGGCAGAACTTCAGGCAAAACTGGATTCCATGGGCCCCGTTAATCTGGTTGCGATAGAAGAGCATGCCGAACATGAAGAACGCCATGCCTTCCTGAACAAACAACAGGAAGATTTGTTGTCCGCAAAAACCCAGTTACTGGAAATGATCAAAACAATCAATGCGACCACCACAGAAATGTTTAAGAACACCTTCGACAAGGTGAATATCGAGTTCCAGGAAATGTTCAAACAGCTGTTTGGCGGTGGCTCGGCTAAATTGGTTCTAACCGACGACGAAGACGTGCTGGAAGCAGGCATTGAAATCATTGCCCGTCCTCCCGGAAAAAAACTACAGACCATTTCCCTGCTTTCGGGTGGAGAACGCACCATGACTGCAGTTGCCCTGCTGTTCTCACTTTTCAAAGTGAAGCCGAGCCCGTTCTGTGTACTAGACGAACTCGATGCCGCACTTGATGATGCCAATATTAACCGTTTCGTTGATGCACTGAAAGGGTTCCTGTCTTCCTCGCAATTCATTATCATCACACACAGTCGCCAGACCATCGCGGCGGCGGATGTTATTTATGGGGTAACCATGCAGACTCGCGGTATCTCCAAAGTGGTTTCCATGAAATTCGCTGACTATCAGCAAAATGAAAAGAAAATGAAATAAGGACCGACGAGTGAGTCATGATGCGTAAACCGGTGCATTGAAAATCACGCCTCACATTTCAAACGTCACGCAATCCCATGAGTAATAACAAACAATTTGATTTCTGGTATGCCGTTAATAACACCGAGTTAATTACGACCCCGACCAACCGGCTTGAAACGTTCGGCGACACCGTGGTGAATTATTACCTCATATGCCAACAGATGGATAGTGTGGATAAGGTATGCGTTCGTGAAGGCCATCTAAAAGCACTGAAACCCGCAATTATAATGCCTCATTCACTCGGTCAGCTTGATGCTGGCGATCTCGGTGAAGAAGCTGAACAGTATGCAGAATGGCTGGCAGAACACGCCAACGATCTCCGCATTCTTCAATATGGCTTTAGCCTTCATAAACAGGAACTGAAAGAATATACCGTAACCGACCACATCGACAATGTACTCGACCGGGTCAAGACGGATGTTGCCGCAATGGATGATCCTCTCAGCGCCATTCTCGTTGGCGTGAATGATCCATGGCAGGTTTGCCTGATGAAACTAATGGTCGAACTTGTTCAAAGTTCTGCTCAGGGAAATATTCACGATATTCAGCAGCAGGCTGTTTCGGCCCAACAAAGTTTAGTTGGCTCCATAGACCAGGCCTTTCTCGAAGCGTCCCGTGATTCTTCAAAAATAAATGCCTTGACAGAAACACTGAAACAGAATGGCCTATGGGAGAAAAATGAAGACCGCTTTTTTGCTCTGGTTAAGGCCTCGAATCAGTAGAAAAGAAAAAAGGCGCTGACTCGTAAGAATCAGCGCCCTTTTAAGATGGTGAGTGATAGAGGATTCGAACCTCCGACCCCTACCATGTCAAGGTAGTGCTCTAACCAACTGAGCTAATCACTCTCAAAAAGAAGCACGGAATATACGCACGCTCTTCTGCCCTGTCAACCGGCCTTGAACTAAAAATTCAACAACCTTCATGATTAGAAATAATTCCTCGCAGAGACGCTGAGATCGCGGAGTCTGATCCGTTATGAAACGGGGGTGCGCTGGTCGAAGGGCTCAGAAGAGAGGTAGTAGCAAATCTCTTTCTCGTTCGTCTTGTAGGCCGTCGATTCCCTCCAGATTTTTACGACGG
>JADGFE010000184.1 GCA_016744085.1 Kiritimatiellales bacterium | reverse complement strand
CAATCACTGAACAGATGACGGGCAAAAAATAAGAGGAGACGAACCTGCCTCCTCTTATTTTACTTCATCATCTAATTGCGACGGATAGGTGCTCTATTTGCAATAGACAACTGAGATCGTAAATATGAGTCCAATAAAAAGAACAGAAAAGGAGTTTACATGAATTATTTTTCATCCCGAAAAAACAGTATTGCACGGCGCTGTATTTTCATAACGGCAACGCTAGCCTGTGCACTATCGTCACCCGCTGAACACTACCGAGTATACCTACTGGGAGGGCAATCGAATGCCAGTGGCCGAGGCGATGCAGCCCAACTGCCCTCCTCTCTATCCTCTCCTCAGACCGATGTTCGTTTTTATTGGCACCGAACCCAGTCAACCACCAATGTGGGGTGGCTTGTCGAAGATACATGGATCAACCTTGCTCCCGGATCCGGGCATGGCAGAAAGCGCCCAGTTTACGCTAAAGAGTTTGGCCTCGAAATTGCTTTTGGACGAGCCATCGCCGATGCAGCCCCCTCCATTAATGCGGCGATCATAAAATATAGTGCTGGCGGATCGAACCTTCACACGCAGTGGTCAGAAAAAGGGTCGCTGTATAAAACCTTCGTATCAACGGTTCAGGCAGGACTTTCAGCCTTAGAAAACGAAGGACATACCTATGAACTTGCTGGAATGATCTGGCAACAAGGAGAGAACGATACCCGCTCAGAAGAGTTTGCAAGTGCCTACGAAACCAATCTGATAAATCTTATTTCTCGTGTTAGAACGGACCTTTTAGAGGGGAAAAAACTTCCCTTCATCATCGGAGGCCTCTCGGATAATCAACCCCTCGGTGCTGACCTTGTGGGAAGCCCGGGATACATCCTTCGTCAGGCACAAGAAACGGTTGCACAAGACCTGCCGCAAGTAGGGTTTGTCAATACCGATGGGTATTCAGTAAGACCCACTGATAGAATTCATTTCAGCAAAAATGGTCAACTGGCTCTTGGTGCAGATATGGCAACCGAAATGCTCGCCCTTCAAGCTCTTGATCCAGACCTCGACGGACTGACCAACGAAGAAGAGGCACTCCTCGGTACCGACCCCAATTTGGCCGATACTGATCTAGATGGCCAAGAGGATGGAATCGAAATCCGCGCAGGAACCGATCCGTTGAGAAATTGACCTGATCCCCTAAAACTCGGACGGTATTAAAATGAGAGGTTTACGTGGTAAACAACTCGCTTTGACACACCCTAGGTGTAGCAAGCGGCCTTCGCTTTTAATCAGTACTCACCGGTTAATAAGGCGCGAAATATACGGGTGCGCCGGGGTTCACAAGATTGAGTTGCGCTTGAAGAAAATAAATAGTAGTGAAGATGGTGCATCTTTGTCCGTTCGAATTGTTTATGCCTCCCCTTAGGTCGAAACCACGACCGAAGGGAGGCCGAACAGGATTTTAAAATAAGACCGAAATGTAAAACGTTATAAAGGAAGTAATACAATGATTGAATCGACCAAAATCAGGACATGTAAAATTAAAAACTCAAGATTATTCATCGGGCTCTTAGCGCTGTTGTGCATCAATGCAAAGGCATTCAGTGCATCCCCTCAGCCTAATATTATTTTTGTTTACTTTGATGACCTTGGTTATGGCGACCTCTCTTGTCTTAACAAAGAATCGAAAATTTCAACTCCGAATTTTGATAAGTTTGCTGAAGAAGGACTCACTCTTCTAGATGCACATACTCCTTCTGCAGTCTGCACTCCCAGCCGCTACGGGGTATTAACAGGACGCTATCCATGGAGATCAGGATTGAAATCAGGTGTGCTGGGTAGCTTTTCGCCATCTTTAATACGCCCAGGAAGAAGGACCATTGCGAACTTATTAGGTCAAAACGGCTATAACACGGCAATTATTGGCAAATGGCACCTTGGTTTAGATTGGCAGGTAAAGGATCAGGGGGAGGCTGAATATAAAGAAGTCTATATGAAAGCGTACAAAGAAAATAAAAATCAAAAATATGCAGACCCTGGCGTTGATTTTAAGCAGAAAATTGTTCTGGGTCCCAACGAATTGGGTTTTGATTATTCTTATATCTGTTCAGCTTCCTGGGATATGTCACCTATTGCTTTTATTGAGGATGGGCGAGTAGAGGGTGAAGTCGTAACTAAGAAAAAGCATAGCAAAACTGGTTATGCTAACCCTCAAGTAAAGCTGGAGGACGCTCTTCCTGTTTTTGCAGATAAAGTTGACTCATATATTAAAAAAATGGCCAAAGAAGATAAGCCCTTCTTTTTATATTACCCTTCCACCGCTCCTCATACTCCTCATGTCCCCAATCAAAAGTTTATTGGAAAATCTGATGCAGGGCTTTATGGAGACTTTGTGACGGAATGCGACTGGGTGTTAGAGAGACTGATGTCATCACTCAAAGAATCTGGTATCGATGAGAATACATTAGTTATTGTCAGTTCAGACAATGGTCCTGAAAATGATATGGTAATCAATTATGCAAAATATAAGCACAAAGGAGCCGGTATTCTGCGTGGCAGGAAAAGAAATAATTTTGAAGGAGGGAACCGGATTCCTACTTTTCTGAGATGGCCGGCTAAAATAGAACCATCCAGTGTCTCATCCGAACCACTATCATTAGTAGATATCTATGCGACATGTGCAGATGTTATTGATGTCCAATTAAGTGAAAGAGAAGCCGAAGACAGTCATTCTTTTTTGCCACTTCTTTTTGGCCAGCCTTATACGCGGGAAGCTGGTGTGGTCATGGTCAATTCGGGAGGAAGATTTGCGATGAGAAAAGGGGATTGGGTTTATATGCATCACAAAGCAGAAAACTCCCCCGAGGGTGCACCAAATGAGCCCAAGGAAAGAGATAATTCTCCCGTTCAGCTTTATAATTTATCCACAGATATTGAACAAAAATTCAATAAAGCTTCGCAGTACCCTGGAAAAACCAAAGAGCTTGAAGAAACTCTAGGTTCATATATAAAAAACGGAAGATCAAATCCTGGTATCGAAGTGAAAAATGATCCTACTTACTATGGGAAAAAATGGAAACAGGCTGAGTGGGTATACTAAATTAGGGTCTTCCGCCGAATGCGTCAGAGTTGAACAAAAACTCTGACGCATTAGCGCAGTGCCGAGGTACGAGGTACTGCGCTAATAAGTGAGTAAATGAATGAATGAATGATTAACACACCGGGCATCTTATCTGTAATGTGTTGTCGACTAAAACAACACTACACAGAAGGTGTCCTGTCCTTATATAGGGTATCACTTTGAAAAGGATGAAAATGCCCAAAGAAGTGATAACGTACAGCGAAAATTTTAAAAGACAGGTTGTTGAAGAATTTTCCCAAGGTAAATTCCGGACGCAGAAAGAGGCCATGCTTGCTTATGGGATTCGAGGAACCAGCACGATCACATATTGGTTGAAAAAATACGGGCGTAGCGACCTACTGGCTAAACGGGTAACGATTGAAAGCGTGGAAGAAAAAGATCAGCTAAAAGCTGCACAGAAGTGCATTCGCCAAGTGAAGTTGTCAACGACAATTACACTTACCGGTTGACGACAACTATCCCGGTCGTCAGTTCGGGGCTTGTTTGATGAGTGGTTGATGGAAGCGAAGCCCCAATCCTTCCTCCCCCCAGGGGGAGGAATTAATTCTTATTAAGTTTCACTTCAACAACCTTCATTCGGAAACTTTCCTTCGTCAGCTCTAATATGGTGGAATGATGCACCAGTCTATCGATTACGGCGGCCGGGGTCATGGCGTCTTTGAAGATACGGTCTCATTGACTGAAGACCAGATTGCTGTTGATCATCAGGCTACGGCGTTCCTACCGCTCTGCGAGGAACGTAAAGAGCACTTCCATCTCTTCGGCGCTTTGCTGGACATAGCGTATACGCCTCTTCCCCAACCCCATGGGCGAGCTCCCGGAGCCGGAATTAATCCACCGATTTAGCTGAAGAGGCATAAATAATGTGTATTTGACCGAATTACCTATAGAGATCGAAAAGAGGAGCTTACGTCATTAAAAAAACCACAAAGAATCTTAAGTCAGGGCAACAATCGGAAAACAGGCTCGTTTAGCCGGCCGCTTTTCTCGGAATCCAACGCCTCCCACTGCCACGGCACCGCTATATTTTTTACAGCCTCCACACCCAGTCTGTCACGCAGTTGCTGCAGATAAAGGCTGTGCGGCTTGACCAATTGATCAGGAAACTCAATGTGGCCATCGCCCAGCACCGCCCCCCCCTTCAGCGATACGCTCCCCAACCAGTTTCGAATTTTCTTCGCATGCCGTTCCGACTGCTCCAACATGCTTGGCGATCCAGACCAGCCGATACTGAAGTTTTGCGAGGTTGGCGGTTCCATTACCGCCGTGAGGACTGCCCCGCAGTTCCAAAAAATTACCATGCCACTGCTCCACCCATGGCCGGACCCTGATTCACCTCGATTAACAGCCAGAAAAATGCCGTCTCCACGAAGGATACAGCTATCGTAAAGAGCACCATGACCGTAGCGATGATGAGACTCGCTGGCCGTGATTGAGCCATCCGAAAAGCAATGAAGAAACACGTTCGGGCCACCTGTTCTGGGCGCAAGCGTGTAATCGTGACGGGCATTGCGCGAGTAAAGCCGCTGGAACAAACAGAGTTGCCCCGCATTCACGAAACTGTACTTGGTTCCCCCCTGAGTTACTCCAACCGGATCAATCATGGCACAATCCTGTACCGTCACCCGTATACTTTGACTAACCTGCACGGCTGTTTGAGCAACATACTGAACTGTTACACCGCGCACCCAGCAGTCCTTGGTCTTGCTCAATTCGATTCCGGTTCGCGCATGTTCCAAATCAATTAGGGAAAAGATATCCGACCGTTTAGTGTCCTTCTTTACTTTGCTCTTATCGAACGTCGAAACAATACGCAGATTTTCTATGCCACACTGTTCGGTGCGATGATCCTCCCGCTTTCCAATCC
>JADGFE010000183.1 GCA_016744085.1 Kiritimatiellales bacterium | reverse complement strand
CAGACTATAAACCGACCGGAGTTGAATGCAAGGGTTGAGTTTTAGGGTTTCCATCATTTAGCTAATCAGTATAAAGTCCTCCTCATTATGGAACAAATAAACCAGCGGAAACTGGATCATATCAATATTGTATCAGATGACGCCGCGATAGATCGACGGCAGTGTTATTTTGATCACATACGACTTACGCATCGGGCTTTGCCTGAACTCAACCTTTCCGAGGTGGACTCGAGTACGAAATTTATCGGGAAAGATCTCTCGTTTCCGTTGATGATTTCATCGATGACGGGCGGCGCCGATGAGGAGGTAGTCAAAATTAACAGAAACCTTGCAATTGCTGCTGAGGCTGAGGGTGTTGCTCTGGCTGTGGGGTCGCAACGGGTGTTTTTATCCGATCAAGCTGCCGCAGAAAGTTTTGAACTGCGAAAGTATGCTCCATCGACCGTCCTGTTGGGTAATCTGGGTGCCGTTCAATTAAATTATAATGTTGGATTTGCCGACTGCGAGGCAGCTATTCAGGTGTTGGATGCAGACGGTCTGTATCTACATCTCAATCCGTTACAGGAAGCCGTGCAACCGGAAGGGGATACTGACTTTTCCGGGTTGCGGAATAAAATTGCGGTCCTTGTTCAAACACTGAAAAAACCGGTGATTATTAAGGAGGTCGGCGCAGGCATTTCTTCGGAAGATGTCGAGCACCTACTTGCAGCTGGCATTAAACATATTGATGTTGCTGGAACGGGAGGAACTTCCTGGAGCATGGTGGAAAGTAAGCGTAGCAACAGTCCTGAATTAGGTGAGCTCTTTGCTGACTGGGGTATTCCCACACCGACGGCACTTAGAATGATGAAACCTTATCGGCATGAAGTGAATCTGATTGCATCGGGTGGATTACGAAATGGCATAGATATGGTCAAGAGCATGATTCTCGGCGCTTCCCTTTGCGGGTTGGCCCGGCCTTTTCTAAATCCGGCACGGGAATCGGCTGATGCGGTTCGTGCCGAAATTCAACGACTTAAACGCGAATTTGCAACGGCCATGTTCCTGCTGGGAGCCGGTAAGATTGATGAAATTAAGGGTCGAGAGGAGCTCATTCTAGATGAACATTGGAATAGATAAGCTAAGTTTTTATACTTCGCATTACTACGTTGATTTAAAAACGCTCGCAGAAGCCCGGTCTGTTGATGCCGATAAATATTATGTCGGTATCGGGCAGGAAAAAATGGGCATTCCGGCTCCGGATGAAGATGTAGTTACTCTAGGTGCCAGCGCAGCATACCCTTTAATGAAAGAGGGCGAACTGGATGATGTTGAGCTCTTACTTTTTGCAACGGAAAGTGGAATTGATCAGTCGAAGGCTGCCGGGGTTTATGTGCATGGCTTACTGGAGATGGCACCCCGTTGTAGAACCGTTGAATTAAAGCAGGCCTGCTACAGCGGTACAGCAGGTATTCAACTGGCCATTGGTTTTGTGGCTAGGAACCCAACGAAAAAAGCGTTGGTGATTACATCAGACATTGCCCGCTATGAGTTGGGTAGTCCCGGAGAGGCCACACAGGGATGCGGAGCGGTTGCTATGCTGATTTCGGCCAACCCCCGGATTATGACGATCGATCCGGAGTGTGGTTACTATACGGAAGACGTAATGGACTTCTGGCGACCGAACTATCGTTCAGAAGCTCTGGTGGACGGAAAATATTCCACCATGGTTTATATTCATGCCCTAGTCGAATCCTGGAAGCAGTATGCTGAACAGACGGGCCGCGCACTCTCAGATTTTGACCGATTTTGCTACCATATTCCTTTCACCAAAATGGCTGAAAAGGCTCATCAGAAACTATGTCGTAAATTTAAAGTCCAAACCGATCGGGAACAGATGCAGGCCTTGCTGGAGGAGTCGCTTCGATACAGTCGGATCACGGGAAATTGTTATTCGGGATCGATGTATGTGGGGCTGACTTCGTTGCTGGAAACGGCTGAAGAAGATCTGTCCGGCAAGCGGATTGGTTTGTACAGCTATGGTTCGGGTTGCGTTGGAGAGTTTTTTAGCGGAGTGGTTCAGCCCGGATATCGTGATTTTCTCTATGCGGATCAGCACCGGAATTTGCTGGAGAACCGGAGCGAACTGACGTATCAACAGTACGAAGATATATTCAATTATGGAGTGCCGACGGATGGCGGGGAGTATGTATTCCCCCAGTATAAAACGGGACCGTTCCGTTTTTCAGGAATCAGTCAGCATAAACGCGAATATGAATCGTTGGTGGATTAATACATGAAAGCAGTAGCACCGGGTAAGTTGATTCTCAGCGGAGAGCATGCCGTGGTCTATGGGAAACCGGCGATTGCTATGGCAATTGATCGTAGTGCCGTGTTTGAAATGATCCCTCAGGAAGGCGATAAGATTTCATTTGATCTGCCTGGAGATCAAGGAGGGGAGTCTTCCACCCTCATGGCTCTCCGCGACCTAAAGCGCCGGGTCGAAAAGAAATATTATGAATTTCAGCAGGGGAAAATAGGCATCAGCTATGTGCTTGGAGCTCCGGCTGATCTGTTTCGATTTGCCTTCATTCATACCCTCGACGGAGTTCATCGCAAACTCGAATCCGGAATTGTGATGAAGTTGCGTTCAAGCATCCCTGTCGGTTGCGGCATGGGCTCTTCCGCAGCAACCGTACTCAGCGAAATTCGGGCTATGGGTCATTATCTTCGCGTGGATTACAAACCCGACTGGTATTACGAATACAGTTTGGAAGCCGAGAAACTTCAGCATGGAAAACCCAGCGGCGTGGATTCATACATTTCCCTCCACGGTGGCTGTGCTCGTTTTCAGAATGGTGAGGCTTCGCCGATGTCTTTGCCACGGATGAAAATGTTTATGGTTCAAACGGGTATACCGGATTCAACGACTGGAGAATGCGTTATGGATGTTGAGAAAAATTTCGGTTCCAGCTCAATCTGGAGTGAATTTGGTGATGTAACCGAAGCATTCGAAGATGCAATACGAACCAATAATGAGCAGAAGTTGCATTGGCTGGTTCGCGAAAATAACCGGTTGCTTTCGGCGATCGGTGTTGTTCCTTCCAAGGTACAGCTGTTCATTTCAGAGATCGAGGGTAACGGTGCTTCCGCCAAAGTATGCGGAGCCGGAACCGTGATGGGAGAAAAGGGCGGTATCGTACTCGTATTCTCCGATCAATCACCTACAGAGCTTTGTCAAAAATACGACTACACGGTTTCACCTGTTCGTGGAGATCCGTTGGGCACCCGTATGGTGTAACCCATGGCCAACGAAGCCATTATTACAACTTCTGCACCCGGCAGTTTGATGTTGCTTGGTGAGCATGCCGTTTTACATGGGCATCACGCTTTGGTCGGAGCCATCAACCGGCGTATCACGGTTCAGCTTATCCCGACTGAAAGAGAGTCGGTTCAAATATTTTCCAGTCTGGGAAGCTATGTTGCTCCGCTTGATAAGTTAGTAGACCACCCTTCATTCCGATTTGTGTTACAGGCCATCCGGCAGCATCTTGATCAGCTTCCTTTCGGGTTTGAATTACACATTGAGTCCGAGTTTTCTGCCGATATAGGCTTCGGTTCTTCTGCAGCGGTAACGGTGGCAACGCATGGGGCCATCCTGTTTGCGTTGCTGGGGGAAGCTCCTGCACCTGAACAGTTGTTTGCTGAAGCATTAAGAACCGTTCATGCCGTTCAGGGCAGGGGATCGGGTTCTGATCTCGCGGCCAGTGTTTATGGAGGTATGGTTGGCTATACTACTAAACCGGAGTTTCAACCGGTGGAACTAGCTGTTCCCTTGACGGCCGTTTATTGCGGTTATAAAACGCCGACGTCGGATGTGATTTTAAAGGTCGAACAGATGCGTGCTAATGATCCTGACGGATTCGCAGAACTCTATTCAGAAATCGATGCCAGCGTGAAGGAGGCGGTTGCCTGTTTGCAACGCCATGATTTTCCGGCCTTTGGGGAAATTATGAATCAGAATCAAAAGCTAATGACAGCAATGGGGGTTAATACACCCGAGCTACAGGAAATCGTGACGGCATTGCAGGGCGCTCCTGATGTGTTCGGGGCAAAGATTTCTGGCTCCGGTTTGGGTGACTGTGCAATAGGTATTGGATATGCGGAATTGAAGGATTTGGAATATCCGGTGCATCATCTAGAGATTACACCAACCGGTTGCCAATACCATGACTGATCAAAGTGGGAAGCAACGGCTTTACGAAATTATATTCGAAGCGGATACCCCGGCGGGTAAGGCCTTCGACGTTTCTCTCTTTGTGGCCATCATGTTCAGTGTTGCTCTGACCATGCTTACGAGCGTGAATTCCATCCGAGCGGAATATGGAGCATGGCTATATGGGTTGAATGCTATATTGACCGTTGGGTTCACCATTGAGTACGCGTTGAGACTGTATTGCGTTCGCAGTAAATTAAAATATGCTCGTAGCTTTTTTGGGGTGGTGGACTTGCTTGCTGTGCTTCCATTTTATGTTGGGCTATTAATCCCGAGCACCCGTTTCTTAGATGTGATCAAGGTGCTGCGCATGCTGCGTATCTTCCGCGTGCTGAAAATGGCGCAATATGTCGGCGAAGCAGATCTACTTAAGAATGCCCTGATTTCCAGTCGGCGGAAGATTGGTATTTTTCTAGTGGTGGTCATGACGATTGTTGTGAACATCGGTTCTTTGATGTATGTGATTGAAGGAGAGACGAATGGGTTTACGAGTATTCCGCAATCCGTCTACTGGGCCATTGTTACCTTAACGACTGTCGGCTATGGCGATATTTCTCCGCACACGCCGCTTGGGCAGACGCTGGCCGCCTGTATCATGATTATTGGTTACAGTATCATCGCCGTTCCGTCCGGAATTATCACCGCCGAACTGGGCCTTACGGCAGTGCGGGAAAAGAAAATAAAAACGCCTCTTCCGCAGAATCGGTGGGTAGTATGCTGCCCTTTTATGCCCCTAACCCCTGAAAACAGGAGATTTTCCTTTAAAATAGAC
>JADGFE010000182.1 GCA_016744085.1 Kiritimatiellales bacterium | reverse complement strand
GTTCCTACACTGGGATAATGGAAAACCTATGGGCCCTGTTATTAATAACGGTTCTCGCCAAAGGCATATTTAGAAAAAAATAAGTCTTATTTATAATAACTCAAGTATCATATTTTTTTACTTCTTAAAGTGGAAAATTATCACTTTATTTAAATGCATGTTTTAGTTACATTCCAATGCGTGTAGAGAACAAGGGAAGTAACAATGCAAAGCGCCAAAAGCTCAATACTAATTATAGATGATCATCCCATCATTCATGCTGGACTTAAAATTCTGCTGGCATCCGAACCCGACCTTGATATCTGCATGACAGCCACCTCTGCATCCGAGGCAACGAGTAAGCTGAAAGATAGCCAACCGGATCTCGCCATCATCGACCTTTCCCTAGGGGATTCCGATGGAACCTATCTCGTCCAACGGCTCAGAACAAAATTTCCGAAAATAAAACTTCTCGTTTACTCGATGTCAGAAGAAAAACTGTTTGCGGAGCGGGCAGCCATTGCTGGGGCTGATGGTTACGTCATGAAAACCGCATCACCAATCAAACTAAAGAAAGCGATACGGGACCTCCTTGCTGGAAAACAGTATTTTCCAGAAAATATAGTAAAGAGAATCGAGAAAAGACAAGCAGGAAGAAGCCAGGCACCGCTCACCTTATTCGATTCTCTTTCGAATCGAGAAATGGATGTTTTTACGCTGATTGGAAAAGGATTAGATACACTGCAAATCAGCGATAAACTCAAAATTAGTCGCAATACAGCCGATACGCACCGCATCAACATTAAAAATAAATTAGCAGTAGCAAATGGAAAAGCCCTTGATCGGCTGGCTTTTGAAGTGATTCAGCAGGGAAAAATGCCTAACTAAGGCGTGATGAAATTCCAACGGAATGAATCAGCCAATCACGTTTCAAGCGTCACGCATCAAAAAAAAACAGACAGGGCGGTAAGCCGGATTTTGTTCTCCTTGCGGAGTCAGTCATTTATCTAGTGCGATCAACCCGAAACTCAAACGGAGCGAGCCGCTCCTTGTTCCCTATTTGATCTTGCTCCGGACGGGGTTTGCCCTGCCCCCGCGGTTGCCCTTGGGGCGGTGGGCTCTTACCCCACCTTTTCACCCTTACCCCAACGAATCGGGGCGGTATATTTTCTGCGGCACTTTCCATCCCGTGCGATATTGCACACGAGTTCCCGCGTTAACCACGGAACGTCCTGCCCTACGGAGTCCGGACTTTCCTCCCTCCGCCGAAACGAAGAGCGACCGATACACCCTGCCTGCTAAATTGTTGAGTGATTAGTGAAACGTAATTTTTTACAAATCAGATCTCACGAATCACGGTTCACGCTTTATCGTTCCGGCGGATTGTAGACGATTCGTCCACAGAAATTACAACCAACAACTTTTGCTGGGTTCCGCGCATCGTTTGTTACCTGAGGCGGAAGTTTCATGTGGCATCCACCGCAATGACCGCCAGACTCAATCATTACAACCGCAAAATCACGCTTGTTGTTCATGATCCGAGTGTATTTTTGGAGGATTGCTGGATCGCAGCTTTCAGCCGTCCGCCTCCGGTCCGCCATCATTTTATCAGCACGTTCCTTAAGTTCCGCTGCCCGGTCATCAAGCTCGCCTAACTCATCAGAAATGCCGGCCATTTCGCCGCCCAGCTTTTCTTCGCATTCAGCCACAATGGATTTGCCCTGATCGAGCGCTTCCATCAAAACGATTTCTTTTTCTTCAAGCGCTTTGATTTCGTCTTCTACCGTACCGATCTCTTTCACAAAGGCGCGATATTGATCGTTGGTCTGAGCATCCATCTGCTGTTGCTTATATTTAACAACACGTTCTTTCAGTACTTCAACCTCAAGCTCCTGCTCTTTAAGCGTGGCTTCAGTGTGCTTTTTGCTATCAAGTGCTGTTTCAAGCTTCTGCTTAGTACCGCTTAATTGGGCTTCAATATCGCCTTTTCTCTTCGGGATATCACGAATTTCCCGGGTAATCTTGATGAGCTTACGATCTTTCTTCTGCAATGCGTAAATCGGTTCTAACGGATGCGACACGAGCGACCTCCAAATTCAGTTTTCTAAAATCAAGCGGGGAATCTACCCCTTCACACTGCACAAGTCAAAGCCATGCCGAGACTTATTTACTACCCGGATGTACTAAATCCAGCCCTTCTTTGCATAGAGGACAATCCGATGGATCATAGGTTACGGGCTCAATTTCCAACAGACTCACCAACGGAGCATTGAACTTCGCTTTTCCGCCGCTACGGTTAACCAGAATACCGATTGCCGCAACCACACCACCGTTTTCTTCAACAATATCAATGGTTTCCTGAACACGGCCGCCGCGGGTTACCACATCTTCTGCAATAACAAACCGCTCTCCTTCCTTTATCTTGAAACGACGGAGAACCAGCGCATTGTCTTCTTTTTCAACAAAAATAAAGCGAAGCCCCAACGAACGGGCCACTTCATGCCCAATCGTGATTCCACCCATCGCCGGCGCAATGACCGTATCAATCTGCAAATCTGCAAGCTCAGCCTTAAGCTTTTCAACCAACGTTTCGCACAATTGCGCCGCAACACGTGGATTTTCAAGCAGATGAGCGCACTGGAAAAACTGATTACTATGCAATCCCGAGCGCAATTCAAAATGCCCGCTCAGCAGGGCCCCGGTATCTTCAAACAATTTAAATACTTCTTCCTGTTTCATTCACTCTCCTTCTTCAAAATGATTTATCTTCAACTCGGTCAGCTTTTCATATTCAGGCCGAATCCGTCGAGTGGGTTTTACGGAATCATTCACCTACCTACAAAAAAGAGCGCCCGAAAACGGACGCTCAGTTCACCATTCCTTACCGGAACTTATTTAGTCAGCTTAAGCGCTTCAACCTGTCCCTGTCGGGCATAGTCCGCAGCTTCAGCCAGAATACGGGCCGCTTCCTGCGGAGCGTGGAAGCCCATGGAGTTTTCGGCGGCAATATAATCCAGACGCCACTGAGCTTTGCGCTGGAATTCAAGCGCAGGGGCCAGCTCTTCTTGTGTTACGCCAGATTCCTTAGCGGCCATAACGGCATCCATCAGATCATTCAGAGCCTCACCACCGCGAAGCATCAGGTGATAGTTCTTATCCTGTATGGATTCTACGCGGGCCAAAATTTCATCTTCTGGAATGTGGTGACAAACCTGACATGCACGATTCACATTTAGCAGTGGGCTACGCACCCAGTGATCGGAAACCTTAGATGCACCTTCACGCTGATAAGGCATGTGACAGTCGGCACAGGAAACTCCACTGCGAGCGTGAATACCCTGACTCCAAAGCTCGAATTCCGGATGCTGTGTCTTCAGGATTGGTGCGCCGGTTTCCTTATGTTTATAATCGTAGAAACGTTCGCCGTTGCTAAGCGTAGTTTCGTCCCAGGTTTTTTCCAAATCATCCATGGCTAACCCATTGGCCCAAGGGAACGTCAGCGGAAAATCGCTAGAGCAGTAATATTCTACGTGGCACTGACCACAGGCAAATGAGCGCATTTCGTTGCGGGTACCGTCTACGTTTGGATCATACGGTTTATCACGAGGTCCATTACGCCAGATTTCGATGGAGGGAATGGCCGGAACCGGAGCATCCGATTCAGCAAGCTTTTGGATACCCTCGACGAAAGCCGGGCGGGTTACACGTAACGCCATCGAATCGGGATCGTGGCAATCCACGCAGGAGACCGAATGACCGTGCCCCATATCGTGCGTCATTTTGTTCAGTTCCTGATACGTCATTTTATTTGTTTTCTTCATTCCGGCCATCGCATCGCCGTCTCCCAGTTTACGATAAACCGGCATAAGTGATGCGTGGCAGTGTAAACAGGATCCAGATTGTTGCACATTATGTCGCTTGGTATCTTCCTGATCGGCGAGCATATAGGCATGACCACGGCGATCGCGGTAGTCGATTGAGAAGGCATAGCCTTTAAACATGCGTTTTAGCCAGTGAAACTCCGGACGTTCGATCTTCTGTTCAGGCAGGGCTTCATTTCCACCATGACCGCCATACTTGGTCTTGGTTGGAAGCGCGGTACGCTTATAAGAATCATATTGCTTCGGCCAGTTTTTTCCCCACTCGGCAGGATCGGTCGTATCTTCGGTAACTTCCACAACACGCACATAAGCATTTTTAGCTTCTGACTTACGTTCAAAAACGTTTGTCAGCAACGCGGTTACAGCAACCGTAGCAAGGGCAACAACAATAATCAGCCCAATGAATATTCCAGCACTTCCCTGTTTTCTATTTAGTTTACTCATGGTCTTTCCTTTCCCTTTTCGCTCCACGATCTGTCCCACCAATACTTGTCGGCAACGCGCCGTGACCCACTGAGGCATGGCAATGAATGCAACTAACCGCATCCGGATCACTCACGTCTCTCTTAAATAGTTCATGTGTCATATCCGCATGGCATTCGACACAGTTGTGTTGCAAGATTTGCTTGTTCTTTCCCTTAATCATGATGGGCTCATGAAAATCCTGCAGCGTGAAGCCCTTCGAGTGATGATAGCCGTTTTCCGCCTTAGCGATATATTTAGCAATAAAGGTATGCGGCAGATGGCAATCGACACATCCAGCAACATGATGATGGCTTGATTTTTGCCATGATTCATACTGCGGCGTCATGATATGGCAGTTCATGCAGGCCTTTGGATCGGTGCTGAAATAGGAAAGTCCCTCAGCATACCGGAACGTAAATGCCCCAGTTCCAACCAAAACTCCCAACAGGGCGCCTAGAACAATTCCCTTTTTACTTAATGCCATCTCTCTCCCCCACTAAAGCGTAATGACGCCAGCCTAAACCCTACTAAGATACTCATAGTACGCTTGAATTGGGAAAAGATGCCTCAATTCAAATAACTTTGGAAGAAATAATCGAATCTCAATGCTTATTTAAACTGAATTCTAATAAGACCCTTAAATTTCGGTTCTTCACGGAAGTGCGTTTTTAGAGCTCTCTTCTCGTTGAGATATTGGGCAGATCGTAGATTTTGAGGTGCAGGTATTCTTCGTCTCGATAC
>JADGFE010000181.1 GCA_016744085.1 Kiritimatiellales bacterium | reverse complement strand
GGAAAGAAAGGGTCTATTTTAAAGGAAAATCTCCTGTTTTCAGGGGTTAGGGGCATAAAAGGGCAGCATACTACCCACCGATTCTGCGGAAGAGGCAAAGAAAAAGGCTCCCCGATTGAATAGGGAGCCTCGGTGTTAAATGCGTAGTTAGCTTATTTTTCGCCAGCGATGACTTCTGCAATATTGAGGGCGTGGTCCTTCATGCGGCGGTAGTTGTTGAGCATATCGGTGAAGACCAGGCTATGAAGTGGCGAGGTTTTACTTTCCGAAAGGCGCAGGAGGTGGAGGCGACGGTATTCTTTCATCTGGCTGGTAATAATATCGCTATCGGTCTGCGCCCGGCCAAGAATGTCTATATTTTCGCTCCGTTCGGCATCATTGACCATTCCAATGTAGGTAGCGACCTTTTGGTGTAGGTTGAGGAGTTCCATGCGACCCTCTTCTGACATCGTCAATTGATTGGTACGCATTTTGACATGCCCCTTAAGGACGTTCACGAGATAATCCCCAAGGCTTTCATATTCATCTGCCATGCGCATTTGCCGGCGCGCTTCTTCCATTACATCATGCGGAACCTGTCCGGTAATCATTTCACTAAGGAAAACAACGATCTCTTTCTGCACGTTATCCATAATATTTTCATAATGGAAAATCTTTTTTTCCAGCTCGTCGAGTTGTTCTTTGCTGGCGAGTACCTCGCCGAGCCAGCCCGCCATCTTTTCGATACTCTCCGCCATGAATAAGATCTGTTCCTTTGACTGGACGATACCGAGGGAAGGTGTGTCGAGCATGCGGATATCGAAATAGGTAAGGCGGTTGATTTCGTCTACTTTCTTTTCGGGAACCAGTTTCGTAACCAAATCGGCCAGCGGCTTCATCAACGGGAGGAATATGATGGTATTGATGAGATTGAAGCCGGTATGGACCAGGGCGATTTTGACTGTAATGCCGTCGCTCATTTCGGAGCTCTTGGTCATGAAACCCTGTACATGGACGAAGACCCAGTCGATCCCTTTAACATAGGCAAAGAAAAAGGGGATCAGCCAGAGCGTGCCCACCACATTAAAGATAATGTGAGCATAGGCCGCGCGTTTGGCATTGGTGGACGTGCCGATCGAGGCAAGGAAGGCGGTAACCGTGGTGCCAACATTCAGTCCCAGCACAAGGGCTGCTGCTGTGTCGAATCCAATAATCCCACCCTGTGCAAGCACAATGGTTACGCCAATCGTGGCGGAGGAAGATTGTACAATCATGGTGGCCATACAGCCGAAAAATGCGCATTTCAGCACGCCGAGCAGGGTGGTTGCATCCATCACAGCAAAGGCTTGCCTGAGCGCTTCATTTACCTCCGGAGTCTTAAAAGCCCCGCCCATCGTATTGAGCCCAACAAAAACCATGCCCACGCCGAGCAATGCCATGGCTGTATAGCGAACGCGCTCCTTTTTTGAAAAGAGGAAGAAAAAGGCCGCGACCCCAAGGATGGGAAGACCAAACTTGCCGATTTTCAATGCGATAATCCAGGCGGTGATCGTCGTTCCGATATTTGCACCAAGAATCACACCAATGGACTGCATCAGAGTCATGAAACCACTATTCACGAAGCCGACCACCATTACGGTTGTCACTGAACTCGACTGAACAATGCCGGTAATCAACGTGCCGATCGCGCAGGCGGCAAAGCGGTTGTCGGTTACGGCACTGATCATCTTGCGCAGCCGGCTTCCGGCGACTGCCTGCATGCCTTCGGACATATACTTCATGCCGAGCAAAAAGATGCCGAGTCCGCCAATAACTTTAAATAGAATATCCTGAATCGCGTACCATTGCATAGTGTTTTCCCTGCCGTTGAGATGTGCGCGGGAAAATTAGCAAAATCCTGACGGTTTGCTAATCAATAATATCGACGTTCTCATAATGATACCGCGACTCAATAAAAAAGGCCCTTCCGTTGCCTGAAGAGCCTTTCTGCAGGAGCTATACCCGGTCTATTTATCGCCGGAATTTACCTCGGCAATATTAAGGGCATGGTCCTTCATGCGGCGGTAAAAATTTAGCATATCGGTATAGGCCAGGCTGAAGTATGGGGAAACCTCTTCCTTCTGCAGACGGGCCAGATGCTCGCCCCGGATCTCTTTCATCAGCTTGCCAATTGCAGTGCCTTCCGTAGTGGCCCATGTCAGATGATCTGTGTTGTCGTCTTTCATGAATGCATTTACCTTCACGATGTAATCAGCGACACGGTCGTGGAGTTTGAGCAATTTTTCCTTTGCCGGGCCATCGAGCGGTAAGTCGTTCTGCTCCATCTTCTTGATGCCTTTCAGTACATTGGCCGTGTAATCGGAAAGGGATTCGTATTCATCGGCCAGACGCATCTGCTGGTGGGCTTTGCTGGTCACTTCGTGCGGCACCTGCCCGGAAACCATATTGCTGAGGAACAGGAAGATTTCTTTCTGGATGTTGTCGAGAATCTCTTCCCGTTCAAAAATTTTGCTCTCCAGCTGAGCGGTTGGTTTATCTTCTACGCAGGTACGTAGTTTTTCCATCATTCCATCAACACTGTCGGCCATGAAGTTAAGCTGTCCCTGTGACTGAACAATACCCAGTGTGGGCGTATCGAGCATGCGCACATCCAGATAGGTGAGATGGGCAGATTCCTTGGTCTCTTTTTCCGGTGCCAGCCAGGTAACAAATTTGGCTAGGAAACCGATGAAAGGCAGGAAAATAAGCACGTTCGCCACGTTGAACGTGGTATGGGTCAGTGCAATACCTGAGGTGACAACCAGTCCGAATGTCTTTTCATCCATTGTATCAATGCTGATGTCCAGCGGGTTGAATCCGATTTTGGCGGCAATCAAAGCCGAAAGGCCCTTGATGGCAATTGGGAACAGGGCAATAAACCATATGGTTCCTAAAACATTAAAGAAAAAGTGGGCATAGGCCGCTCGTTTGGCATTGGTGGTTGTGCCGATTGAGGCGAGGAGCGCGGTAATGGTGGTTCCGATATTTTCACCCATAACTAGGGCGGCGGCGGTTTGGAACTCAATAACGCCGGTAGCGGCGAGACCGATCGTGATACCCAGCGTTGCTGAGGAAGACTGTACAATCATGGTCAGGATCATGCCCACCGTGGCGCATTTAATAATGCCGAGGTAGGACGTCGCCTGGAAGGCCTGAAACCAGGCACTAAATCCTTCCATGGAGCGCAATGGCTTAAATCCGTTTTTCATCAGCTCGAGTCCGAAGAATACCATGCCGATGCCCATAATGGTCATGCCGATATAGCGAATACGCTCGTTTTTCGAGAAAAGGAAGAAAAAGGCAGCGATTCCAAGAATGGGCAGGCCCCACTTACCAATGTTGAGTACCAGAATCCAGCCGGTGATGGTGGTGCCGATGTTGGCCCCGAGGATGACACCGATGGCTTGCATCAGGTTCATGATTGCTGAGTTAACAAAGCCAACGACCATTACGGTGGTTACCGAACTGGACTGCACCAAACAGGTAACCAGAATACCCATGAGTACACCCATGATCCGGTTGTTGGTGGCAACGCTGATGATTTTACGTAGCCGGTCGCCGGATACGGCCTGAAGGCCTTCCGACATATGTTTCATGCCCAGCAGGAAAATTCCCAGACCACCAATAACATTTAGCGCGATTTGCAGAAAACTTACATCCATGGTTCATCCTCGTATCTGTTGGTTAAATTTCGTAGGGAACCTAAACAGAAACCTACCGGTTTGCTAATGTTTTTTTGTTAGTGTTTTGTTAGGAATTTAGATCGGCGGTTTCGGGTAGGGGGAGGCTAATGAAAAATGTGGTGCCGGAGCCTACTTTGCTTTCGACTCTAATGGAGCCTTCATGGGCTTGAATGATGTGTTTTACAATGGAAAGTCCGAGTCCAGTACCTCCCAGTTTTCGGCTGCGGGCGGTATCCACACGGTAAAAACGTTCGAATAATCGATCCTGGTGTTTGCGCTCAATGCCAAAGCCTTCGTCTTTAATATAGAGGACGACAGCTTCTTCCTGTTTTTCAGCCATGATCAGTATTTTTTTATCCGGGTCGGAATATTTGATCGCATTCACGATCAAGTTAACCAGCGCCTGTTCCAGCAAGGGAGCGTTGATGAAGAGGGGAAGATCTTCGGGACAAACCATATCGACTTTAATATTTTTCTTTGCGGCCTGCAGTTGGCACAGGTAGATGGCGGCTTCAATGACCCCGGAAAGCTCCGCCTGCTCTTTCATTACATGACCTTCCTTCTGCTCCAGGCGCGAAAGCATGAGTAGATCGTCGATGATGGCATTTAACCGGCTCGATTGCTGATTAATGATTTCAAGAAACCGGAGAATATCCGGCTCATGGTTCCAGTCGTTGGAAAGCAGGGTTTCCACAAAACCTTTGATGGACGTGATCGGGGTTTTTAATTCGTGCGATACATTGGCCACAAAATCGGAGCGTACCGTTTCCAGATGGCGAAGCTGGGTGACATCGCGCAGCACGACGAGTGCGCCGATTGATTTTTCCGCGGCATTTTTTAATACCCGCCCGCTCGCTTGGATCTGCTTTTCCGTTCCCCCGGCCAGGGTGAGGCTGCGGGTGAGGGGTTTCTGGGAACCGAGAACAGCTTTGATGAATTCCTGCAGATTGGAATAGCGGATCACCTGCTGGATCAATTCCCGTTTGATTTCCTTATGGTTTACATCAAGAATTTCTCCGGCAACACGGTTCATGTTAATGATGCATTCGCGTTTGTCGACAGCCAGTACGCCTTCGTCCATGCTGGAAAGTACGGCGTGTTGTTCATTACGCTGTTCACTCAGGGTTGAAAGGGTTTTGTTCAATTGCTCCGACATCGTGTTTAATGATTCGCCCAGCTGATCCAGCTCAACGGTCTGCTGCGCTGGAATGCGATGGTTAAAATCACCCTCGGCAAACCGGCGCGCTGCACGGCCCATGCCACGGAGGGGATAGGTAATGCGGCGAACGACCACAATACAGACCAGCATCGAAAGAATGCCGGTTAGAATAGAGGCAATGATTACCCGCTTGGTCATATTGTTCAGCTCGGCCTTGATCGCCGTCATCGGAAGCGAAGCTCGAACGGCACAAAGGGTGTTGTGG
>JADGFE010000180.1 GCA_016744085.1 Kiritimatiellales bacterium | reverse complement strand
GCGGAGGCTGCCAGTTGGACGCCAGCTCAGTGGAAAACATCCCGCGAAACTCAGAACGCGTAGTCCTGTCAAGGCGGTCGCCGAAGAGACGCATACATTCTGACCGCCGATCAATTGATTACGCTTCTGGATGAAACCTTTAAGACGGATCAACGGCCCCTCATGGCATGCCCGATGACCCAAACGGGATCCATGATATGCGAAACCGAATGCGACTTCATCACCCCGGATAATTGGCCAACCGATCTAGCCGACTAACAGCAGATATATTCCTCGTAGAGATGCAGAGAACGCGGAGCTCTTCAGATACTATTTCTTAATTTATCTCAGCGTCCTCTGCGTCTCCGCGAGGGGCTGAATGTATGCCAAGCTGTCTGGCGGCATCACCGCGTGACATGTCGCCCTCATAAATGGCGACGTCGGTGTGCAGGAAGCGCGCGGCGTCTGCCGAGGCTTTCACTTTGACCGCACTTCGGGGCAGCATCTCGGCTTCGAACTCGCGCAGCGTAATTATGGAGGAGCCTTCAGCCGGGGTGCCTCGATTATAAAGAGTCCGGGCCAAGGAGAGCGCATCGAGCAAGGCTTGATTGGCCCCTTGCCCTTTGAAGGGACTCATGGGATGGGCGGCATCCCCAATGAGCGTCACGCGAGACTCGGTTGGCAACCACTCGCTCGTTAAAAGTTCGCGGTCATAGGCGGGGTAACCCGTAATCAGCGATTCGGGGGTCTCGGCTAAAATATGAGGGATTGGATCGTGCCACGCCGGGCATCGGCGCAGGGCTTCTTCTTTGAGCGCTTCTGCTCCTAAACGGTGGAGGGCTATTGCCTCCTCTTCCGGCAAAGGAAAACTGAGCTGCCACATGATGGTGGTCGGCGAATATGGCATCATATAAATACGTTCGTTTCCATTGGCCGTTTGAAACACCGTTTTGCCATCGAGCAGCGCAGATGCATCGACTGTTGATAACGGACAAATTCCCAGAATCACCATGCAATCCAGATACCGCAGCGGCGACACCTCGTCGCCAATCAATTGTTTTCGCACCGAACTACGAATGCCATCCGCCCCCACCACAATATCCGCCTGGACCTTCTTTACCTCTTGCCCCACTTGAAAGTTTAAATCCACATGCCCGTCACCCGCTTGGTAGTCCACCAGCCGATGGTTCCATTGCACCTGATCGTGGCCCCCCAGCGCTTGAAGCAGCTCGTTGCGCAGGGACTGTCGGGGAACATGCACATTGCGCCCTTTCGGTATGGCCTTCGTAGGAGATCTCCCCCACTTCCTCAAGCCCCACTCGCCAACCACCTTGCCATCCGCTCTATGCACAACATGTTTGGTCGAGGTGATGCCCTCCTGCAGTCCGGCAATACCAAACCCTGCAAGGGCTTTACTGGCCTGCTGCATCGTCAGCCCGTATCCTTGAGATCGTTGTTCAAAATCCGCATCACGCTCGTAGATCACAAAGGGAATTCCGCGGTGCCGACACGCCACCGCCAGAGCCAGCCCACCGAGGCCACCGCCAATAATAGCGATGCTCGGATAGTCCGTATTCAGCGGAGTCGTTTCTGCCGCTTCTTTCAGACCTGTCCCCTGACACTGCTTACAGTCATCCACGTGGGCCACAGGATACTTCGGGGGCACAGAGGCCTTCTCTTTTTCAGCTTTCAGCAGCGCGCGTTCGTAACGACGCATTACTTTTTTCGAAGGTTTACGACTCTTTTGCCCCCTTCCATGACAAACGGGACAAACCGTCCAATGGGGGTGGCTGACGGAATCGTCATCCAATGGGTTGTCGGCTTGTTGATTATGCTCGTCGTTATTCATTTCGTTCTCGTCTGACTTCAAACCATCCGGCAGGTAAAATCAAGCTCGGGGAGATTGATCTGCAGGAGTTGCACTTCGACTTCATCGTCCAGCTCGACCTCGGTCATCCGGCGCATTTTAACGTCGATACCGAGATCCGGAATCAGCACGGTTCCACGGTCGTCCCGTTTATCGACCACCACCCCACGATAAATGGTTTCCGGATGCTGTTGCATGTGCAACAGCGTCCAGTGGCGATTACTCAGGCGTTCGGCCCTGGAGGTATTTCCACCGCCGACTTCGGCTTGGGACATGCGTTCCAGCATATCGGCTTCGCCGATTAAGGGTTGTCCGCCGATAAATGCGCGGACCTGTTGGTGGACCAGCAGGTCTGAATAGCGGCGCAACGGGCTGGTGGCCCGCGTGTATCGTTCGAGTCCGAGTCCGGCGTGCAAATCGGGGTCGAGGTGCAGCCCGGACCGTTTGAACTTTTTGCGATAGGAAAAGCTCTCGGCCATGGTCGACGGAGTGGCCGGTTCGTCCGGCGGTGGCTGGGCGGCAAAAGGAGCCGGGATTTCATTTTTAATGAGAAATTCAGCGATGGCCTCGCCGGCCATCAACATGGCATCGGTGACCATATCGCGGCTTTTCAACCGCGGCAAATCGCTGATTTCGATGGTGTAGTCATCCGGCTTTTCGATGTTGAGTTCGTGCTGGGCGGACAAATTATAGAGTTCCCCGTCGACGGAGGTTTTGAGTTTTACTTCCGGCAGATTTATTTCCGCGGCCCCATGGGCGATTCTTCGTTTCCTGAAGAATTCGGTGATCACCCTCATTTCCGAAAAAGGCGCGGTCTCCATCCGTTGATCTGCAACGGAATAGCTGAGTCGTTGAACACGGATCCAGCTCGGGATAATTTTCAAACAGGTTGGCGTACCGTCCTCCTCGACCCCGATTTTAAAAGAGAGTGCGGGGGATACCTCCTGTAATCCCAGTCCCAAAATAGTTGTGACGGCGGATGGCAGCATGTTGATAACGATTTCGGGAAGATAGCAATTCGCACCACGGGCTCTGGCCTCCAGATCGAGCGGCGAGTCGGCTTGGATGAGCGCGGCGGCATCGGCAACATGGATCCAGAGGCATTCGCCATCGAGGCTGATGGCATCATCTGGGTCGGAGCAGTTGTCATCGTCGATGGCAAATGTTTCCAGGGCCGTGAGATCCTCGCGTTGTTCATCCGGCAGTTCAGGCACCTCCAGCTCCGGCTGCGTGGTTGCACAATCAAACCGGGCCGGATAAGGATTCACCGCTTCATTCCACAATCCCAGTTGCAGTAACAGCCGGTGCGCCTTTTCCTGAGTCACCTCAATTCCGAGCGCTTTCAGCGTTTTGTTCGTAGACGCCTTGCGGTAGGCCAGACGCTCAACCTCTTTCAGATGGGGGATATCATCCGATTCAATAGCGTGGTCTTTGACGCGCTGCAGATAGTCCTGCCAGCGCGCGGCGGCTTCTTCTTTTTCGCGCTGTTTACGGAGAATTGCGTCAACCTCCGCTTCCGTTCGGGCCGTGATTTGTTCAATGGATCCTGTGAAATGAATAGCTTCATGAAGCACCAGCCAGGCATGCCAGACGGTCACCGGGGACGCCTCACCGTAGATCAGATCCGCCAGTTCGGTCAGGTCAACCGTTTCGCCCTGTAACAATTCCCAAGCCCCGTCAACATCACCCTGAGGCGTCTGATCCAGATCGGCGAGATTTTTAAGCGGCCCCGGATGAAGCAGCTGAATATCTTTCACCCGGACTTTCACCATTTTCCCGGCGGCTAGCTGAATGGCTATTTTGTCGCCGACCTGATCGACGATCGCCGGAGCATTTTTATAGAGTACTAAACTGTGAGACTTGAAATTTTGCGCCATAGCACGTCCTGTTTTCCGGGTTTCTGTGAGGAGGAGGAAGAAGAAAAAGAATAGCCGTTGAGCCGCTTCCCGGCAACGCCCGAAGAGATCGCTTCTCGAAAAGTCAGTCCCGAATGGTACTCCGTTAAGCTCAAAGCAACATCCTCAATCATCTGTACTCGTACTCCGCAAACCTTAGACAGAACCATTTTCTCCCAACGGCTATTTAATAAAGTAGCCCGACATACGCCAAACTCCGTCCTGTTCACACATCGGGGTGAAAGTTTCAATGGCGTCTTTTTTGTTTTCAAAGGATGTTTTGAATTGGATAACAACATATTCTCCGGCAGGAGCATTCGGCAACTGCGTCATGTATTTTGCACTTAAAAGTTCGCGAGAAATGAGTTGGCCTAATGGTTTGCGGGATTGCTGCATCGCGGCTACCCATTGATTCTTTTTGACGGCTTTTTTGAAGAAACCGGCGGATTCATTCCAGCTTTCTGCATACTGTTTCCCATCAATAAGGTTGAGCGTCTTTTCGGCCGCTTTTACGGCGGAAGCTTCGATTTGCTCAGTACTGGAGGTTCCCTCATTGCTCGGGGACGCAGCTTGAGCCGGTGCATTTACCAAAGTGCTCATTAGCGCCAGAAGCACGACTTTCGATATTATTTCCGCCATAATTATTCCTCCAACAAATGTTCCTGCGGCCTTGCCGCCTTTTACGTTACACGAAACTGAATACCCCTTGTACATCAAGGTGATCATCCAGCCTAAACACAGAAGTATCACCAAAACCGCCGCACCAAAAATGAGTGCATCCACCACGTTAACCGGTCCGGCAGCGCCTTGCATTAGATAATGCGAGAAACGCAGGTAGCCCGCCGGAAGGGTGGCGAGAGCGATGAAAAGGGTGGGATAACGAGCCATCGCCTGCGTTCCAAATAGATCGATGGATCGGAAAGATGTTTTAGACGAGATCTTCCCGATAATGAAGAGAAGGACGCCCATGCAGAGCCAATCAATGATGCCCGCCGAAAGAAAAAACCAAGGCGGAGCGCTAGCACCAGAATGAGTATCGAGTACACCGTCGAAATGGGTATTGCTGAATGATCCGAGATATCCGGCAACCAGTATGGTAACAAGGCCGATTAATAAAGCCGGCCATCCGGCTATATAGATAAATGGATTAAATATCGCTGTTCCGATCTTTTTTGCACTCATGACGCTTCCCTGTTTTCTAATTCGACTGCATTCAGCTTTTCGATGATTTCATTCAGCTTATTTCGTACGGTCGGGTAGCTGACTTTCGTTAGCTTAGCCATTTCCTTCAGGCTTCCGCTGGCTTTTATAAACTGGTGGATGAAAAGCTGATCTTCGCGGGATAAGCTGCCAAGCGGAGGAAGAGGATAGATGCCTTCCACCTCCGTTTCACAGGATTCGCAACGAAGACGCTTAACGACTAAGCGCTCTTCACAACTCGGGCAATGTGTAGGTA
>JADGFE010000179.1 GCA_016744085.1 Kiritimatiellales bacterium | reverse complement strand
TGTCATATTACTTGTATGCCATCCTGATTTCAGGCCATTTCAAACTTTCAGGCAAAGCGAAAACCTCACGTGCACCCACTGATTTGGCGGAAGACCCCATTTTATTTGTGCAGGGAAGAAGTCTTCGAGATCGACCTCGGCTAACGCATTGCTGTTTCCATCTTCATTTGTCCAGAACCGGAACGGGTGGGATTGATCGAAACGGTTTACATCGTTTGTGCCGATAGTGCCGTCGCGGTCGAAATCCATCACCAACGTGTTCGCCTCGCGGTGAAAAGGTGGACAGCACCTCAATAGGCGTAGGGGAAATATCGAGACCACCGAAGAACAGTGCCGAAATGGCCATAAAGCTTATTACTATAAGGCTCTGAAATGGCGTGCTACATTTCATAAATTCAATGTCTTTAAAAAAGTGTGAACTCAATCTAGCTCAGCAGGAACCGCAAATTCATAATGATTGCTGGTTTTTTTACGTAAAACAGACACATGCGGTTCAATGATATCCAGAGCCTCATCCGCCTGATCTGCTGCCAAAGATCCAAGCCAGGCATCAATATCGATGTAGCGCCAATCCGGATTCTCTTCATTCACCAAGGTATACTGAATCAAATTCGGATAGGCTTTGGGAAACGCGTCTTTCATCTGGTTCATCATCCGATAGGACAATGCATAGGGCTCTCTACGAGAACGCATGAAATGCTCTTTCCAGTCACCCCACGGCGTATTCATTTCGGCACAGAATTCTTCGGAAAAAGCGGTCGCCATACCTTCCATATACCAGTCGGTAATTTTTGGATTAATCAAATGCGCACACTCATGGCCAAGCAGGGCATAGTAGTTTTCATGATCCTGATCGACCCCGATATAGATTACAAAAACTCCATTGGTCGAATCGACACACTGAGTCAGGGAAAAATTTTCTGCGAGGCGGTATCGTCGGGCTTCTTCGGTTTTTTGCGAGCGACGCAACAACACCTGATTCACTGGAATCAGCGGCTGTCCGAACTCCTCAACCGCCCGTTCCAACCCCTGCTCAACAAACGCGGTCGAAGCGTCATCGGTGATCGGTTGATACGCATCGTGCCAAGCCCCGGGAGGTCGGCCGGAAGACATGGTCATACAGCCGGAGAGACAAAGCGTTAACAGCAGAAATCCAGATACAAAAACAGGAAACACAACGCTTGAACTTCTGCTGGGCAGCATTGAAGACTATCCTTCCATCAGTTCTTCTAGGCGCTCACAGATCAGGTGCATCATGATTTCATGCCCTTCCTGAATACGTGGTGTGTGAGACGAGCAGGAAACGAGCAGCGCCATATCAGCCAACTCCAGCATTTTGCCGCCAGTTCCACCAAGAAAAGCTACAGTCCGAATGCCGGCATCTTTTGCCGCTTCGAATGCTCTGATAATATTGGCTGAATTCCCTGAGGTCGAAAATCCAACGAGAATATCACCGGCACGACCCAGCGCCTGCACCTGTTTTTCATAGACTTCATCAAAGGAAAAATCATTGGCAATAGAAGTCATAACGGATGCATCGGTATTGAGCGCTAATCCGGCATAAGGACGACGATTCATCAGAAAACGGTTTACGAGCTCGCCGGCAAAATGCTGTGCATCGGCTGAACTTCCGCCATTGCCGCAAGCCATTATCTTCCCGCCCGCCTTCAGACATTCCGCCATTGCGACGGTAATCGTTTCGATCGTAGGAGCGAGCTCACTGAAAACCTGATCCGAAACAGCGCGTGCTTCGGTTTGTATTTTTTGAAGATCCATAGGGTTGCCTATTCCGCTGCCGGGTCTTCTTCAGCAGGCTTGCCCGGATCTCCGATAATCTCTTGTACCTTGATGGTAATGTTGCGGATTTCATCAAGACCTAGCGATTCGCGAACACTTTCACGAATCCGTTGTTGCAGTACCTGGGAAAGTTCAGGAATTTTGTTTCCGGAAATTACGCGTACGCCGATAGCAATATCCAATGCGTTTTTGTCGCGGATCAGCTCGCTGTCAATACTCTTGACCGCAGCAAACTCCTTGCCAACGCGTTCAATAAAATCCTGAATAGCTTTTGTGCTGATCCCAACACTGCCGTCCTCGGATTCGAAATCGATGAAGACATCTTTCTTTCTACCCATCCGCCCGAACCATTGCAGGAATACGGACAGAATCATCACGGCACCCAGTGCCGCACCCACCCAAGGCATAACCAGCATGTTAGCAACTGTATCGCCGACCTCGCGGTTAATTAGGTTTCCATAGATCAGCAGACCGCCGACCAGCAGAAGAATTAATGTGGTCAAAAAACCACCCAAACCTGAGCGCGCTTTCATGGCCTAATCCTCGACTTTCTTTTCACCCATGTTACGGATGCCCTGCACAACCACATTAACCGCATAGACCTGTTGTCCGGTCATATTCTCTACCGCTTCTTTTACAGCAGACTGCAGTTGAACACAGATATCAGGAATCTTAACGCCGAATTCGAGAACCACCGTAAGATCGATCGTTAGCAGTTCTTCGTTTTCCTTTTCAATCCGAATGCCTTTGTCTTTGGCTTTCTTGCCGATCATGCCGGCAAGATCGTCTGCAAGAGATCCCTGCAACTCGACTACGCCCGGAACTTTCTTGGCGGTTTCATGGGCAATAATAGCCACTACATTGTTATTGATGCTGATCTGGCCGTACTGGGATCCAGAGGTTTCGGACACCGCGACATCCTGCGTATCAGCCACTGCGTTTCCTGTTTGATTTTCCATAGCCATAACTCCTTGTCGCTTACTTCGTATTAAGAAAACTCTCATGCATGAATTTTTCCAGATAGGCCGTATTATACGTGCCTGCCACAAACGTTCCATCCACCATTAGAGCTTCACCCAGCGGCACCGAGGTATTCGGACCGTTAATGGTAAATTCTTCCAGGGCACGTCGCATACGCATGAGAGCCTCATCCCGATCCTTACCCACTGCAATGATCTTTCCGATCATGCTGTCGTAATAAGGAGAAATCGTGTAGCCGGAATATACATGCGAGTCAATACGGATACCCGGGCCGCCTGGGAAATGAACCGCTTCAACTGGTCCCGGTGAAGGGGTAAAGTTGTTGTAGGGATCTTCGGCATTCACACGATATTCAATCGCATGGCCCTTAATCACCATTTCATCCTGCGTGAACGAAAGTTTTTCGCCAGCTGCCACTCGGATCTGCTCCTTCATCAGGTCAACACCGCTCACTTCTTCCGAAACCGTGTGCTCCACCTGAATACGGGTGTTCATTTCCATGAAATAAAACTGCTTGGCAGTTTCATCGTATAGAAATTCAAGCGTACCTGCGCTGTCATAGTCAACTGCCAGGGCAGCCTTCACCGCGGCATCTCCGAGTGCTTTGCGTTCTTCATCGGTCAACGTTGGGCAGGGCGCTTCTTCCACCAGCTTCTGATGACGACGCTGGATTGAGCAGTCGCGTTCGCCCACGTGACAGGCATTCCCATGTTTGTCGCCGATGATCTGCACTTCAACGTGACGCGCGGATTCAATGTATTTTTCCATGAAAAGGTCTGGGTTGCCAAACGAGGCCTCCCCTTCTGCGGCAGCAGCCATGAATCCCTGTACAAGCGAAACATCGTTGCGCGCAACACGCATACCCTTACCACCGCCACCAGCAACCGCCTTAAGCAATACGGGATAACCCATTTCCTGCGCCAGCTTCAACGCATCGTCGGAGGTGGGAAGAACACCATCGGATCCGGGTGTAATCGGAACGCCAGCCGCCTTCATCGTGTCGCGGGCAATCGCCTTGTCGCCCATATTACGGATGCAATCCGGAGACGGACCGATAAAGGTAATATTACAGTTAGCGCAGATTTCAGCAAAGTGTGCGTTTTCCGCAAGAAAACCGTAACCCGGATGAATTGCATCAACATCAGCCACTTCTGCAGCGCTAATAATATTGGTTATCTTCAGATAGCTTTCAGCTGCCGGGGCAGGCCCGATACAGATCGCCTCGTCGGCCATCTGAACATGAAGCGAGTCGGCATCCGCTTCGGAATATACCGCAACCGAAAGAACACCAAGTTCTTTGCAGGCGCGGATAATACGAAGGGCAATTTCGCCGCGATTGGCAATCAATACCTTATTAAACATGGGCGGCTCCCTTATTTAGGTTCAACGAGGAAGAGCGGCTGCCCGTATTGGACCGGCGACGTGTCGTCTACGAGAATCTTTTTAATGACACCTTTCACATCAGCCTTAATTTCGTTCATCACCTTCATCGCTTCAATAATGCAAACTACGCTATCCGGTGATACTTCCATTCCAACTTCAGCAAAGTTATCTGCATCCGGAGCAGGCTTACGGTAGAAGGTTCCTACGATGGGTGAAGGAATTTCAATCAGTCCGTCATTTTCATCAGCCGGTTCTGCGGCAGGAGCGGCAGCGGCAGGAGCAGCGGCTGGAGCAAGACCGGCAACAGGAGCAGCCGAAGCGGCATATACAACCTGGGGCTCATCGCCTCCACGCTTAAGTGCCAGTTCAAAATCGTCGTCTTTCATCGAAAACTCAGTCAGGTCATTCACTTTCATCAGTTCAACAAGGCGTTTTATATCTTTGATTTCCATATTCACTCTCTCCTGGTTGCAAAATTGCGTTACTCCTGCAAATAAACAATATTTCCCCTGCCATGCCTAGCCCTAATCCACATCGACTTCTTCCGGTCGTGGAAAGAAAACTGACCATACAAACCCGGAACCAAGCAAATCCCGGTGCGCAGATTCTTACTAGACGGATCCCTTCGCTCCATTGTTCATAAAAAGGGCTATACCGCCGTTCTTATAGACACAGGGATTGAATAGGGAGAAAAACATTAACAATACTTCTCGCAACATCGCTCCTCGCAATCGTCGGTTGTAAATCCTCCGATAACGACGGATGGAAGCCATTACGGAACGGCAACGACCTTACCGACTTTGAAGCTGAATACGGCATCATTACCGGCCACACCCAACCGGGAAGTCCGAATACCTTCCTCACCACCAAGGTTTCCGATTTGCTAAACTCCGGCGTACAGATTCGCTCGCGTAACCGCACCGAAGCGGAAGGCAAAGCGCCAATTCTATGGCTCACAGGTTGAGATCACGGTCTTTCTATATGAGCTTAGCATCGTCGCATCAGCATTGAAAATGCGTTGTTTCCATTCGCAGCAATCGCCTCTACGAATCCGGGAAGTGTT
>JADGFE010000008.1 GCA_016744085.1 Kiritimatiellales bacterium | reverse complement strand
CATCGAGAGTACAAAAACAAACCGAGAGGGAATTGTCTACGAAAATCGGTTTTTCATACCCGCATTGCCTAAAGGGCCTGTAGATGAAAAGACCATGGTGCTCTGGAGCAAGAAAACGTAACATATCTTTCTGAACAGGACATTGAGTTTTCCTTCCTGCTCCCTACCGCAACGGGGCTGCACAAGTCGATTATGGATGCGGTTGCTCCGTTACGGGACTATCTCTTTCAGAAGCAAGTCCACGACTATAGTGAGCAGGCGCAGGGACAAGATTACAAGCGTTGTCTTGATGCCGTTATCGTGGGCGAAGATGAAGTGCATAGAAGCAAAGCATCCCTTTACCGCCCAAACACGAAAAAGGGCGACCCACGAATTTGGTTTCGTGGTTTGAAATCCTACGTTGATCCCGACGAGATGTTGGCGATTGTTGCGCATGGAAATATGCTTCATGCGCTGAACCTTTCGAACTCCGATTTTCAGACGAGGGCGGTATCCGACCACACTTTTAGTTCGGTACTTTCAGAGTTGCGACCCTCGAGAAAAATCGGGGAAACTGCGCAAGAGCTGTTGTCGAAACTAAGAAATATTTCGCGGCGTGGATTTATTCATGCCGAGTGCTCCGGCTCTACAGCAATCGGCAGAACATTGGAAACGGCGTTGGGGATTCCGATGAATAGCAGACAGGATCCCGACTATAAGGGAATTGAGTTGAAAACGAAGCGAACGAGGAGTGGAACTAGGCATTCCCTGTTTGCGCAAGTTCCCGATTGGAACCTCAGTTCACTCAAGTCCATGCGCGAGTTTTTGGATGCGTACGGATACGACCGCAATGGCTTTCGGAGGCTCAACTGTACAGTCAATGCCTTATCAAGAAATCCGCAGGGATTGCAATTAGCCGTTGAATATGGCCCCGATCTTTTGCTTGAGAATGGTTTTAAGGACGGCGAGTTGGACAAGAGTGTTTTGGTTTGGGCGCTACCGTCTCTCCGGAAAAGGCTGGTTGAAAAGCATAAGGAAACATTTTGGGTTAGTGCCGAAACCCGGATGCGGAATGGGCGTGAGGAATTCTTGTTTACCCATGTCGAATACACACGATCTCCCCGTGCTTATCAGTTTTCCGACCTGCTCGCTACTGGGTTGCTGACTGTTGATCATGAAATCAAGGCTGTTGGGAAGGGCGCTAAAGAGCGAGGGCCTGCATTCAAGGCTAATAAGGCCGGACACAAGCTTTTGTTCCCGAGTCCAATTCGGTTTGATCTAGCATAATCTCTCAGTTATTACACCCTGCCATGAACCTCCCGCCTGTCATTTTCGGAACGTTGATTAAGCGCTATAAACGTTTTCTGGCCGATGTTGAGCTGGAGGATGGCTCGGTGATTACCGCCCATTGTCCAAACACTGGAAGAATGACGACGTGCGCTGAACCGGGCTGGAAGGTGGCGCTCTCGGATAGTAATAATCCCAAGCGTAAATATCGATTCACGTGGGAACTGGTGCATAACGGATCTTGCTGGATCTGTGTGAATACGGGCCGTGCCAATGAAATGGCCTTTGAAGCGGTTTCCAAGGGCTGGATCCCAGAGCTTTCCGGCTACGACGAAGTGATTCGTGAGCAGAAGTTCGGCAACAGCCGTTTTGACCTGTTGCTCAAAAAGGGCGAGGAGCTCTGCTATGTCGAAGTCAAAAATGTCACCCTGCTGGCGGATGACGGAACCTATGCGTTCCCCGATGCGGTCACCGAGCGCGGTCGAAAACACCTCAATGAGTTGATCGATGTCATCAAAGCCGGGCACCGAGCCGCCATGCTTTTCGTAATCCCGCGGTCTGACGGAACCACCTTCCGCGCGGCCGCCGAGGTTGATCCGGCGTATGCCGATGCGTTAAAAGAGGCCGGTGCTTCTGGCGTGGAGCTGCACGCCTGGCAGGCTGAGGTTTCGCCAGAAGAGGTTCGGGTGGTGAAGGCCATTAAGAGTATTATTTAACAAAGGTTCGTTTGTTTTCCTTTCTTCTGGTTAAAGCTTCATTCTGCGCGTAGCGCATTTGGACCTATCTAAAAAGCTGGAGAGCGTTGTTATGAGGACATTCGGGAGGAAGATATTTTTTTGCAGTGCGGTTGTATTGGTGTCGCTTTTGATAGTTACGGTGTTGCGGAAGGAGCAAGAGATCGTATCCACCGCTACGGCGGATCAGGCGCCGATCATTGAGACCTCCTCAGAGTGGGTTGCTATTGTGCAGACGATTAATCTGGAAGAGGGTATTCGGCTTGCTAAAGCACGCGGAGAGCGGATGCAGGCACTAATGCGTTCAAATCCAGAACAAGCGATCCTCGAAGCCTTTTCTCTTTCCGAATGGAGCGAATTACCTCCTGAAATTCAGGAGCATGTTGAAACGCCGTTCAGCGCGCTTGCCTCTATTGAGGTATTGATTGCTTGTGGTGCTGACGAAAGCCATACGTCCATCTCAACTAAACTGCCGGGCACAGGCACGCTGGAAACTTTTGTTTATGGACGAAGAAACTCGCAGGCCACGAAGAATGGAATTCCGGTTCAGGGGATACACATCGATGGGGTTGGTGCATTGCGCGAAGAAATCTTCCAATCGCTGAGTTCCGCCGATGAAGCCGCCGCCCTGCAGTTTTTCCCCGTAGCGATAAGCGATCCAGGCGGGGACTCCATTGCGGCGCTTGCCGGAGGGAGGATTTTTTATTTCAAGGATCAGGCGGCCTATGATGCAGCCAATACGCGTCTAGCTGCGCTCGAAGAACTGCCCGGACCGAATAGTGGCGCCCAACCCCTTTTTGTTGAGGCGATGGAGGAAACTTTTGTTGATGGAGAAATCAACTTTGATGTGTTGGAGGAGCTGGCTTTCGCAGCATCTTCCGCATGGACTGGAGCGGCGCACGATATGTATGTAATCCTCGTCGATTTTGCTGACCGATTGGGGCAACCGACCGATCCCGTGGCGCTATCCAATTCGATCAACACCACCGTTTCGCAGCAGATCTTGGAAATGTCATACGAAGATACGCATGTCGTTTGTGCGGTTAACACGGCCCTCTACACGATGCCACTGGGCAATGCCGCCTACACGAATTATAATTTGCTCTTCAACACGGCCACAGGGGCTGTTTCCGGAGTCGATTTTAGCCCATACGAAACCATTTGCGTATTCCACCCCGCAATTGATGGCTCATCTTATGCCGGACTCGCCAGCGTAGGGGGCAGAAGAATGTGGTTGAAATCATCCAGCACAAAAACCATTACCCATGAGCTTGGGCACAACTATGGGGCCAAACATTCTGATTCATGGAACCCTGTCGGGAATAATCCTATCGATCCTGCTCCCTCCAACGAAAACGGATACGGCGATTTTACCGATATCATGGGTAGCGGGCTTGTGCCCTCCGGCCATTTTAATGCCATGCATAAAAAACGGCTAAACTGGTTCGAAGCTGAAAACTGGCTGGCGGTTACCAATTCAGGGACCTATCGGGTATATCGTTCCGACCATTATCAAACCACCGGCGTTCTGCGTGGGTTGGAAATTGAAAAAGGGGTAGGCGACGAGTATTGGGTCGGGCTTCGGCAGGAGCAGATTGGCTATGAATATTTCAGCCGCGGAGCTTACGTACTTTGGAAGCAGTCAGGGGATAACGAATCCAATCTGCTCGATATGTCACCCGGCTCTTCCGGTGGAAAGCTGGACGGCGGCTTGGCATTGGGGCAGACCTATTCCGATGCCGCAGCGCAAGTACGCATCACACCCACGTTGCGCGGCGGGCAGACGCCGAATGAATGGATGGACATCACCGTAAACTTAGGTTCATTCGGTGGTAACTCCGCACCAACCGCATCGATCAGCGGTCCGACCAGTGGAGGGGTTCAGGAAAGTATGTTGTTCTCTGTAACGGCATCTGATAGCGATGGCGACACGCTGGCCTACTTCTGGGATACCGGAGATGGTTTGGTGAAACCCAACGCGCCAACGCTGGCAACCGCCTGGCTCTCCGGCAGCACGGTGACGGTCAGCTGCGTCGTATCCGACATGAAAGGCGGAACCAACAAAGTTTCTCAAACAGTAGTCCTCGCAAGCGCACTGGATAACTGGACACAGCGCACGTCCGGCACAACGGAACACTTAAGGGATATCACAGTCGGAAATGGTCGCTTGGTTGTGGTTGGTGATACGTGGCAAACGTATTATTCCGATGATGGAATTAACTGGAATACAGTTTTGAAATATAACATTTATCTAGAGGGCGTAGTTTATGATGGCTCTCAGTTTATTGCTGCCGGGCGAGACACGGATTCTGGCTGGAAAGGTGCAATATTCACATCTAGTGACGGGTCATCATGGACAAGACGGTTTATCGATGGAGAGTACCTTAATGACATTGCCTATGGTGCAGGCGTCTATGTAGCAGTCGGTAAAAACGGCACCATTGTTCGCTCTACCGATGGAACCAGCTGGAGTACCAATGCTTCTGGAACATCTACGGATCTTAAAGGGGTTAGTTATGGAGATGGAACGTTTGTCGTTGTCGGGGATCAGGGCGATTCGACCGCGCATGTTATTCTGACGTCCACCAACGGCCTTTCTTGGTCGGACTATTCATCCGGATCTGGGAATTCAGGAGGCCAATGGATGTTTGATGTGGAATATGTGAATGATCGCTTCCTGGCCGGCGGTGGATACCGCTCCGGCATACAGCACTCAACAGATCAGGGGGAGACATTCCTGGTTGGGGCAGATGATGACTACGAAATGGATGGCTTCGCCTATGGAAATGGAATTTATCTGGCGACGGGAGTCTTTGTCGCTCCTGATCGGAATACGGATATCAACCTGATTTCTTCCGACGGTGTAAACTGGTCGGAGGTCTCAACCGTGGCGAAAGATAACCAAAACGCTGTGATAGCTTTTAACGACACCTTTATTACGGTTGGTGACAACGGTTCAATTTGGCAGTCGGATGCGGCCAGTGCAAGTGGCGGAGGCTTTGCTGCGTGGCAGTTGGAAAATGGAGCGGCACTTGGTTTCAATCGTGATCCCCTGGACGATGCCGATTTTGATGGCTCTTTAAATCTCGAAGAATATGCCCGCGGAACGTCTGCCAGTGATGCCGGTTCAAATCCGCCCGATGCAATTGCCGAGGCGAATGGCGCCTACTTCCAGACCTCCTATGAGCGCGACGGTATTAAGTCGGATATCGACTATAGCGTAGAGCGGGCAACCAATCTGGCGTCTAATGACTGGAGCTCAGCGAGCACCGTGATTGTCGAAGACAGCGCTACAAATTTAACGGTTCGCTCGGCCTACACGCTGAGCTCTCAAACCAATGAGTTCATGCATCTAAAATTGGAGCTGAAATAGATGGAATCTGAGACCGTAGTGGTCCTGGGAGCAAGCCCGAAGCCGGAGCGCTATTCGAATAAAGCCATTCGCTTGCTGGGGGAGCACGGACACCAGGTCATTCCGGTGCATCCGGCTATTGCGGATATTGAAGGACTGGAGGTGCAGCAATCGCTGAGTGCGGTATTGGAACCGGTCCATACGTTGACGATGTATGTCTCGCCCAGAATTTCCGATTCAATGGCTGAGCAAATTATAAAATTGAATCCGGGCCGGGTCATTTTTAATCCCGGCACTGAAAATCCTGCATTGAACCAATCCTTGAACAAAGCCGGTATTGCGACCGAAGCGGCCTGTACGCTGATTTTACTGAATACGGGGCAGTTTTGAAAGCGGCGGCCCAGTGGATCGAAGAGCTAAAGTTGGAGCCTCATCCGGAAGGCGGCTGGTTTCGGCGGGTTTATGAATCGGAGCTGGAGTTTGGCGCGTCGCGATCGGCAATGACTTCGATCTATTATCTGCTCGAAGCGCCGGATTTTTCCGCCCTGCATCGGCTGAAGTCGGACGAGCAGTGGCACTTTTATTCCGGGTCGTCCATTACCATTCATGAAATCACTCCTTCCGGAGATTATAACCCCGTCATGCTGGGCGAGGGAGATTTTCAATATACGGTAAAAGCCGAGAATCTGTTCGGTGCAACGGTCGAAACGGGCTACGCACTCGTCGGCTGCACCGTGGTTCCGGGTTTTGGCTTTGCCGAATTCGAGATGCCTTCCCTCGCTAAATTGCAGGCCGAATATCCGCAGTATGCCGAGTTGATTGCCCGCCTTACCCGTTAAATAAGGCCTTCCTATTTAGACGGATCGGCATTTGACAGCTTCTTTTCAAGGGTTAAGCTTACGTTAGTAACGAAAGGAGATTAGATTATGCCGTTTGATCAAACTAAAGATGTGTTGAATCAGGCTCGGAAGTTCCACCATAAGCTCAGCGAATTCTATGAGGATCTCAAAGATTCGACCGAGAAGGAACGAACGCGCGCTCTGCTGGACTACCTAAGCCGCCACGAGCAATATCTGGAAAATTGCCTCAAGGAGTTTGCGAAGGAGGTCGATAAGAATGTATTGGATTCTTATTTTCAATACGGATCCGACGCCTCAAAGCTTAGCGGAATCAGCAACTTTGAGATAAAGGATGATATGAAAGTTGAAGATGTGGTAGCCGCCGCTATGCATTTTGATGCCTGTCTGATTAAATTTTATCGAGAGATTGCGGATCAGGCGCATACCGTCAAGGTTCGTGAGGTGTTCGAAAACCTACTGGTTATGGAAGAGCACGAGCAGATTGGGCTCAGTAAAACCACATTGGAACTCGGGCTGATCGATAAGCGCTGAGAGAATGGATTTCTTTCAGTAAACTTTTCGATACACTGCGTACATGATTTATACATTTAATGACCGGGAACCTTCTTTACCGGAGGAGTACTACGTCGCCGATAACGCTACCGTGATCGGCGACGTAACGTTGCGAAATCAATCCAGCATTTGGTTTTGCGCCGTTTTGCGCGGGGATATTGAGCCGATCATTGTGGGTGAACGGAGCAATATTCAGGATAATTCGGTCGCTCATACCAGCGATGGGCAGCCCGTTGTTCTCGGAAATGACGTCACCGTCGGTCATAACGTTACCCTTCATGGCTGTAAAGTGGGCAATAACTGCCTGATCGGGATGGGCGCCATTTTGCTCGATGGCTGTGAAATCGGTGATAATTGCATCATTGGAGCCGGATCATTGGTGGCTATTAACCGTAAAATACCGGCTGGATCGCTTGCTGTGGGTACACCGGCACGAGTGATTCGGAAATTGTCCGATAAAGACTTTCATAGTATTAAGCGGTATGCTGATCGCTACATTGAAAAAATGAAACAATACCGCAATGGTGCGATCCGCCCCATTTGATCGATTTCCCTGTCTAAAATCCCCGCTATTTAAAAAGGCCTCATTTTTGTAGAAGTCTCCATTTCAGGGTGGTTTGCCCGTATTGGGGCAGTTTTGGCCGTTTTTCGTAGTTTTTATCTAAATTAAGTACTATTTAGACTCCTTCTTCTATTGCTCTGCATTGAGCGGTTCTGATATATTTTCCCGATTAATTCCACCGAAAGGAAAAGGGCACCTATGTCTGAAGAAGAAAACGATGTGAATGCTGAAGAAGCAACAAAAAATCGCGCCGCGGATAATCCCGACGCCGCTGGCTACAGTGCCGACCATATTTCCGTGCTTGAGGGTATGGATGCCGTCCGAAAACGCCCTGCCATGTATATCGGCGATACGGGCTCGCGCGGCTATCATCACTTGGTCTACGAAGTGGTCGATAACTCGATTGACGAAGCACTTGCAGGTTACTGCTCCAATGTTGAAGTTTGCATTAATGAAGACGGCTCCCTGAGCGTAGTCGACGACGGTCGCGGTATTCCGGTCGATATGCATCCGACCGAAAAGAAACCGGCCGTAACGGTTGTTCTGACCGTCCTTCATGCCGGAGGTAAATTCGACTCCGACACATATAAAGTATCCGGCGGCCTACACGGCGTGGGTGTATCTTGTGTGAACGCCCTCTCCGAGTGGCTCGAAGTGGAAGTTAAGCGCGACGGCCAGATCTATCACCAGCGCTTTGAATGTGGGGTGGAGGTTTCTGAACTAATCGTGATCGGTAAAACGACCGAAACCGGCACGAAGGTCACCTTCATGCCCGACCACACCATCTTTACGCACGAAAGTGGTTTCCAATGGGATATTCTTTCCTCCCGGCTCCGCGAGTTGGCCTTCCTGAACCGGGGTGCAAAAATTACCCTGAAGGAAGAATCCACCGGTCGCGACGAAGTATTTAAATATGACGGCGGCATCAATGAGTTCGTTCAGCATCTGAACCGTAATAAGTCGCCGATGCACGCGGATGTAATTTACTTCGAACGTGAAAAAGACGACGTCGTTGTTGAAATCGCCATGCAGTATACCGAGGCCTACAACGAAACCATCTTTACCTTTGCCAATAACATCAACACGATCGAAGGCGGCACGCATCTTTCCGGCTTCCGTTCCGCACTCACTCGTACGGTCAACGCCTACGCCAAGAGCAACAAGCTGATCAAAGACGACAAGCAGGCGATGGGTGGCGACGATATTCGCGAAGGCATCACCTGTGTTCTCAGCGTCAAGATTCCCGATCCCCAGTTTGAAGGGCAGACCAAAACCAAGCTCGGAAACGGTGAAATCGAAGGCATTGTCCAGCAGATCGTCAACGAAGAGCTGGGAATAGTTTTTGAAGAAAATCCAAAAATTGCCCGCACCATCATCGATAAAGCGGTGGTGGCCGCACAGGCCCGCAACGCCGCTCGTAAGGCGCGTGATCTAGCTCGGAAAAAAGGTGCTCTCGAAAGTGGTGGATTGCCCGGCAAGCTCGCCGACTGTTCCAGCCGCGATCCCGCCCGGACCGAATTATTCATTGTGGAAGGGGACTCTGCCGGAGGTTCGGCAAAGCAAGGGCGTGAGCGCGAGTATCAGGCCATTCTTCCGGTTAAAGGTAAAGTGATCAACGTACAGAAGGCCCGCCTCGATAAGGTGCTGGCCAACGACGAGATCCGTACCATGATCACCGCGATCGGTACCGGTATTGGCGAGGACGATTTTGATATCGAAAAAGCCCGCTATCACAAAATCATTATTATGACCGACGCCGATGTCGACGGAGCGCACATTCGTACGTTGCTGCTGACGTTCTTCTATCGCCAGATGTCGCAGCTCATTGAGCATGGCTATGTCTACATTGCCCAGCCACCGCTCTATAAGGTGACGCGGCGTAAGCGCGAAGAGTATGTGGAGTCTGATGCGCACCTGACGCAGATCCTGCTCGATCTCGGAGCTGACGGGATGCGCCTTGAGAAATTGGATGGCGAAGAATTACTCGATACCAAAGGGCTACGTGGGTTACTTGAAAGTGTGGTTGAAATTGAAGGTATTGCCGATCAACTTCGCCGTCGCGGTATTTCGCTCAAGGACTATCTCGCCCAGCGCGATCCGGAAACCGGAACGTTCCCGCTTTACTGCGCGTATATGAACAAGCTCGGTGACGATTTGGATATTCGCTTTGCTCAGGATGATCTCGACTTGAAAGAAATCTTCGAAGAAGTCGAAGCTGCCATTGCTGCAGCCGTTCCGGAAGTGGAAGAGGCCGTTGATGTGGTAGAAGAAACCGCTGATGAGCCTGATGCCGGTGAAGAAACTGAATTGGCTGAGAGAGAAGAGCCCGCCGAAGAAGCTCCGGTGGAGGAAGAAGCGCCTGCTCCAGCCGTTCGCTATAAAGAACTCTTCTTCTCCCGCAAGCTGAAGGAAATCGTTGAAAAGCTTGAAGAGGGTGGATTTGCCTTCGAACAGCTCCTCGGTTTGGAGGACGTTCAGTTCAATCTCGACGACAAGGGATCCAAAACCCCGGTTAACTCGTTAATGGAGGTTGCTCAGGAGATTCGTGTTGCGGGCCGCAAGGGCATGACCATTCAGCGCTATAAGGGTTTGGGTGAAATGAACCCGCAGCAGCTGTGGGAAACCACGCTCGATCCAGAGTTTCGCCGACTGACTAAAGTGGTGCTCGAAGACGCCGTCAAGGCGGACGATATGTTCACCATTCTGATGGGCGACGAGGTTGAGCCTCGCCGCGAATTCATTCAGGAAAATGCTCTGAACGTCACCAACCTCGATATCTGATTTAACCACAGAATACGCAAAAAACACAAAATAATGACAGAACAGGAAATGTTCAAACTTGTAGATCAGATTCGGGAGACCGCTTTCGCGACTCATCGCTTCTTTGGTCCAGGACATTTTGAGAAGGTTTATGAAAATGCATTAGTAAACCGGTTGACTAAGGCCGGTTTTGAGTTGAAGCAACAGGTTTCGATAAGTGTTCAGGATGAGGATGGAACACTTGTCGGGGAATACATTGCAGACCTAATTGTTAAGGATGAATTAATTTTAGAACTGAAAGCATGCGAATGCTTAACCCAAGCTCATGAGTGCCAAATCATGGGTTATTTAAGGGCTACAAAATACCGCCATGGTTTGCTGATTAATTTCGGTAGCCGGAAGTTTGAAATCAAGAAGTTCATTTTGTGATTCTTGAGTATTTTGTGGTTTCCCATTTTTTTAAAGGGATATTATGGAAAACACGAACGAACGTATCGACCTGATTAATATTGAAGATGAGATGCAACGTGCCTACATCGACTACTCGATGTCGGTGATTGTTGGTCGCGCCTTGCCGGACGTGCGCGACGGCATGAAGCCGGGTAACCGCCGTATTCTTTACGCCATGAAAGAACGTGGCTGGACGCACAACAAAGCGTATGTAAAGTGCGCGAAAGTGGTCGGTGAAGTAATCGGTAACTACCATCCGCACGGTGACACCGCGGTATACGACACCATGGTGCGTATGGCTCAGGACTTCGCGATGCGCGGCATGCTCATCGACGGGCAGGGTAACTTTGGTTCCATCGACGGTGACCGCGCGGCTGCCTATCGTTATACCGAGTGTCGTCTGCGCCCGCTGGCTGAAGAAATGCTGGCCGATATCGACAAGGACACCGTCGATATGCGTCCGAACTTTGATGAATCGCTCATGGAGCCATCTGTATTGCCGGCCCGTGTTCCTAACTTATTGGTAAACGGGTCAACCGGTATTGCCGTGGGGATGGCCACGAACATTCCGCCGCATAACCTCGGCGAAGTGATCGATGGCACTATTCTACTGATCGATAATCCCGAAGCGACGATCGATGAGCTCTGCGAGTTGGTCAAAGGACCTGACTTCCCGACTGGTGGATCCGTTTACGGTTTGAAGGCCGTTCGCGATTTCTACACCACGGGCCGTGGTAAGATTAAAATGCGCGGCAAAGCCGACATCGAAGAAGATGATAACGGCAAAGCGCGCATCATCATCACCGAGATTCCGTACGCGCTGAATAAAACCCTGTTGATCCAGAAGATGGTTCACCTGGTACGCGATAAGAAGCTCGAAGGGATTTCCGACATCCGCGACGAGTCCGGTAAAGAAGGCATTCGCCTCGTTATCGAGCTCAAGCGCAACGCCGTGCCGAACGTGTTGCTCAACAACATCTATAAGCACACGCAGCTCGAATCGACCTTCGGCTCCATCATGCTGGCGATCGATAAAGGTAAGCCGCGCGTAATGAATCTGAAGGAAGTGCTAAATTGCTTCATCGCTCACCGTTTCGAAGTAATCACCCGTCGCACCGAGTTCGATCTGGCCAAGGCCAGGGCACGCGCGCACATTCTCGAAGGCTTCCTGATCGCCATGGACAACATGGATGAAGTCGTTCGCATTATCCGCGATTCAAAAAATCGCGATGAAGCGCAAGAGCGGTTGATCGAAAAATTCAAATTTAGCGAAATTCAGGCGAAAGCGATTCTCGAAATGCGCCTCTATCAGCTCACCGGGCTGGAACGCGATAAGGTTGAGGCCGAGTATGCCGAGCTCAAAAAGCTGATGGATTACCTGGAAGACCTGTTGGCGCATTCGGAAAAAATCTATGCCGTTATCAAAGAAGACCTCGAACAGATCCGCGCGAAGTATGGCGAGCACCGCCGCACCGACCTGCGTATCGACGAAGGCGAGATCGATATTGAAGACCTGATTGCCGATGAACCTTGTGTGATTACGCTTTCCAACACCGGCTATATCAAGCGTGTTCCGACCGATACCTATCGCCAGCAGCGTCGTGGTGGTAAGGGCGTCGTGGGAATGAGCACGAAAGATGAGGACTTTGTTGAACATATCTTCTCGGCGTCGACCCATGACTATTTGCTGTGCTTCACCGAAGCGGGCCGCATGTATTGGCTCAAGGCCTACTATGTGCCGGAAGGTTCCCGTCAGAGTCGGGGTCGCTCATTGGCCAACGTATTGCAGATGGGGCAGGACGAAAAGCTCGCCGCCATTATGTGCGTTCGTGAATTGGATGATCACGATCATAATCTGATCATGGCCACCAAGAATGGTATCGTGAAAAAGACGGTATTGGCTGCCTACAAAAACGTTCGTGTTGCCGGTGTGAAAGCCATCAATATTGATGAAGATGACCAGCTTATCGGCGTTAAGCTGACTACCGGCGAAAACGAAATCATTCTCAGCATGAAGAACGGTAAAGCGATTCGCTTCAAGGAAACCGATGCCCGTCCGCTCGGCCGTGTTTCCCGTGGTGTGAAAGGGGTTAGGCTGGAAGGCGACGACGAAGTGGTTACCATTGAAATCGTTGATACCGAATCGACTATGATGGCCATCACCGAAAACGGGTATGGTAAGCGTACCGATTTTGATGAATACCGCACGCAGAGTCGCGGCGGTAAGGGAATCATCAGTATTAAGACCACCGACCGGAACGGTAAAGTGGTGAGTGCGCATGCCGTCACCGAAGACCATCGTTTGATGCTCATCTCTGAAGGCGGACAGATGATCTGCATCGGCGCGAGCGATCTTCGGGTTATCGGTCGTAACACCCAGGGTGTTCGACTGTTCAACCTCAAGAAGGGCGACAAGTTGGTCTCCGCTGCTGTCTTGGATCCGGAAGAGGACGCGCCGGAAGTTGAGGTCGTAGAAGGTGCCGAAGGCGAAGCCCTAGCAGTAGATATAGTTGAAGGTGAAGCACCTGTTGCGGAAGCTGCACCGGAAGACGACACACCGGAAGAACCTAAAGCAGAATAACTTGATAGGATGCGGTGTGAGCCGCATTTCTTTCTTATGAAAACCACCCTCAAACAGATTGGAATCATCCTGTTGTTCAGCGGGGTGATTTCTTTTTTGGCGAACAGTGTTCATCCCCGAAAAATTCCGTGGGTACAGGATTGGTCGAATCAAGTTGAGGCAAAGGCCAAAGCGCAAAAGATTAATGTTATTTCGCTAGCGGTGGCGCTCGATAAATTCCAGGCAGCGGATACCGTATTTATTGATGCTCGTCCGGAAGCGGAATATGCCAAAGGTCATATTCCTGGCGCACTCTCCATTCCAATCCAATCCCTGGAAGAACAGTTTCCTGTGATTGGCAGTTTAATTGATTCGGGCAGGGACCTGGTGATCTATTGCCGAAATCGTGACTGCGATGATTCACTCCTGCTTGCAACTGAGTTGCAGACGATGGGGGCGAGTACTCTAGTTCTCTACATCGATGGGTTTGATCTGTGGAAAAAATATGGAGGGGCGACGTCCTCGTCGCCCGCGGACAGTGAGGACACTGTCCCTCCAGCCCAAGGGATAGATCCATGACACGCGACCAGAAAACCTATCGGTTGGCCTATTGGATTGCCTCATTTATCATCGCGGTAACGCTACTTTCAGGTTACCACAAAATTTTATATCCAGCCGACTTTGCGCTGTCGGTCTACCGTTTTCACTTGCTGCCGGATATGCTGGTGAATAGTTCTGCGCTCTATTTCCTATGGTTGGAAGTGGTGTGCGGTCTTTGTCTGCTATTCTTTCCCAGGTTCCGCGTCGCTGCGCTTTGGATTGCATTGGTGCTACTGGTTATTTTCACTGGAGCCATTGGAATCAACCTGATCCGCGGAACGGCTTTCAGCTGCGGCTGCTTTAGCAATTCACCGGCAGCGCGACCGATGGACTGGCTAAGTGTTGCGCGGAATGGCGCATTGATGGCCCTAGTTGGGCTGGCGTTGTGCGGATTCAAACATTCCCGCTAACACAGCGCTCGTATCTTCCACACAGCTTCAATAACATTTCCTAATGTTTTCCAAACACGGAAAGCCTCCAATGTTCTGCGTTGAAGGGAACCAACTCCGACGGAACCGCTTGAGATCCATGGGATCAGGATTGATCCTTCATACGGTTCCATTCGCGTTCAGGATAAACCGGTACTGCTTACCCGTGCAGATTTCGATGTGCTTCTTTTATTCGCCAGTGAACCGGTCCGCGTTTTTTCGCGGCGGGAAATATATCGAGATCGTTCGCAGCGTAGGATATCGACTCAAAGAGGCGTAAACTTTAGCTTCTGAAAAGAGGGGGCCTCGCGGTCTCCCTTGGCTCAAGAGAAAATAAAATCCGGTGCAGAATAGCTTAGAATCGAAAGGTGTGTTCCTGAAATGTAAAACGGCCTCTGAATTTCAGAGACCGTTTGAGTAACACAGATCTAATAAATCTGAAGTTTAACCGTATTCTTCGATGTAATCTTCCATGGAGGCTTCGATCACTTTAAGCGCGTGGTCACGGCCGTAGATTTTTTCGATGGTGACATCGGAAGGCTGGCCGGGAACCAATTTGTAGGTTTCGAAATAATGGCGCAGGCGTTCCAGTAGAGCGGGGGAAATGTCGTTAATGTCGTTGGCATCTTCCCAGAACGCATCGTTATCCAGCACGGCCACAATCTTGTCGTCAGCCTCGCCGTTATCAATCATTTGTAATCCGCCAATGACGCGGGCCCGCAGAATCACTTCGCCACGGTTAATCGGGCGTTCGGTGATTACGCAGATATCGAGCGGATCGTCATCACCGCATTTTGATTTGGGAGAAAGCTCCTGAACGCGAGATGCGCAGTAGGTTTGCGGGATGAATCCATAAAGTGTCGGGGTCATCGATGACGTCAGCTGAGGTCGGTCTACACGGAGATAGCCGGTTGTTTTATCGACTTCATATTTTACGGCGTCAAATGGTGTCATTTCGATATAGGCGTTTACTGTGCCTAAATCACCATCAAGCGCTTCAAGTCCATGCCACGGGTGTGGCCGCCAGCGATAAAATGTCTTTGGAAATCCCATGTTTTTCTCTCTCTTTCCGCCCGTGTATCGAGCTGTTCTCTTTTTAATTAAACAATCAAACGAATTTTCCAGACATTGGAAGCAATAGAAAGACAAAAGCACTCAAGTTAAAGGTTTTATCAAGAGATTGCCTATTCATTCGGAGATATTTATGGAGGCGATGTGTTGAAGACGCGGTTTCTTCCCATTGGTCGGTTAACCGTTCTCTACCCTGTACGTATGTGGGATTAAAGCGCTCGGTAATACGGAAATTGTAGGGCTGAAGGGTATCGTTCCTCAACCATTTCAGCCCTACAAATTTAAACGCGGGTGATGTCGGCGCCGAGTGCGGTTAGGCGGTCTTCGATGGCTTCGTAGCCGCGGTCGATGACCTGGGCATTGTTAATAATGCTTTCGCCGTCGGCACAGCACGCAGCAATCAGCATGGCCATACCGGCGCGAATATCGGGGCTGGTGAGCGCGCTACTGCGCAGCTGGGTCGGGCCGATTACAACAACCCGATGCGGATCGCATTGAATGATATTGGCGCCCATCGCCATTAGGTGATCTACGAAATACATCCGGCTTTCGAACATTTTTTCAAAGAATAACGCGGTGCCCTGAGTCTGGGTGGCCAGAACAATACAGACACTCATTAAGTCGGAAGGGAATGCGGGCCAGATGCCGTCTTCCAGTTTTGGAGTGGCATTGCCTTCGTCCGGTCGAATACTGCGTACCGGCTGCTGCGGTATCATTAGCGTCCGTCCGTCGCGGGTCCAATCCACACCCAATTTTGAAAAAGCCCGCTGCATCACTTGCAGGGTTTGTGGGTCGCCTGCATCCGGGATGGTCAGCTCGCCGCCGGTCACGACGGAGGCGGTAATGTAGCTACCCACTTCAATATAGTCCGGCTGCACGGTGTATTCTGTGCCATGTAGGTTTTCGACGCCGTTGATGGTGAGCATATTGGTGCCGATGCCGGAAATGTCGGCACCCATTTGATTCAGCAGGTGAGCAAGATCCTGTACATGCGGTTCGCAGGCGGCGTTGTAGATGGTGGACGTGCCTTTTGCCAGCGTGGCGGCCATCAGCACGTTTTCCGTTGCGGTTACACTGGCTTCGTCGAAAACCATTTTCCAGGCGTTTAACCGTCCTGCTTTTAACCGGTACGCATCGGTGGTGGTAATTTCTGCGCCAAGGGATCGCAATCCATAGAAGTGGGTGTCGAGACGGCGGCGTCCAATGACATCGCCGCCTGGTGGATAGATGGTTGCCCCGCCATGCCGGGCGGTCATGGGGCCGGCCAGTAGAATGGAGGTCCGCACTTTTGAGCAGAGATCCTTATCGAGTTCGGTGGTTTTTAGGCCTTTGGCGCAGAGGGTGACGGTGTGGTCGGCGAGGTTTACCTCAACGCCGAGGCTCTCGAGCAGCTGCAGCATGACCTTAACGTCATTAATCAGCGGGACATTGTGGAGCACGACGGGCTGATCGGTCAGCACGCAGCTGGCCAACATGGGGAGCACCGTATTTTTATTTCCGCGCGGATGAAACGTTCCGCTGATAGGTTTTCCGCCGTTAATAATGAATTTAGCCACGATCTATTTTCCTTGTTGAAATGAAGCGGATAATCTTCCAAACATTGGGAGCAATAGGAAGCACAATTCCGGATATTGAAAACGGAAGTCTATAAATTACCGGATTGTTTGTAATGGCAATCGAAATGCCGCGAGCTAATCTATTGGCATGCGAAGACAAATCTTAGCTTATATCCTGGTGCTGGCCTACTATTTGTTGCCGCCATGCAGGATCGGAAAATGCGTATTGAAGTGGGCTATGGTTTGGGATTCTGGCCGGAGTGGAGGCGCTGTCGGACGCTGCACAGGGTAGGGCGATAAATCTGCCGGTTAAAAAAGGCCCGGCGAAAACATCCGGTTCAGATTGGGTAATGATTTTGTTTTTTCTATTCCCTGTCGGGTTCATTGGTTCTTTTCTCTATCTTGGAACTAAGTACGGCGTTCAGTCAGACCGGGGGGCGTTGGTATTGGGATGGAAGCTATGGAAGTGGTTCGGGGAGGGGGGCGCGGTGGATTTTCCGGAGGAGAAAGTTTTGGCGGCGGTGGATTCGGTGGTGGTTGGTAATGGCAGGAAGCTTGAAACCTGAACAACAAAGAGTAGTGTCCGCGGATGTTTAGAATAAAAACCATACTTTCAATTTTTGGAATCATAGCCTTGGTGCACTCGGCTGACGCTTCTGATCGTTTGCTCAATACCCTGAAGCCGCGTCCCGGTGCCGCAGTTTATGATGTTGCAAATGTTATTTCCTCGGCGGATGAAAATAAGCTGGAGTCCATGATTGATGAATTGGAGCAGAAAACCGGTGCCGAGATTGCCGTGGTTACGATCCAGTCCTTGGAAGGCGGGCAGATTGATGATTTCACGAATCGCTTAGTTGGAAAGTGGGGCATTGGGCAGAAGGGTAAGGATAATGGCCTGCTATTTGTTGCCGCCATGCAGGATCGGCAAATGCGTATTGAAGTGGGCTATGGACTTGAAGGCGCGATTCCCGATGCCAAGGCCGGCCGCATCCGGCGCGATGTAATTAGGCCGTATTTTAAGGCGGGGAATCCCGGTGGCGGAATTGTTGCGGGTGTTGCCATGCTGTCGCAGGAAGTCGCCAAAGAATATGATGTTCAACTGACCGGTTCCGCCACGCAGTACCGCTATAATCAACGTTCAGGTCAGAGAGCGGAAAAGGAAGTGCATCCTTTGGTTCTGCTTATTTTCGGGATTGGATTCGTGATTTTTGCCATAAGGCACCCGCATCTGGCGATGTTGCTGCTGACGGGCGGTCGGGGCGGCGGCCATAGCTCCGGCGGCGGTTTCGGCGGTGGGGGCGGAGGCTTTGGCGGCGGTATGTCCGGCGGAGGCGGATCTAGTGGTGGTTGGTGATCTAGGAAACCTGAAGCTGGAATTTTTTAAATTGGCTCTATATGAGGAAAAACTATGAAACCTGAAAAACTGGTAGAAGAACTTAAACAAGCATGCCCGACCGGGCTGAAGTCGATCGTATTGTATGGATCGGCGACGGCGGGCGATCATGCCGGCAAGCGGTCCGACTATAATATATTGGTTGTGACGAATGATCTGGGCATCGCGACGTTGGATGCGCTTTCTAAATCTGCGGCGAAGTGGTCGCAGGCCGGAAATCCGGCACCCCTGCTTTTTACCGAAGATCGACTGGCGCAGGCCACCGACGTTTTTCCAATCGAGCTGTTGGATATTCGGGAATGCCATAAAATTCTGTATGGTGAAGATCTGGTCCAGAGATTGGAAATCGACACCAAAAACCTGCGTCTGGAAATTGAGCACGAACTGCGTGGGAAACTGATTAAACTACGCCAGAGCTATCTGCTGACCGGCGGGAAGCCGAAAGCGGTAGCTGGGCTGATGGTGAGTTCATTATCAACCTTTCTGGTCTTGTTCCGCGCATCGCTTCGCTTATTCGAGGATTCAGTACCGCTGCCAAAGTTTGAGGCCTTATCGGCGCTGGCCGGTCATCTGGATTTTGATGTAGCTGTATTCACTAAGGTGCAGCAACTGAAGGGAGGATCCCTTAAGCCAAAGGACGTTGCTGTGAGTGAATTATTTAATACTTATCTAAAAACTATTGAGTGTGTCATCGATGCCGTTGATGCCTATATTCATAAAGGAGAATAAATTATGAAAGTTGTACTAATTTCTATTGGGTCGTTACTAGCCGTAGTTATCATTGGATTCATGATGTTCATCAACATGAACAACAGCATCATTGATATGGATGAAAATACGAATACAGCCTGGGCAAATGTTGAGACGGTGCTGCAACGTCGCTTTGACCTGATTCCCAACTTGGTCAATACCGTTAAAGGATTTGCTGATCACGAAAAAGAACTGCTCACGGAGGTTACTCGTCTGCGCAGTCAGTGGGGCGCGGCCAAGGCCGCCGGCAATACCGGTCAGAGCGTCAAAAGCGCAGGAATGCTTGAGGGTGCATTGGGCCGATTGATGGTGGTGGTTGAAAAGTATCCCGATATTAAATCCAACCAAAACTTTCTTGCCCTGCAGGAAGAGCTGTCAGGAACGGAAAATCGGATTTCGGTTGAACGCCGTCGCTATAACGAGGCAGTTGCCGCTTATAATAAGAAAATCCGTAAATATCCCGGATCATTCGTTGCTGGCATGAAGGGCTACGAAAAGAAAACTCCATTTGAGTCTGCTCCGCAGGCAGCAAATGCACCGGTCGTTGAGTTTTAGGCCGATTGGTCTGGGTACAAAAAAAGCTCTGCTTTCCGAAGAATTACGCGCCCTTCGTGCCTCAGAGGCACGTTCTACACAATGGCATGAGGTTTATTAGCAAGCTGAGGCCCGCTGAAAAGCGGGTTTTAATCTGCTGATCCAAGCTTGAGTGCTTCCATAAATTCCTGTGCTTCACTATTTTGGGGGTCGATTTTAAGCAACTCGATCAGCTCCGCCTTTGCCTGATCCAGCCGATCTGTTTCCTCGTAGAGATATGTCAGGTTAAAACGAATATCGGTGTCTGCGGGGTAGTCTTCTTTGGATTGTAAGAGAGTTTGTTCTGCTTCTTCATACCTCCCGCTTTCCAGCAGATCGTATGCTAGATAGTCCTGTTGCGGTATAGGGATGAGGTAGATGCAGAAAAACAGTATTAGGGTGGCGAGTACAATGAAGCTGGCTTGCCATCCGGAACCTTGGGGCCGTTTCTGCAGTTTCCAGTCTTGATACAACCCGATTTGTTGCGAATACATAAGCCAAATGCCGGCAACGTTTAGCGCGAACATGCGAACGATAGTCCATTCGGGTGAGATATAATCCAACGCTATGATAATCGGAGCAATCAGGACGATGATGCAAAACCACTGGAATCTTTTTTTAGGAAATCCATATCTGCCATAGTTAATGGCAAAGAGAACCAAGGCGGGAAGAATGGATAGCAGGACTGCAACAGCAGCCAATAGGTAAGGACTCCAAACGCCCTTGCCATCTATTACTTTTTGATTGTCCTGACTCATTGCGTAACGATTCGGGAAGACAAAAAAGCCCGCTGAAAAAGAGGGTGCTTAGTAGCCTCCGCCGCCACCACCGCCGCCACCGAGACCGGGGACAGAACGGGAGCCTTCCCATTGCTGGGGCGTATTCCAGGGCATGTTAGAATATTCCTGGTCGTCGTTATACTCATCGTCCGTAGTCGCGCAACCGACAAGCATCAGAGTTGTTGTTGCGGAGGCGATGAATAAAAGTATTTTAGCGGGCTGTTTCATAGGTAAAAAAGAACCGTCCCGTTAACCGGGACGGCATTTCCAATCCACAAATTAGAGTACAGCGTCTTTAGCTGCTTTCGCGATACGGAACTTCAGTACTGTCTTAGCTGCAATCTGGATAGTTTCGCCAGTCGCTGGATTCCGACCCATGCGTGCTGCGCGGTCAACCTTAACGAGCTTACCAAGACCAGGAATAGTGAATCCGTCTGCTGCGCCTTCATAAGCGAGTTCAGCGAGGCCTTCGAGGGCGTCTTTAGCCTGAACTTTAGAGATGTCAGCTTTTTCTGCTACTGCTGCGATGATCTGCGATTTGGTCATAGGTTTTCCCATTGTATAATCTCCTGTGGATATCCTGCGTTTATTCCAACAACAGCTGTCCGACTCCGTATCGGCTCAGCGATTGTAGATTTGTAGGTGATCGGGCCGATCTTAGCAATAGGAAAATGTTCGAAATAACCAATATTTACAGGGGTAGAGTTCCTGTTTTGGTTTCAAAGTAAAGATTGGAAATGCATGGATTTCACAATTGTTCTCTTCCTTCTTGCGCGCTGGGTACCAATCTGGTTCCATTTTGCTGACCGGCAGCGGTACGGCGTTCTAAACTCGGATCGGGTCTAAAAAGCAGATGATAAAGGGAGCCATATAGGGAACGGTTCGGGAGGGCATCTTTTTATTACACACTCATTATCAATGAATAACACTAGTTTAGTTCTGGGATTTGGAGAGCGTTTCTAACCGTGCTTACGCTCCTTGTCATCTGTTTTGTTGCGGCCTTTCTCGCTCCCTTACTCCACCGACTTTGTCCCAAGTATACGGGCGTACTATTGCTTTCTGCTCCGTTGGCCATGTTTGTTTGGCTGGTAAAACAAATTCCGGAAATCATGCATGGGCATCCGGTGGAGCAAACCTGCATTTGGGTTGAAAAAATTGGTCTGGAGCTCGCTTTTCGACTCGATGGGCTATCACTTTTATTTGCTTTGCTCATCAGCGGGATCGGTATGCTGATCCTTTTGTATACGCAGGGCTACTTTAAAGGGCATCCGCAGCAGGGCCGTTTTTTGATGTATATCACCGCCTTTATGGCATCAATGCTGGGCGTCGTTTTTGCTGATAATCTATTGCTTATTTTTATCTTCTGGGAGCTCACTAGCTTCACATCCTATCTGCTGATTGGCTTTAATCATGAAAGTGAAGACGCCCGAAAGGCGGCTTTACAAGCCATGCTCGTGACGGTGCTCGGCGGGTTGTTCCTGCTGGGTGGTTTAATCCTGATGGCCGATGCCGCAGGAACCTGGCGCTTGTCCGAACTGATTCAGCGCGGCTCCGAACTGGTGGCCCACAAAAACTATCTACCTATTCTAATTCTGGTTTGCATTGGCGCTTTCACGAAGTCGGCGCAGTTCCCGTTCCATTTCTGGTTGCCAAATGCCATGCAGGCGCCGACTCCGGCTAGTGCCTATCTGCATTCGTCCACGATGGTTAAAGCCGGGGTCTATTTACTGGCCCGGTTGAGCCCAGCCCTTGGTGGAACCGAGGAATGGATGCTTATCCTTACCACGATTGGTGCAACTACGTTCCTTGTGGGCGCCGTTATGGCATTGGGACAGCATGTTTTAAAACGACTGCTGGCGTATACAACCGTATCCGCGCTCGGCGCCATGATTATGCTACTCGGCATTGGAACGGACTACACGATTAAGGCCATGGCTGTATTTGTGCTCGCGCACGCATTCTATAAAGCCACGCTCTTTATGGTGGCTGGCGGTATTACGCACGAAACCGGCGGCGAAACCTCCATCGATAAGCTTGGGGGATTGCGCAAGGCGATGCCGATCTCTTTTATCTGTGCATTGCTGGCCGGACTTTCCATGGGGGGCTTCATCCCATTCTTTGGATTTGTGGCAAAGGAGCTATGGCTTCATGCGCTGGATCATTATGTTCTGCTAGTTATTGCGACCGTTATTGGTGGGGCGGCTTATGTCTTGGTTGGTCTATCCGTCGGGCTGAAACCATTTGTCGGTAAAATGCCCGATGGACTGCGCGCTCATGAAATACCGCCGGCAATGCGTTTCGGCCCAATAATTCTAGGAGCAGGTTGTCTGGCTCTATCCTTTTTCCTGAAACCGATTGGTCATGGATTGATTGAACCTGCGGCGTCTGCGATTGCCGGCAAGGAACTGCATGTGCATCTCCATCTATGGGCTGGGTTTAATAAAGCATTCATGATCAGTACGGGAACCGTTGTGCTTGGCATCGGACTATTTTTTGCCCGAAACACATTGCTTGGAATGGCCCAAAAACTACGGCCTATTACAAAGGTTGGCCCAGACGCAGTTTATGATTTTCTTCTGAAATCTGTGCTCAATTTTGCGGGATGGCAAACGCGTAATCTCCAGAATGGGTCGTTGCGCCATTATATTCGCATCAGTGTAATCACCACAACGTTTCTGGTGATTGCTGCGTTCATTCGGGCGGGCGGTTTTGAAACCTTTGAAAAAATATCCCCGCTGTCTATTCGAATCAGTGCCATCGGCATTCTCATGATATTTGCCACATTCGGAACAGTAAAATCCGAGTCGCGGCTAAGTTCGATCTTATCGATGGGGGTGGTGGGCTTTAGCATGGCCTTGTTGTTTACCTTCTTCGGCGCGCCCGATTTGGCCATGACGCAGGTGGTGATTGAAACGCTGACGGTTATTTTGATGGCACTGGCGTTTTACCACTTGCCTGCAACAAATCATATCTCCCCAAAGAAAACCCGGGCGATCGATATTGGCGTGGCCGTAGGGTTTGGTGTCATGATTACCGTCCTAGTTTTGGCTGCGTTGGCTGTACAAACGCCGACGCCGGTTTCGGATTATTATCTCGAGCACAGCTATAAAGAGGCGCATGGTCGAAACGTCGTGAATGTCATTCTGGTGGATTTCCGTGCGTTGGATACGCTGGGGGAAATCACGGTTCTGACCATTGCGGCTCTCGGCGGCGCGGCCCTGTTAAAGCTTCGGCCATCTACTCGTAGACGCGACGTCCTCGTCGCGTTGCCGCAGGAAAGCGGTGGGGACACCGCTTCTACGAAGAAGGAGAATCCATCATGACCTCCATCATTCTCCGGACCGCAACGCTATACATGTTCCCGCCATTAATCCTGTTTTCCGTTTATCTGCTGCTTCGGGGGCACCACTATCCTGGCGGTGGCTTTGTGGGAGGTCTTATGGGAGGAGCTGCCTTTGCGCTCTATTCCCTGGCCTTCAATGTGGCTGCAGCAAGAAAGCTTTTGCGGTTTGATCCACGCGATATCGCGGCGGTCGGCCTGGCGATTTCGCTGTTGAGCGGCCTGCCAGCCCTCTTCTCCGGAGAGGTCTTCCTGACCGGAACCTGGTGGAAGATTCCGCTGGGGAACGGTAATTATTTTGATTTAGGCACCCCGTTTATTTTTGATATCGGGGTTTATCTGGTGGTGCTGGGCGTTTTACTTACCCTTGTTTTTTCACTGGGGGAGGAAGAGTAATGGAAGTGCTTCTGGCAGTAGTTATCGGAACGCTTTACGGCGGCGGTCTGTATCTAATGATGCGGCGCAACCTGGTTCAGCTGATCATTGGTCTGGGGCTGTTGAGCCACGGCGCCAATCTGCTTATTTTTATCGCCGCCGGTTTGCGTCAGGGCGGAGCTCCGATCATCGCAGAAGGTAAAAAGGTATTTCTTACGCTGCCGGCCGACCCGTTGCCGCAGGCACTTATTCTAACCTCAATTGTCATCAGTTTTGCGGTAACAGCCTTTGCCTTGGTGCTGTTTTTAAGAACCTATCAGGAAGTCGGCACTAATGATCTGGATGAAATGAAGGAGACCGATACATGACGCTCCTTCCGGTACTCCCGATCATCGTTCCGCTTGCCGGAGCTGTGCTCTGCATGCTGACCCGTAAAAGTCTGCTACTGCAGAAGATCATTGCCATGGCGACCTCGTTTATCATTCTGCTGGTTTCCATCCTGATCATGCTGGAAACGAAGGATGGAACCATTGCCGTAATGAGTGTCGGTGGGTGGAAGGCGCCCTTCGGCATTACGCTGGCAATCGATATGCTGTCGAGCATGATGCTGATATTGGTCGGTCTACTGGCTGTGGGCATTACGGCTTATTCCTGCCAGGATCTCGACGAGGAAAGAATGCGGTTCGGCTTTTTCCCGCTCATGCTGATTTTGCTGATGGGCGTGAATGGAGCCTTTATCACGGGGGATCTGTTTAACCTGTATGTCTGGTTTGAGGTTTTGCTGACGGCATCCTTTATCCTGCTCGCACTCGGTGGCGAGCGCCCGCAGCTTGAAGGGTCGATTAAGTATGTAACGCTCAACCTGCTTTCCTCGGCACTGTTTCTGGCGGGGATCGGTATTTTTTACGGCATGGCCGGAACGCTCAATATGGCCGAGCTTGCTCATGTAATTCAGCAGGGCGAACGCGGCGGTTTGGTCACGATGGTTGCGGTCATGTTTATTATGGCCTTCGGGATTAAATGCGGAATGTTTCCGCTCTACTTCTGGCTGCCAGCCAGTTATCCCACGCCACCAGCCGCCGTAACTGCACTCTTCTCCGGCCTGCTGACCAAGGTTGGGGTCTATTCGCTGATTCGGGTATTTACGCTCATCTTCAGCACGGATCCGGAATTTCTTCATGGACTGATTCTGGTCGGCGCCAGCCTGACCATGCTTTCTGGGGTTCTGGCTGCGGCCTGTCAATATGACATGCGCAAGATTCTTGCGGTACATATTGTCAGCCAGATCGGCTACATCCTGATGGGTCTAGGTCTGTTTACTCGGCTGGCGCTCACCGGTGCCATCGTATATTTGATGCACGTTATTATTGTGAAGACGAATCTGTTTCTGATCGCCGGTGCGGTAAAACGGATTAAAGGAACCACCGACCTGCATAAGCTGGGCGGGCTGTATAAAGAACGGCCGGGACTATCGATCCTCTTTATACTTTCAGCCATGTCGTTGGCGGGTATTCCTCCGCTTTCGGGATTCTTTGCCAAGCTGACTTTGATTATTTCCGGTTTGCAAGTGGAGTCCTGGTGGATTGTGGTCACCGCGCTTGGGGTGAGTTTACTAACGCTCTATTCCATGACAAAAATCTGGGCATATGTTTTCTGGAAGCCGGCACCGGAACCCTTACCGGATGTGAATCCGATGTCGCAAGGGCAATGGATGCTGTTCCTGCTTCCGATCATTGGATTCTCCGTAATTATTGTCGCGATCAGTGTGTTCGCAGGACCGATTTTTGAATTCGCCGATGTCGCAGCCGGACAGTTAATGAATCCGCAGGGATATATGGACGCGGTTTTGGGAGGAAGGCAATGATGCTGCGCATTAGATTTTTGATTTTAGATTTTAGATTGCCGATTTATGGAACTCAGTCGGCATTGGCCTTAATAAACAAAAGACGTCGTAGATCCGAAAATCGGCAATCGGCAATCAAAACTCGGCAATTTCCGACCAACCAATTCGGGTTGAGTATCGATAGCGCGTTGGTTAACACTAAAGGGAGGCTTGGCTAACCATGCAACTCTTTGCCGTTAATTTCCTAATTTCTCTTTTGTGGGCCCTGCTCACCGGAAGCCTGTCCGTGGGCAATCTGTTTGTCGGATTTTTGCTAGGTTATCTGGCTCTGTTTTTAATGGATCCGCACGACAATGAAGCCAATTCCTATTTTAAGAAAACCAAGTTGTTTCTCAGTTTTATGCTCTACTTTTTCAAGGAGCTGATTGTGTCATCGGCCAAGGTGGCCGTTGATGTCGTGAAGCCGAACCCATTGGTACGTCCGGGGATTGTCGGGGTGCCCATCGATGCCGAAACTGATCTAGAGATCACGCTGCTGGCTAACGTGATATCCCTGACGCCGGGAACACTAAGCTTGGAAATTTCGAAAGACCGGAAGATTCTGTATGTCCACGGAATGTATGTGATGAACCCGGATGACTTTCGAAAAGAAATCAAAGACGGCCTGGAACGCCGACTCTTGGAACTCTTGAGATGAATGCATTGAACCACAAGATTCACATATGCCACAAAATCAGAGGAATAGGGCTCTTTGAGCTTCTTGTGTATTATGTGGTTAAAAAACGGTTGAGGTAGTTATGCTCGATATTGTCTGTGCCATAGTCATGCTCACGCTCGTTGCGGCTTTTGGGGCCTCGCTGTACCGCGTGGTGGTTGGTCCCTCTTTGCCCGATAGGGTGGTTGCGCTGGATATGGCGGGCACGGTGGTGGTGGCTTTTATTCTGACCCGCTGCATTCAAACGGGGGAGTCGTATTATATTTCGGCGGCCATCTGTATGGCGTTACTTTCCTTTGTGGGAACCGTGGCATTTGCGCTCTACATTCGCAGAGGAGGGCCGTCATGATTCATGAAATTATCGTTAGCATCTTTTTGTTGATCGGTGGGTTATTCTGCTTGATTGCTGCCGTTGGAGTCGTTCGGTTACCCGATCTCTTTATTCGCATGCATGCGGCCACCAAAACCGGAACCGTGGGCGTCAGCTCCATTGTTGTTGGAATGATCATCCACTTTGCCAATATCACCGTGACCTCCCGCGGCCTGCTGGTGATTGCTTTCTTCCTGCTTACGGCCCCCGTCGCCGCGCATATGATTGGTCGAGCGGCCTATCGCTCCGGCGTTGCGCTTTGGTTGCTCACACGCGTGGATGAATGGAAAACGCACGGCTCGATCATGCAAGACGACGATTGAGCTACCGCAGAGTTCCCACCCGTGCGCTTACCATACTATTTCATGACCAACGCCAGAAATGCGTCGAACGCGCGGAGGGAGATGGCCTTGGTGCGATCCAGCAGGCGGGCGCACGCATCGAGGAAATCCCAGAAGTCGCGGTGGTGGATCGCGACGGTTTTGGCAGGCGGAATAAAGGTGTTGCAAGCATGGAATTCCGCCTTGGACGAACGTACCGCAGGCATCCCGCCTGCTCCCCTGCGCCGACGGCGGGCAAAGAGCAGGATGCCGGAGCCGAGGCCGAGCAGACCGATGCTGCCGGGTTCGGGAATCACGCTGAGCTGACCGGTGGTGTAGAGTTCTGAGGTATCCCAGTATTGCCCTCCGGAAAGAGCTGTTGTACTGACGGCTGAAAACTCACCGCTGACGCCGCCATCCCAGTTAAACAGATTAAAGCTGGCTCCATTGGTCGCAGCGAACCCACCAAGCGATACGATATCCAGTAGGCCGTCGAGTGTGGATGATCCCGTTATGGTGAGGCAGTCATATTCTGACCCCAGCGCATATCCGCTCAGCTCCATTTACAATACTATCAGCTGGGCTGGTGCCCGGAGCAAAGATGCCATGCACCGTTAAGCCGCCCAGCACGTCCGGTGTTTCCAGCCGTCGGCCTGATTCCAAATTAGATAGACCTGAAAGCTGCCCCGCTACGGAAAGTTCGCTGCCGGAGTTAAAATTGAAGCCGGTCATCGATGCATTGAAGTCAGTGCCTATTTCCAGTCGGCCACCGCTGTTGAGGTTAAGCTGATTATTTGCGCCAATCACAACGCTTTGCTCTGCAATAACCCGTCCACCATCACCAACACTTATCCAGTTATCAGCACTTCCATTTACTCCAAGTGTTATCTTACCAGAGCAGGTCAATGAAGAATCTAGTCCTGTGACTTCCACAAAATTCTCCTCTGCAATCAACGTGCCCCCACCATACCTTCCGACCGACAGGTCTGAACAGGATGCATGGCCGCCATTCTGAATAATCAGATAATTATCGGTTGAGTCCGTCCCAATACCGATGTTCCCTGCAATATTGAGTTGTGAACCATTCCCAGTCACCGTCACTCCGTTTCCGGCACCTCTGAGGCCTAGCTCTGCCGCGATACCAAAGGACTGAGCCGCAACAACGGCTCCGTTTGATACTGTCATGGTATTATTGTGATGCGTCGAACCTCCTCCGAGGGTTACTCCTCCGGAAATATCCAACCTCGATCCTGCATCGGATACCACGATCATATTGCCTTCTGAACCCGATCCGACGGAGCACTCTGATTTAGAAACCCGGCCTCCATTGGTAATAATGAGGGAGCTGAATCCAGCACCATTTCCCAAATTTACTGTACCACCAGCCCATGTCGAACCACTCCCGCTAACCACAACATTGCCTGAACCACTTGACGATAAACCAATTCCCCCTATTGTTCCCCCACCATTTAATGATGCCCCGTGTAGAACTTCAATCTTTCCGAATTCCACCTTGAAATTTCCTGGTAGCGTCCATGAGGCCGCTGGTCCTTTCAGCATGATATTTCCATCTTGGGCATCATCGTCCATCGCAGTAAGCTCGCCATAGACTTTCATCGTGCCCCCTAGACTCAGATTACTTGCGTTGAAGTTACTTACAATGAGGCTACCTCCATAAGTCTCTATGTAGTTATCTGCGGGTAAACCAGTAAGTGAGGTTAAATCCATTGCTGCATCAAACCACAATGCCAATGTTTTTCCAGAGCCAGTTTCAATGCCATAAGTACTCGAATAGGAACCTCCAGTCAGGGCTAGTGTTCCGCTATTCCATGTAAAATTACCTTTATCCAGAACCGGTGTTCTTACAATCCCGCCATTCAGGATCAATTGATTATCATCATGGATCTTACCGAGTTCGATACCATCCGATGCCATGAAAGCCGCCGGATTGACGTAGAGGTTTTTGACAGGATTCAGCGGATCATAGGTTTCAACACCATAGCTGGTAAAATGGTTTCCATTTGTTAAATAAAAATCTGGCCATGTCTGGGCGGATATATTTAATGCCACTACAGTGCCGCCCATTATCAGGGTCATGGCCTTTATTCATCTGGGCCTGAAAAACTCCAGTTTCTCAAATGTAGCCCTTATTCTTTTCATCTTATTTCCCCGTTTGCAGCAAATCCTTTCCACACTGAGCCGCTTGATTTTATCTTTTAGTCTACATCGTATTCTTTGTACAGAACCTCAAGTCCGTCTCTGTTCATTGGTATCGCAAAGATCAGGACCAAGCCACCACGCAATTGTGTTATTAACCCGAATCGGCAAGCCGGTTTCAGTCGCCGTGATCGGCCAGATCATTTTCATGCCGTCGGCGGGCATTTGGGCATGGCCGTAGCCGTTGGTGAACCATGATGTTCCTACGGCGTTGGTTGTAGTGGAATAAATCGCCAATGCTTCGATTTCCTCAACTGAGGTCATGACAACGGTTTCGTACTGATCAGCAGAACGCGTCCACTCCGCTATCATGGGGTCTGCACTGATATTTGTAGAAACGGGCGGGTTGAAATCATTAATTACAAAGGGATAACCGTTAGTCGGTTCGTAGATGTCGAGATCAGGAAGGTTCTGGATGCTCAGCGGATTGTCTGCATCCAGCGGGTCGATACCATGTGTTACTTCCCAGCCGTCCCAGAGACCATCAGCATCTGTATCATTAATCTCTGGATCAGTGTTATGAACATACATTTCTCTACCGTCGTTGAGTCCGTCATAATCATAGTCTAACGAAGGATCGTTCAGAATATAGAAGCGAACGGGTATGTTGCTTGATGTGACATCAGCCCAGACCAGATTGGTTCCGGCAACAACTGCAGCCAGATTGGTATTAATCTCCCACGAGACAACGTCAACTAGGTTCGAGCACTGGAAGATTTCACCGGTACTAGATCCAAAGTTGGAAGGAACCCACCACCTGTTCGTGACGACTAGATTAATTACACAGTTTGAACCACCGCTATCGTCTGTATCATCTATTACAGGAGAAGGCGGTCCATCTGATTCCATCGCCATTGTGACAGGCTCAGCAATCAGCGGGAATAATCCCGAGTCCAAAGCAACATCCTGTGCATAGGAATTTACGAAGGCAGTCGGGAGTAATAAGATCTCAAGGCCAACGTTTGAGCTGCGTCCAAAAGTCTTCTGAATAACACTGAGTTCGTCCTCTGTATCCACCCTATATGCGTCGAAAGCAAAGAGGTAGGGATTGTATCCTTCTGGAGCAGGAGTTCGCCATACTTCCTGATCATACGAGTTGTAGTAAACCATTTCCCCGGCTCTGGTCTCGACCACCGTAATACGATAAAATGGGTACATGGAACTGGAAGCTTCGGCTATCCCCATCTCTGCATACATCTGAGACAGAACTACGGCGGGCCACGCTTCACTATTCCACTCTACGGCGTGAACAATATTATCGTGGTGGACGTAGAGCATGTCATTTGAAGCTGGAGGAACGAGCTGCCAAAACTGATGCTGTGTATCTCTGGCCATATCCTCCTACTTGATCCAATGATGAAATCGTCACCACTTGGTATCCCGAAGCAGGCAATAAAGTTGCGGCCTTACACCCCATTGAAATGATGACTACGGACACGATGATATGCTTAAGCCTCATACCTTCCCCCTGCGCAGATAAATTGCGTGCTTACGCTCATCAATCAGAGATAGCAATGGTTTTTTAGTTGAAAGTATTTATTGAGAAAAAATCTAAACACAAAGCTAGTTAAAGAAACTAGCATTAGGATTGCAGCGCTGTTTCGCGACAGGTACAGCAGAGGAATGGCCGACTTTTTCTATTGCTCACAATAGCTTTATTGAAACCGTAAAAAACAGTTGACGTTAGAGCCGCAACTCCCAAAATGAATCGCTTACTTTTCTACACGGGAATTGACGTTAATGAATCTAAAGAAAGTACTAACGCCGGATGCGGTTTGGATTGATCTGAAGGCCGACTCCAAGCAGGAGATCATCGAATTGATGGTCGACCGACTGGTTGCGGCAGGAAAAGTTCAGGATCGGGACACCGTATTAACTGCCGTGCTGGAACGGGAGGCCAAAATGTCGACCGGCATGCAGAACGGGGTCGCCATTCCGCATGGCAAAACGGATGCGGTCCAATCGCTCGTCGTTGCCGTGGGGATCTGTAAGACAGGCGTAAAATTCGATTCGATGGATGGCTCGCCTTGTACGCTGTTCATCATGACACTCTCTCCCGTAAAACGCTCGGGGCCGCACATTCAGTTCTTAGCGGAAATCAGTCGTCTCATCAGCCAACCAGCCGAACGCGAAAAGCTACTTGCGGCTAAAACGAGCGGTGAAATGTACGAAATTCTCATCAGGAAATAAATTATTATGCAGGACGTTCAGCTCGCCGCCACCAGCGCAATCCATCACGCGGGCGAAGCTGCCTCCCACGCCGCCGAATCATCGGGTCATAGCATTACCCACATGATGATGCATCTGATTCTCCAGTTGGCCGTGATCATTATATGCGCAAAAATCGGTGGTTATCTGTTCCAGCGGTTCCTGAAAATGCCCTCCGTGCTGGGCGAGCTAGCTTCTGGCATGCTCATTGGTCCATACGCACTAGGCGGCATGATCAATATTCCAAACCTCGGACTCCTGTTTGCTGAACAACAGGGTTTTGCGGCATCGGCTGAGCTCTATGGTATTGCCACGCTGGCCTCCATCATTCTTTTATTTCTGGCCGGCCTCGAAACCGATCTGGCCGCCTTTCTGCGCTATTCTATCGTAGGCTCGTTTGTCGGGTTGGGCGGATTGATTGCCGCGTTTGCTTTTGGCGATCTCTGTGCGGTCTATTGGCCGGGCAACGGTATTGATTCCTTTATGGATCCAGCGGCCCTGTTTCTCGGAGTTATATCTGTCGCAACCTCCGTAGGCATTACAGCCCGTATCCTAGCGGAAAAACGGAAAATGGCCTCGCCGGAAGGCGTTACGATTTTGGCCGGCGCGGTGTTCGACGATGTGTTTGGCATCGTGACCTTGGCGATTGTCATGGGTATGGCCAAAGTCAGCATGAGCGGGGGAGTCGTCAACTGGGGCGAAATCGGACTCATTGCTGCCAAAGCCATCGGCTTCTTTGTGGTCGTCACCTCCCTCGGACTTATTTTTGCCCGCAAAATTACCGCGGCCATCAAAAAGTTTAAATCCACCGAAATCATTGTAGCGATTTGCTTCGGGCTTTCCCTGTTGCTTGCGGGGCTCGCTGAAATGGCCGGGTTGGCCATGATTATCGGCGCCTACATTATGGGTCTGGCCCTTTCCCGTACCGACCTTGCTCACGAGATCGAACATCATCTTGAAGGCGTATACAATATTCTCGTTCCGATCTTTTTCTGCGTGATGGGCATGATGGTCGATTTTTCCGTCATGAAGCCGGTATTGGCCTTTGGTGCGGTTTATTCGATCCTCGCGATCTTTTCCAAAGTGGTCGGTTGCGGGCTGCCCGCATACCTGATGAAGTTTAATATGCGCGGTTCGCTGCGAATCGGTCTGGGCATGCTTCCGCGCGGCGAAGTGGCATTGATTGTGGCCGGGATCGGTCTGGCCAGCGGAATTATCGATCAGGGCATCTTCGGAGTTTCGATCATGATGACCGTCATCACCACCATGCTTGCGCCTCCGCTGTTGGTTAAGTCGTTCGACGGCGGCTCTGGGCTCCGCAAGGAAATGGATGATATGGGCGGGGAAATTGAGACGATCGAAATGGAATTTCCTTCGCGCGACATTACCGAATTCCTGGTGAACCGTTTTGTCCGCGCGCTGCAGAACGAAGAATTTTTTGTGCACCATCTGCACACCGACAAACCCACGTATCGCGTACTAAAAGACGATATTGCCTTTACGCTGATGCAGGACGGTAAAAAGCTGATCATCAATGTGCCAAACGCCAACCAGCACGTAGCCCGAATGATGTTGCTTGAAGAACTGCTCAGCCTCACCGACCTGCTCGAATCCACCAAGCAAATGAAAAATGTCGATGAGATGGGCTCCGACCTCATGTCCGGCATGTTTGCCTAAAGTAGACGCGCGCTTCCAGCCGCATTGCGTAGGATGCAGCTCCAGCTACGTCTTTGCCACGAAGGTCGAAGCTGGAACTTCAACCTGCCTTCCAAGGGCTAGAATTCACCAAGCAGATGAAGGATCTCCGTCCATTTTCTTTGTTAACGGTTCGTTAAGGCAGTAAAGTGTTAATCATTCTACTGTTTTGATCTTTTTTGTTTGGGTGGGGCTCTTATGAAGTATGCGGATGTGTTGGTGAATGTGGAAAAATTGGTGGCGGATATGCCGTCCAATGAATCCTTTATTTTTGAACTCTTGTTGGCGTATGGGCTACCCAAAGCAAGTATCACCCGAATGCGGAAGGATGGCACCTATAACCATGCGACTTCAGAGGGTGAAGTGCTTTGGAAAAAGAAGGTGTGGTTCAAGCCCGTCGATGGTGATCTGTTCACGACGATTGGGGCTATGCAGTCATCGAAGAATATTGAAAAGCATGACCCGCGTTTTCTGGTGGTGACCGATTTCAATCAGTTTATTGCTGAAGATCTAAAGACGGGTGACACGCTCGATATTGAACTAGAAGATTTAGATGCGAATATCGATTTCTTTCAGCCTTGGGCAGGGCGAGAGAAGGTTAAACTTTCTAATGAAAACCCTGCCGACATAAAAGCCGCTGAACGAATGGCAAAACTGTTTGATGCGATTCGTAAAGATAATCCCGAATACATCCTAGAAAACAGCCATGCGATGAATGTCTTTTTAGGACGTTTGCTGTTCTGTCTCTTTGCTGAAGATACGGGCATCTTTCCCGATAACGCCGTCACCAGTTCCGTTGCATCCCATACCGAAGAAGACGGGTCAGACCTGAATGCCTTTTTTAAGAAACTCTTCGACCTGTTAGATAGCAGAGCGCGTGCGGGGCTACCGAAACATCTTGAGGTCTTTCCGTATGTGAATGGTGGTTTATTTAAGGATCATTACGACGTACCGGTCTTTTCTGCCAAATCGCGTCGCATGATCATTGAAGGCGGAAAACTGGACTGGAAAGATATCAATCCCGATATTTTCGGCTCCATGTTCCAAGCGGTAATCGATCCCGCAGAGCGGCATAATTTAGGACAGCACTATACTTCAGTCACTAATATTATGAAGGTGGTTGAACCGCTGTTTCTGAACGCTTTCAAAGCTGACTTGGAAAAAGCGCGGGGCATGACCAAGGGTAAGAAACAAGCCCTGCAACGGCTGTTAGATCGTATTGCCAATGTTAAAATATTCGACCCCGCCTGTGGATCTGGAAACTTTTTGATTATCGCTTATAAAGAGCTTCGACGGTTGGAAATGGAAGTGTTTCAGGAATATCACACCATCGAATTTATCCTGCCGCTTTCCCAGATGAGCGTAAGCCAATTTTATGGTATCGAAATCGATGATTTTGCTCATGAGACTGCCATCCTTGCACTATGGCTTGTTGAGCATCAAATGAACCTCGAATCGAAAAAGGTACTTGGACAAGCCCCCGTCTCTCTACCGCTACGCGAAGGCGCAAATATTGTTCAAGGCAATGCGTGTCGCGTTGACTGGGAAACAGTGTGTCCAAAGAACGAAGGTGATGAACTCTATATTTTGGGGAATCCGCCGTATTTAGGGGCGCGGATGCAGAATAAAAACCACAAAGACGACATTGCATTTGTTTATGAAAAATACCAGAAGGTGAAAAAAATAGATTACATCGCCTGCTGGTTTATAAAGGCAGGCGAATACATACGCACCGCCAATGCAGAATTTTCATTTGTCTCTACAAACTCTATGTGCCAAGGGGAGCAGATTCCACTTCTATGGCCGTTTGTTCTTCAGGCAGATTTGGAGATCTGCTTTGCCCACCAGTCATTCAAATGGATTAATAGCGCAAAAGGTAATGCGGGAGTAACATGTATTGTCATAGGCATCAGAAACAAAAGTTCGAAACCTAAATTTAGGGGTCTTCCGCCAAATCAGTGGGTGCACGTGAGGTTTTCGCTTTGCCTGAAAGTTTGAAATGGCCTGAAATCAGGATGGCATACAAGTAATATGAC
>JADGFE010000178.1 GCA_016744085.1 Kiritimatiellales bacterium | reverse complement strand
AAGAAAGGGTCTATTTTAAAGGAAAATCTCCTGTTTTCAGGGGTTAGGGGCATAAAAGGGCAGCATACTACCCACCGATTCTGCGGAAGAGGCAAAAAATAACATGAGTTATTAGCATGGATTTAACGAGGAACGGGAGGTACATGATGAATGGTAAAATAAATATCTTAATCGCGGTCATATTGCTTCTGATGCTGATTCCTGCTGCGCAGGCCACTCAAAGAAAAATCACTCCATACGTCAGTTTAAGTGGAGGCCTTCGTTGCCAATTTTAACACCACCTACGTCAAGGTTAGCGGTATTAGATCAGCATGTTGCTAATTCCATGATGCGGCAGCAAAGCTCGGAAAATCCAATTCCGGCGGATTCTGCAGCCTTGGGAAGCAGGCTTGTTTCTGTAAATCCCGGTATAGCATTCAGTTCCAGCACATAGGGCCGACCCTCCGGTGACAACCGGAAATCAATCCGCCCAAATCCTTGCGCATCCAGGCAGTCGAATGTTTTCATAGCAATGGATTGTAGCTGTTCCGTTGTGGCTTCATCAAGGTTGGCCGGCACCTCATACGACGTTTCGCCTGTGACATATTTAGCTTCGTAATCGTACCATTCGCTGGCCGTCTTAATTTCCACCACCGGCAACACCTGACCATCCACCACACCCACCGTCAGCTCACGGCCGGGAATGTATTCCTCCACCAGAATATCAGCAGAATACTGAACAGCATCATCAAAGGCCGGGGGCCATTCTGATTCGTCAAAAACAAGGTGACATCCGACACTCGATCCTTCACGCGGCGGCTTAACCACTAAAGGAACCGGAATCTTACGTTCGGAGGAATCCTTCAGCACTTCTCCTTTAGGAACGGGAATCTCGTTGGCTCGCAGTCGTTCACGAGTCAGCACTTTATCAAACGAGACTCGGCAGGATTCCGCTCCCGACCCGGCAAAAGGAATACCTTGTTCAGTTAGCAGGCGTTGAATTTCTCCATCTTCGCCAAATTGGCCATGAAGTGCTACGAACACGGCATCAATATCATCCGGGAGGGTGAATTTTTTTGATTCGATATCGAGCTCCTGCACGTCATAGCCTCCATCCCGCAAGCCTTGTGCAATCGCCGCACCCGAGCGGAGCGAGACCTCCCGTTCCGACGATATTCCACCCTTCAACACCGCTACTTTGCTATATCGCCGTTCCATTGTTTCTCCAAAAAATTAATAGGTCTGATTAAACAAAAAATTCCGCTCATCGGAAAGTCGGAAACGATCAACAGATTGCTTCATAAAAACACTTGGCGCCACTCCGCATTTTACTTCCTCGTCACCTCTCCGATCGTTAACGAAGCGGCATTCGCTATTTTACTGGCGGCCTTTGGCTGAAAGGTTGCCTTTACCTATGGAGCCATGGGCGTACTCATCGGCGTGGCTAGCGGAATGATCATCGGACGCTTTAATCCCGAACAATATCTGAAAAAGGAAGCCTTCGAGGGCGAGGCGTTCAATAAACTACGGCCAGACATGTCGCAAAAGGAACGGCTTAGCTATGCCGGAGAACACACAGCCGATATCCTGAAGCGCATCTGGATTTATCTGCTCCTCGGTATCGGGACCGCCATTCACGACTGGGCACCGGCAGATCTTCTCGCAAAAAGCCCCGCCTCATTGCCACCTTTGTGGCAACCGCAACTATCGGCATCCTGCTGAATATACGCGTGATCCCTCGTTCCACTCAGGATTTCATTCAAGGTTTATACGGCGATGCGCTAAAAGTCCGAATTCAGGCTCCGCCCGTTGAGGGCAAAGCCAACGCCTATCTTATTACGTTTCTTTCCAAATATTGGAAGGTTCCGCGGGCCCGCATTCAAATCCTATCCGGCGAAACCGGGCGAAACAAACGGTTACAGTTTTTTGATCCTTCTGCCGAATTGCGCAAAGAATTGTTGTCTTTCACCGATGGATAAGACATCAATTTCGGCCATGAAAGGTATGATTTCCATTTTAGCTACACTCTTGCTTCTGAGCTGCAGCGACACACAGCAGTCGACGGATCCCGGAAAGCCATCTGCATTTGTCAGCATTCCGCCCCAGGCCGGACTACTGAAAGCTATCGTGCAAAATCGCATGACCGTAGAAGTTATGGTGGGAGAAGGCCAATCGCCCCATTCGTTTGAATCGACCGCCCAGCAACTCGCCAGGTTGGGCAATGCCGATCATTTCTTTTCCATCAGCGTTCCATTTGAAAAAGCATTGCTAGGAAAAATAAAGCAACTGAACCCCGAACTGCCCTGCGTGGATACCCGAAACGGAATCGTCTTGCGCAGCATTTCGCATAAGCATCACGGCGTACATTGCGATCACGATCATGGCGCCAGCGATCCTCACGTCTGGCTGAGCCCAAAGCTTGCCGCAGTCATTGCTTTCAACATGCTTTATGCCGTTGAACGTTCCGATCCGGACAATGCAGCATTCTACCGTCAGAATTATGAAAACCTGATCTCGAAACTGGATGAGCTGGATGAAGAAATTAGCAATCAGCTGGCCCCCTTCCAGGGCAGCCGTTTCTACGTATTCCATCCATCATTCGGCTATTTTGCTGATGCCTATGGTCTGACGCAGATTCCGATTGAGATTGATGGAAAATCACCGTCTCCCCAACAACTGGCGGATTTAATCGAACAGGCTCAAGTCGATGGTGTGAAAGTTATTTTCGTGCAGAAGCAGTTTCCGCTAAGCAGTGCCAAAACCGTAGCCAAAGAAATTGATGGGCATGTGGTTCAACTCGATCCTCTTGCAGAAGATGTTGTTGCCAACCTCAGGCAAATCGCAGACAGTATTGAGCTGGCTCTGAAACCATGAACAACACCGACCCTATTCAAATAAAAGACCTGAATTTTTCATACGGACCCGTATCCGTATTGGAAAATGCAAACCTGACTATCGGTGATCGAGAATTCATCTCAGTGGTTGGACCGAATGGAGGGGGAAAAACTACCTTACTTAAAATCCTTCTTGGACTGCTGGATGCACAATCCGGTTCCGTCTCCATCTTTGGACAAACCCCGGTTCGGGGTAGAAAATGGATTGGCTATCTTCCTCAATACGCCAACCTTGATTCCAAATTTCCCGTAACGGCTCTGGATGTCGTATTAATGGGACTGCTCGGAAAAACACGAACCCTTGGTTTCTACAGAAAATCCGACCGCGAGACCGCCCTCAGCATGCTGGCCCGGGTTGGACTGGATAAACTGCATAACCGACCGTTGTCTGCTTTATCAGGCGGACAAAAGCAACGGGTATTAATTGCTCGTGCCTTGGTTTCCGATCCCAAGTTACTCCTGCTGGACGAACCGAGCTCCAGTCTGGATGATTATGTTGAGCAGGAACTCTTCGATCTGCTACAGGAACTCAATAAGGAGCTGACGATTATCGTCGTTTCGCACGATGTCGCTTATGTTTCAAAATACGTAGAAAAAGTGGTCTGCGTGAACCGAGCTGTCCATACCCATCCGGTCGCGGAAATCGACGATAATATTATTCACGACATGTATGGCGAACATGTTCATGCCGTGCGGCACGATCAGGAGCACGGCCATGGGTGAGTTTTTCCAGGCACTGTTTCAGCACACCTTCCTACAACATGCTCTGCTCGCCGGCCTGCTTGTCAGCATTTCCTGCGGCATTGTCGGAACCTATGTTGTGACCCGCCGCATAACCTACCTCGCAGGCGGCATTGCTCACTGCGTTCTCGGCGGCATGGGGTTTGCACGCTACATGCAGGTCGTCCATGACTGGAACTGGCTGACCCCCATGCTGGGCGCCATGTTTGCCGCTTTACTGGCCGCCTTCATTATCGGCTGGGTTAACATCAAGGCCAAGGAACGGATTGACACCGTGATCAGTGCATTCTGGGGACTAGGCATGGCCATCGGAATTCTTTTTATTGCCAAAACGCCCGGCTATGGCGAAGACCTTATGGCCTATCTATTTGGAAACATTCTGCTGGTTACCCAAGGTGAGTTACTGGCGATATGTGGGCTCGACCTGTTTATCGCCGCCACGGCCTTGTTGTTTCACAAACAGTTTGTTGCGGTCTGTTTTGATGAAGAATTTGCCCGGTTGCGGGGAATCAATACGCAATTTTTCTATTTCCTGATGCTGGCCCTCACTGCCCTAACCGTGGTGCTGATGGTCTCAATCGTTGGGATCGTGATGGTGATTGTCATGCTGACACTACCCGCAGCGATTGCCGGACGATTTTGCTTACGAATGGGATCGATGATGGCCTTAGCCGCCGGCCTTTGCGCCGCACTGACGTTTGGAGGACTGGCTATTAGTTACTCCCCCAACCTGCCTGCCGGCGCAACCATCATTGTGCTTTCAGGCACCGCATATCTGATTTCACTTCTCTTCAAACCTCGTTAATTTCTCAATCCTGAGGGTTAAATCCTGGGGAGGATTTCCTTTAAATTGATTATATTCCCCATGTCATCGATCTCCCTGTAAAATACCGCCTTTATGGCACATGTATTGCTAGCTATAGGCCTATGACACTGAATATTAAAAAACTTAACCTCGTTGATATGGACGTTGGTCTTTTCGTCAGCTACGAGCTGACCGCTGAAGCACTCACCACTAAGCTATTTCGTATTTTTACGCTCAACACGATTCCCCTTCGGAAGGTGATGGATTTGCGCGAAGCCGTGGATGAGGATGTTACCCGTCTAAACTACATCAATTGGTTTGGTTTCATGAAATCGCGCCGAAGACTTTGTCCGGTCTATACCTTGCAGACTGCAGAAAAATCCCCGCGTATCTTCATGCGGCTTGAGCGAGGATCACATATTGCAATGAAGAGTACGCTCGGTGGACTGCAGGATGCATAAAACGATCGGTAATACCAAACTGGCTGCGGTTTCATTCGGCTCACCCTGTTCATATGAACTAAGCGGTGATCATTTAATCGGCCGACTCTTCGGCATATTTCCGATCATGAATATTCACGTTGCAGCAGTTCATTACCTTCGATTAGCCACCCGATCGGAAGTCAGCCCCCTCTTTTATACCTTTAACTGGCTTAATTTTTTACCGCACCGCCGATCCATCCGACCGGTCTATGTGCTACAAACTCGCTCCCGTCACCGAGTCTTTTTAAAACTCGAAGGCACCGGCCACTTTAAATTGCGGCAGGCCATCGGACGTCACTGCGATCGAAAATCCAATCGGATGGCTGCATAAATCGAGTAGGACAAAGCTGAGTGATCAAGCTCAGCTTTGTTCCTCTCACAGAACCTTTCTATTACCCACAAGTCAGGGCGATGGCTAGAGTTTTGATTGCAGCTTGAAAATGGTGATGTTGATTTCGAAAAGTTCTTCGTTCAATTTTCGC
>JADGFE010000177.1 GCA_016744085.1 Kiritimatiellales bacterium | reverse complement strand
CGAGTTACCACTCAAAGAGGATTTATTAGAGTGCCGATCTGAAATTGTATTTGTAGTTATCATCGAGAGTACAAAAACAAACCGAGAGGGAATTGTCTATGAAAATCGGTTTTTCATACCCGCATTGCCTAAAGGGCCTGTAGATGAAAAGACCATGGTGCGGACACCACGCCCTGCCTATAACCCTTGACACCTTGCGGACTTACCTATAGAAACCCGCCAAGTTTCATGGACGGCCGTTCTGGTCAGATCCTCTTTTTCTTCACTCTACCGGCGGCGAGTAGAAAAATTTTTATTCGCCGGGTAGGAAAATACATATGAAGAAAGACACCGACCTCAATGGGGTATTCGGTTCGCTGTTGCCGGAAATCGGCCGCGCGGTATCGGAAGTAGGCTATCACACACCATCACCGATTCAGGAGCAGGCGATTCGCCCGTTGCTGGAAGGGCGCGATATGATTGGCTGTGCCCAGACCGGAACCGGAAAGACCGCAGCATTCACGCTGCCGATCCTTCAGTACCTGGTTAAAAAGAATAAGCCCCCTGTATCCAAACGTCCGGAAGTGCTGATTCTGGCCCCGACGCGCGAGCTGGCGGCACAGATTGGCGACAGCGTTGAAAAATATGGTAAGCACACAAAAACTTCACACACGGTTATCTTTGGCGGTGTTGGGCAGAATCCGCAGGTCAAAGCGATTCGCCGGGGTGTGAATGTGTTGGTGGCAACACCGGGCCGTCTGATTGATCTGGTTAATCAGCGATGCATTGATCTCGGCGGTGTGGAAATCTTCGTACTCGACGAAGCTGACCGCATGCTGGACATGGGATTCATCAACGATATTAAGAAAGTCATTAAGGTCCTGCCGAAAAAACGGCAGTCGCTCTTTTTCTCGGCCACAATGGAACCGAAGGTAAAGCAGCTGGCGGAATCGCTGGTGAAGAATCCTGCGCAGGTCGCCATTGAGCCGGATAAGCCGGCCGTCGACCGCATTATCCAAAAAATCATGTTTGTGGATAAGAAGAACAAGGACGAGCTAATCATGACGCTGATGTCGAGCAAGAAGCTCGATCGCGTTATTGTTTTCACGCAAATGAAGCATGTGGCCAATAAGGTGACGCGCAAGTTGGAAGGCATCGGCATTGCTGCCGCGGCCATTCACGGAAACAAGAGTCAGAGCGCCCGTACGCAGGCGTTGGCTGATTTTAAATCCGGCAAGCTGCGCGCGCTGGTGGCCACCGACATTGCCGCACGCGGTATTGATGTGGACGGCATTTCGCACGTAATCAACTATGACATGCCGGTGGAACCGGAAACCTATGTACACCGTATTGGACGTACCGCACGGGCCGGGGCGGATGGCGATGCCATTTCACTTTGCTGCGCGCCGGAACGCGATTATCTGCGGGCCATTGAAAAACTGATTAAAATTAAAATTCCGGTTGATCGAAAGCATTCCCTGCATGATGAGAAATCGATGAATGCCACGGGTGCCGATGCCAAGCCCGGTCCAAAGGTTCGCCAACAGCGCGGTAAGGTGACGGTTGGGGCCAACGGACGGGCAAAGAATTCTGGAAACAATAAGCGTCCGGGCAAGGTAAAGAGCCGCCGCTCATCAAATCAACGGAGACGTAGCAACCATGGTTGAAGTCGGTAATTTGAATACGTTGGCGGTGTCGCGCAGCTCGGACTTTGGTCTGCTGTTTGACGGCGGTGAGCTGGGCGAAATTCTGATGCCCAAGCGGTATGTTAAAAAGGGCTATCGTGCGGGTGAAGAGGTTGAGGTTTTTGTTTATCTCGATTCTGAAGACCGCCTGACAGCCGTTCCGGAAAAGCCGAAAGCAATGGTGGGGGAATTTGCCCTGCTGCGTGCGGTGGATGTAACGAGCATTGGCGCATTTCTGGATTGGGGCATGCCGAAGGATCTGTTTGTTCCGTTCCGTGAACAGCGTGTGAAAATGCGCCAGGGTGAATCGTATTTGGTTCATATTTACTATGACCGGGCCAGTGGCCGTATTGCGGCTTCGTCGAAGCTCGATAAATATCTGGAGTCCTCGAAGAAGTTCTATAAAGAAGGCGAAGAAGTGGATCTGATGGTCTGGCAGAAGAGCGATCTCGGCTTTAAGTGCATCATTAATAATGAGCGCTCCGGCATGATCTTTTTTAACGATGTCTTCCAGTCGATGCAGCGCGGCGAGAAAATGAAGGGCTTTATCAAGAAGGTACGTTCGGATGGCTACATTGACCTCTGTCTGCATAAACCCGGCTATGAAAAAGTAACCGAACTGACGGATACCATTCTGGCTTACATCAAGGATCAGGGCGGCTTTATGCCAATCACCGACAAAAATCCGCCGGAAGAAATCTACGGCGTATTCGGCGTCAGTAAAAAAACCTATAAGAAAGCGATCGGCGCGTTGTATAAAAAGCGGCTGATTACGATCGAAGAGGGTGGAACGCGGCTGGTTTAATTTTTGACAGGATTAACAGGATTAACAGGATGGACAGACTCATCCCGTAAATCTTGTAAATCCTGTCTAAAAACTCTGTTACAAGGAGATTGAAATGGGAAGCTTTGACGATCTGGATATTGTTTTTTCATCGGATAAAGGGCGCATTAAGCCTGAGAAAAAGAAGCAGGAAGCTCCGAAGGGCGACGGTATTGTGCGCGTCGGCCGCGAAACCAAAGGACGCAAGGGCAAAGGGATGACGATCATCACCGGTGTTCCGTTGCATCCGGAAGGGCTCAAGGATCTTACTAAAAATCTCAAGCAAAAGTGCGGCACCGGAGGAACCCTGAAAGGGCAAACCATCGAAATCCAGGGAGATCATCGCGATCTTCTCGTCGCCGAGCTGCAAGCTCTCGGCTACACCGTCAAAAAAGCCGGCGGCTAAACCGGAACCTGTTTAGACAGGATTTGCGGGATGAACAGGATGCCATGTTATGAAATTCTGTTCAATCGCAGTCAATGTACCGCAATTCCCCTTTAATATCCCGATTTCTGGTGGTGTTTCTGCCTCATTCTACTGCTGTTTCTCCGGGTTTAATCAAAGGTGGGTTTAATTCCCCGACGCTTGCGTCGTACAAACGAAATTGGAATCAACTTGATACCTCGTGGGCTTGCCCCGAGGAGCTTCATTCAGTTGACGGTCCTGTAAATCCTGTTAATCCCGTCTAAAATATTTCCGTCTGGGCAGGTGTTTATTTCTGATAGTAGGAAATACTATGGGAGGGGCTTGACCCGTCCGGAGTTCTAGGGCACGGTGCATCCCCTTAACAAAACCCCAACATAACCCGAGGACGGTATGTTATGAGCGATTGGATCGGCCATGAGTGCGGTATTGCCGCTGTTCGGCTTCTTAAGCCACTGCAGTATTACATCGATAAGTATGGAACCCCGATGTATGCAGTGAATAAACTCACCCTGTTGATGGAAAAGCAGCATAACCGCGGCCAGGATGGTGCCGGGGCCTGCGCCATTAAACTCGATATGCCTGCGGGTGAACCCTATATTTTCCGAACCCGTGCTGCAGACAAAAATCCGATTATGTCGGTGCGCAACCGCTTGGTGAAAGCCTTTTCCGATGCTCGCGAGCAGCATCCTGAAAAGATGGATGACGGCGACTGGGTGAAAAAGAATGTGCTGTTCGCTGGCGAGCTTCTTCTGGGGCATCTGCGCTACGGCACACACGGTGCTCAGGGCGAATCCTTCTGCCATCCGTTTCTTCGTCAGAGCAACTGGATGACCCGCAACCTTGCAGTAGCTGGTAACTTTAATTTAACGAACAACAAAGAGTTGTTTGATATGCTCGTTGAACTGGGCCAGCATCCGCGCAATAAAGCCGATACCGTACTGGTGCTTGAAAAAATCGGTCACTTCCTGGATGAAGCCAACGATTTCCTTTTTAGAAAATACCGTAAAGAGGGTCTTAACCGACTTGAGATTACTGAAAAAATAACGCAGGAACTCGATATTACCCGAGTACTGAAAAAAGCCACTCGTTCCTTTGATGGCGGCTATGTGATGTGCGGCATGATTGGCCACGGAGATCTGTTTGCTTTGCGCGACCCCAGCGGTATTCGCCCCGGGTTTTATTATAAAGATGATGAAATTGTGGTCATTGCTTCAGAGCGTCCGCAAATTCAGACCGCCTTAAATGTGCCGATTGGTACAGTAAAAGAAATTGAGCCAGGGCATGCGCTGATTGTTAAGCGCTCGGGCGCTATCTCGATGGAAAAGGTCAACGAACCACTCGAAAAAACACCGTGCTCATTCGAGCGCATCTATTTTTCCCGGGGCACGGATAAAGACATTTATCAGGAACGAAAGAACCTCGGTAAATCTTTGGTGCGACGCGTCTTGGATGCGGTGGATTATGATCTTGAAAATACCGTCTTCTCTTATATCCCGAATACAGCTGAAACCGCGTTTTATGGTTTGGTGGAGGGCGTAAAAGAGATGGCTGGCGAGCGGATGAAATTTCATCTGCTCAAAGAACAACGCCTGACGGCTGAACGGATTGATGAATTACTTTCGTTCCAGCCACGAGTTGAAAAGCTGATGACCAAGGACGCTAAGTTGCGCACCTTTATTACCGCCGATGCCGACCGAAATGATCTGGTGGCGCAGGTCTATGATACGACCTACGGAATTGTTAAAAAGCAGGATACGCTGGTCGTTCTGGATGATTCCATTGTGCGCGGAACTACGTTACGCACCAGTATTCTTCGGATTCTTGACCGCCTAGGAATGAAGAAGGTCGTCATTGTTTCTTCTGCTCCTCAGATTCGTTTTCCTGATTGCTACGGCATCGACATGTCGAAGATGAAAGATTTTATTGCGTTCGAGGCTGCTGTTGCCTTGCTGCGTGATACCGGTCGCGAACAGGTGCTGACCGATATTTATGAGGCCTGTAAGGCCGATGAGAAAAGGCCGATGGCACAAGCACAGAATCAGGTTATTCATCTGTTTGATCCCTTCACGCCGCAACAGGTGTCGGATAAAATTGCAGAGATTCTGACGCCTAAAGGAATGAAGGCCGAAGTGCAGATTATTTACCAGAGTATTGGCGGCCTGCATGAAGCTTGCCCGGATCACAAGGGCGACTGGTATTTTACCGGGAACTATCCAACGCCGGGCGGTCATCGCGTAGCCAACCGTTCCTTTATTAACTTTATGGAAAAGAGCGACGCGCGTGCTTATTAGGAATAATGCATAGCGAGTAAATTGATTTAAGATCCAGTTCGGTCAGCTTTGGTGGAGACCCTGAATTCAGCGGTCTAAGGACAGACTGCCTTACTTTAAGCCTCTTCCGCAGAATCGGTGGGTAGTATGCTGCCCTTTTATGCCCCTAACCCCTGAAAACAGGAGATTTTCCTTTAAAATAGACCCTTTCTTTCC
>JADGFE010000305.1 GCA_016744085.1 Kiritimatiellales bacterium | reverse complement strand
ATGATATACTTCGTGAGTAATGACAATTTAATTGCGTGATAATCCATCCTAAAATCATGGTTTTTTTATGTGATAGAAGCCCTTAAGGAAGTGCCATTCCCATCAGACCCCAGCATGGCCGGTTCAGGAACTGCACTGATTTCAACGTTATCGATGGCTCAATGATCATCCCATACTTTACTTTATCCCTCGATCAATCTGCTGAATAGCTACATTAACTCACGGATTCAGGAACATCCTCTGCTTCCGCATGGCTAAGCCGAAAATGCAGAGCATAACCGAAAATTAGCCGGCATAGATCGTATAAAACTCGCGCCAACTTTCTTCGTCTCCCCGCTCCTTTAAACGGAGCAATAGGCTTTTCGAATCCGGTAGGCGATCAGCAATTTATTGGATTCTGCGTTGTTCATCGTGCTTAACCTTAATGCACGTCACGAAATCACTAAATCTTATCCGTAAAACCAATTATTCAACATTTAATCTTGTTACTGTACGATCGTTCAGTTATCTATATTTCCACGGTTGAGGAGAATTCACGACTCACCCGTCACGACTCAAAAGCCATGCCACGAAAAATAGACCTCTCTGAAAAAATTGAACAACTTCGCTCCTTCCACGAAGCAGAGGGCCGCGCACCAAGCTATGCCGAAATGGCGGAGCTGTTCGGATACAAATCCAAGAATGCTGTTTATGGTCCGGTCAATAAGCTGCTGGATCTGGGCTACCTCGAAAAATCCAGCAACAGAACCCTGCTGCTGACCACCAAGATTACCGGATCCATCAAATTGCTCGGATCAATACAGGCCGGCTTCCCCTCTCCTGCCGAAGAAGAACTCGTCGATACCATCAATCTGGATCAGCATCTCGTGCGGCGACCGGAAGCCACCTACCTGTTAACGGTCAGTGGCGAATCCATGATTGAAGCCGGCATTCAGCCGGACGATCTTGTGCTGGTGGAAAAAGGAGGCGCGCCGAAACAAAACGATATCGTCGTTGCTCAGATCGACGGCGAATGGACCCTTAAATATTTCGGAAAGGATACAACCGGAGTTTATCTCGATCCGGCCAACACCAAATACACCCGCATGCGCCCAGAGCGATCCCTATCCATCGGCGGCATCGTTAAAGCCGTTGTCCGAAAATATAACAATTGATTTAAAGGAGAATATCTATGAGAGCTATTAAGCATCAGGAAACAACCTACACCGCACTCCATCATTGCCTGGAGGCACACTTTGGAAACAAGCGCAGCGTTTCGGAACCTATCCAACGGGAATACCGCGAACCTGAACAGGGACCTCGCACCGTTCCCTTTCAATCCGGATATCCATTACAACTGGATTATATGCGCCGGCGAAAAGGTTCTGCCCGCAGAATGATGTGCCGAATAGAAACATCACACAGATTTACGCAGATACGAGAACTGCTGAAATTAATTTAAACATAGTTTGAAAGAACGAAAGTGGAAGACTGTCAGATATAAGTATGCGTCTCTTCCTCGACCCCGTAGGCAGACGCGCTGAAGCCTGATAACGTTCGGGGCATGGATACGAATGAAAATAATACGCAGGGTCGGGCTT
>JADGFE010000176.1 GCA_016744085.1 Kiritimatiellales bacterium | reverse complement strand
AGAGGCTCAGTCCAACAAAATTTTATCCTCCTGCTTTTTATCTTCTGCGATGAGCTTTGGAGTTTAGGGGAAGCAGGAGGGATAAAATCCTAATCGTTGCAGGCCGCTCATGAGAAAGGCGTACTCCGTGATACCGAGTATATAGAAGCGAAGAAAAATATTCTCATATCTGGTCGACCAGCTCGGCGAATTAAAAACAAAATAGGACTAAACACCATGATACATGTTATCGCATCCATAGGCGTAAAACCCGGAAAACGCGCAGAGTTTATCAAAGCCTTTAAAGACAACGTACCCACTGTGCTCGCGGAAAAAGGTTGTGTTGAATACGCACCGACCGTTGATACCAACAGTGGAATCGAAGCCCAGTGGGTCGACGAAACCGTGGTAACTATTATTGAAAAATGGGAAACACTCGACACCCTGCATGCCCATCTGGAAGCACCGCATATGGTGGCCTTCCGTGAGAATACTGCTGATCTGACCGAAGATGTTTCCCTAACGGTCCTGGAAAATGCATAGGCGGAGATTCTTCCAGATCGAGGCTGTTGCGACAACGCTCGTACAGCCAAAGCAAATCCTCCTGAGCGTTCCAATATTCTATGGCTGACGCGTGAAACAATGCGGACGGGGTCGGCTGCTATGGCAACCCTCACGCCGAACGTAGATCAGCTGGCGAAATACTACCCGATCACCTCAAAACCAACGGCTACTATGTCGGTAACGATAAGAAAATCGACTATAATTTTGGCGACCGGCCTGGTTCGGTGTGCTGGGATAACCCGAAGAAGGTTGACCGGAATGCGCTCAAACAAAATCAGCCTTTTTCCAGATCATTAACTCCATCACTTCGCACGAAAGCAAAACTGAAGATACGCTGCACGATCCTTCCGATACCCGCTTGCGGAAATACCTTCCGGATGTACGGAAAAACTATACAAAATACCACGATGCCATGAAACGCATGGATGATGAGATTGGCGTACTGCCACGGAGCAAACGCTATCCCTACATCCGAAACTACATGCCCTACAGCCCTTGGATGCAGTACCCTGAATACCTCTGAAAAATGAAGGCGACTCAAGCATGGAAAAGGCATGTGCAATCCGGAATATGCACAGGTTATGGAAAAGATGAGCAAGGGTCTTCGTGCTCAACAGTTAAAGTTTTACGACGCCGGCCTCCTACCTGAATCAGAAATCATAGGCCTCGCTGGCTGTGCTCAATATACTGGATTGGATGGAGAATGGTTGATGTCCGTGGTTGAGGGAATCATTCCTTCAAAAAAATCCTATGAGTTCAGAATGCAGTAGAATCTTCTGAAGAAGTTTTCGCATTTGTAGCTCCGCAAGGGTTTGCAGTTCCGCCTTTAGGTGGCCATTCCGCAGAGGCCGCCTGACGCGAAGCGAGGCTTGAGGACCGAAAGCTGTGATCGAAGAGAACGGCAACGGGAACTACGAACTTTTTACAAGGAACCGCAGAAGCTTGCTCAGCTTGGGTATATCCAGCGCATGGAAATCCTCGATATCTTCTTCGCGCACCAAACGAAGGTAGCGAATGGATAAAAGAAAAATTCCAAAATAAAGGCCTGCAATCATGAAGAGCAATGCAACGTCTATCCATTGATTATCAGAGTAGCTGAAAATATTCCAGCGCTCAGCCAACCAGTGGAACAATAAACCAAGCAGCGCTAAGGTGGATAATATGCGGAGAAAAAATTTGCCGGGAAAATAGACGCCGCCCAGGATGCCCCGCACCACCCAGAGTCTAAATGGAATCGTTAATATAAATGTTCCCAGCACAGCAAAAATACCCCCCCAAACACCGAGACGGTAATATACGATGAGTAGGTAATCCAAAATCAGGTTAACAACAATCTGAAGCACGAGCATCGGCACCATGTTGAGCACTTTTTCCTTTGCCTTGATTCCTGCCGACAGTGGCATGGAAATCAGGGACAAGGTCAACACAAGACAGAATGCTGATGCGATGCACCCCGCTTCATTCATTTCGCCATTATAAATAATACGGTAGGTATCCGGAGCGAAGCAGGCACCAAGGATCGATATAGGCAACGACACCATGATGAGCACCTTGTAATACGAGCTGATCAGCAGTCCCAAGCAGTCATTATCCCGCACATAGGCTTCAGCAAATGCCGCGGTAAACAAGGGCATTAATGCCAGCGGTATAAACGTGATAATGGTATAGGGCAAGGTGTATCCCAAGTCATAAATACCTGCCAACGTAGTGCCCCCCACGGCTGCGAGAAAGAACACTTCTGAAAACTTCAACATGCCCATACGCAGAATGGAACTGAGCATAACCGTTCCCGAAAAAGACAGCGCTCTCTTCCTTCCGATGCCGAACTCATTGGTGGACTCCCACGGCAGATTCCGCACATACTGAGTTAGTGCTATCGCACCGATGCAATAAACCACCCCCACGGCGATCATCTGAACTGTAAATGCGGTACCGATCTCTGGCCGCACATCCAACCATAAATAAAGAAGTACAAACCAGATCAGCCCCTGAATAACGGAAAGTATAGCAACTATCCGCGTTTTAAAAATGGAGGTAAAAACGGTTCCCACAAAATCCTTCAGCAAAAGCAACCCGGTCAACCCACAGGCTAGTTTTAGATAAAAACTAAAATGCTCAATGTGTTCCGCCTTAAACAAACGCTGCAACGGCTTACAACAGGATACAACAATCATGGATAGTCCCATGACGGCAATCAGTTGCATGGTGGCCGACTTCCATAACAGATGCATCAGAGCCGGTTTATTTTTTCGGGAGGCCAATTCAGGTACGTAACGCATCAACGCTGACCCCAACCCCAGCCCGCAAAGGATCAGCATGTAGGCTGAGATATTTACGAACACGCTATAGACTCCGAATCTTTCCTTTCCGAGGCCGTTAACGATTACAATGCTTACACCGAAATAGATGAAAAAAAGCATAACCTTACCCACGATCATCCAGGGGATGCCACTTACCGCTTCGCGAGAGAAGAATCCCCCTTCCCGTATTTTTGCTGAATGGTTATGAGAATGGTTGCTCATGGATTGTTTAGCCCTGCTAGGCTAAGAGTTTCGTGCTCGTTCGATTCTCCGGGCCATGGACGGATGGCTATGCAGCAAGAACTCAACCCAGGCGGCCGGTTCTTTGTTTGCCAGATTTTGATCGGCTAATTTCTCGAAAGCAGATACTAACGCATCCGAAGAGCCAAGCGCTTTAATTGCATACGCGTCGGCAGCAAACTCCCGGCTTCGAGAATAAAAATTAGCAAAAGGCATCGAGATCAAAGAAAAGATAAACAGGCTAAAGATAAATACCGGTGCCGCACCAATATCGAAAATGGCAGGAATGTCGAAAAATGCGGAAAGATGAATCAGGCATTGCTGCGCAATAAAAAAGCCCAATACCGCCATCAACGAACTGATCAGCATGAGCCGGAGCGTATCGCGATTTTTGCAATGCCCGATCTCCTGCCCAACGATGGCAAGAATTTCTTCCTGCGTATAGCCCGACAGGATGGCATCGCCGAGAACGATACTTCTGTTTTTTCCTAAGCCGGCAAAAATCACGTTGGATGTAATCTCGTTATATTCGAATCCCCACTTAAAAACTCCTACATTTTTTATGTCCGCCTCATCAAGCATGTTCCTGATCGCATCGTTTAAGTCCCCTTCATCCAACGGTTCAAATTTATGAAATAACGGCATGATCACAACCGGTGCCAGCGTTGAAATCACGACGACAAAGAGAATATAAAACACGGCCGCGGCAAACCACCACCAGTCAGGAATCCAGCGTAGCAAGGCATAGATTACAGAAAACAATATTGCGGCCAGCAATAGGTCGAGCAGGAGTGAACGAATAAAATCGGACAACCAGTCCAAAACGGAATCGTTCGACAAACCGTAATGATGTTCGAGCACGTGCCCGCTGTAGAATGAAAACGGCGACATGAAGGCGGCAAAGCCAAACACTGAAACCAGCGTGTATACAGCATTCGTGACATACCAAAGGTTGTCGCCAAAACGTCCGCCCAATCCACGGGCAAGGGCTGCTGAAGCCCCGCTGAATTGATAAATGCCCAGTAATGTTGCGAGTACCAGAACCTGCAAAACAAACAAACGGTTGTGGATGGAGTCGTATTCCTTCGCCATCTCCTCTCGGTTGGTTTTGTGATCAGACATATTATAGGTCGCTGCTGTAACCCATGATCGTCAGCAACCGATCGAGCTCATCGTTGTTATGATAATCGATTTCGAGCGATCCTTTCACCTTGCGCCCGTTGGTCAGCGTTTTAGAAGGTGAAATTCGAATACTGGTTCCAAAAAACTGATGAAGCTCATCGGTCAGCGTCTGTAGATATTCGGTAGGTAGATCCGATTTTTCAGCACGTGATTTCTTTGGCGGAAGGTTCAGTTTTTTCACCAATCGCTCAAGCGCACGCACCGACATGCCTTCCTTAATCGTACGACGGGCAAGAATCTCTTTCTCTTTGTCGTTATCCACGGAAAGCAGAACTTTTGCATGGCCGACCGAAAGCAACCCATCCGAAACGTATTTGCGAATGCCATCGGATAATTCAAGTAAACGAAGGGCATTGGCCACCGATGCGCGCGCTTTGCCTACCTGCTTCGCAACCTGATCTTGCGTCATGGAAAACTTTTTCAACAACAGCGCATAGCCTTCGGCTTCTTCAATTGGATTAAGATCTTCACGCTGCAGGTTTTCGATCAGCGCAATTTCCAACGCCTTTTCATCGGATGCTTCAATGACGATAACCGGGATCTTCTTCAATTGTGCCGCTTGAGAGGCGCGCAACCGGCGCTCGCCAGCAATCAACTCAAACTTGGTGCCAACCATACGCACCAGCAAGGGCTGGAGCACGCCATGCACCTTAACCGACTCCACCAACTCGGTCAGAGCCTCTGAATCAAATACCGTACGAGGTTGCCACGGACTTGCAATCACCTTGGCAACAGGCACTTCACGAACACCGCTTTGATCGGGTACCGGGGCAGCCTTGGCAACGGGTGCTTTCTTCTTGGTCGCCTTTTTTGCGGTCGTTGTTCCGTCTTTAATTAATGCGTCGAGCCCTCGTCCGAGCCCCTGATGCTTTCCTGCCATGCGAATACCTCATTTCCGTAAATGCTAAAACCCCAAGATATTCCATCCAAACCCCGGAAATTGAAAGATTAAAGTGCTCCAACCCTTGGTTGGGATTGAAAATACCATTTCCAACGTCTTTAGGGATGGGGTGCGGGGACGCGAAGCAAAGGAAGCAATGACCGAAGGGAATGGAAAAACCATTTTCTACTGTTAAAGAAAATAGGGTCTTCCGCCAAATCAGTGGGTGCACGTGAGGTTTTCGCTTTGCCTGAAAGTTTGAAATGGCCTGAAATCAGGATGGCATACAAGTAATA
>JADGFE010000304.1 GCA_016744085.1 Kiritimatiellales bacterium | reverse complement strand
AGGCGGAGGCTGCCAGTTGGACGCCAGCTCAGTGGAAAACATCCCGCGAAACTCAGAACGCGTAGTCCTGTCAAGGCGGTCGCCGAAGAGACGCATACCTTCAGGCGGCCTTGCGCACGAACCAAGCCCACAGCAGGATTTATTATATATCACGCAGGGCTAATAGAGGCACTCCAGTCTCCGTTAGCTCTGCATGAGATACTTCGTATTCTTCGAGCCTTCGTGGTTAGAATTTTTCGGTGCACACCGATTGGATATATGTTCAAATCTTAATCTCTTTTAAATAACCGGATTCGATTATGACCAAGTCACTTAAAACCATAATTTTTGCGGGCACTATCGTGTCCTTGTTCCTTTTGTTGATGCCGGTTGTTTTTCCGCTCAGCAGTGAGGCGGGTGCGGATTGGATTGTGGCGCTGGGACGGTTTCACATTCTGGTGCTGCATTTCCCCATTGCATTGATTCTGATTGTTCCGGTTTTAGAGATTCTAAGTTCTTTTAAACCCCTGCAGTTTGTTAAGCAGACCATTCCCGTGATACTGGTGCTTGCGATTCTATTTGCCTTAAAGGCGTGTGTGCTGGGTTATACGCTGGCTACAGGAGAAGGTGATTCGAGTGGGTTGCTAGTTACGCATATGTGGGGAGGGATCATTGCTACCGTTCTACTGATCATCGCCTTCATACTCCATCAACTTTCAAGCTTCCGGCTGAGTAGGCTGTCGTATTTCTGCGTTCTCGGTTTGAGTATTATTTCTTTAATTCTAGGAACTCATAGCGGCGCCTCGTTGGTTCATGGCGAAAACTATCTCACCGAAAAAATTCCGACTCCCATAAAATCTGCCTTTCAGACTGGGAAGATTGATGAACCCATTACCAAAGAATCCTCGGCTTACACCCGTCTGATTAAACCGATTTTTGAAGCTCACTGTTATCTCTGCCATAGCGCTGCCAAACAAAAGGGCGATTTTCGAATGGATGAATACGACCTACTATTGTACGGCGGTGAAAGCGGCATGGCAGGTATGGAACCCAACAGTCTGGAAGATAGTGAGGTGCACCACCGGATTACGGTCGATCCATCTAAAAAAGGATTCATGCCACCGGAAGGAAATAAACCGCTGACGTCCGACCAGATCGCTCTGATTGAATGGTGGATTAAAAATGGGGCTTCGCCGACGCAACCAATAAAAAAATATGCTGAGGAATCATTACCCGAAGCGATTCAGAAACAACTCTCAGAAATCCCTTAGATAGACTGGGTGCGCCAGCAACCAGCATCGCCAGACTGTCCGTCCATAAGATTAATTCCCCGCAGAGGCGCAAAGACAGCAGAGTTATATTCTCCGCTTGCTCTTATAGGTATTCCAATTTAATCCGGTAATCGCAGCGAAAATCCTTGCGATCCGCCCTACAGGTGTAGCCCTGATCCGAGATCGCGGTTGTTGCAATAAAGGAAACATATTTAATAACTCCGCGTCCTCTGCGAGGCATGGTTTTTTCATCTACAGGCCCTTTAGGCAATGCGGGTATGAAAAACCGATTTTCGTAGACAATTCCCTCTCGGTTTGTTTTTGTACTCTCGATGATAACTACA
>JADGFE010000175.1 GCA_016744085.1 Kiritimatiellales bacterium | reverse complement strand
GTCTATTTTAAAGGAAAATCTCCTGTTTTCAGGGGTTAGGGGCATAAAAGGGCAGCATACTACCCACCGATTCTGCGGAAGAGGCGAAAGTACTAGTATTAAATACTAGATTTATAAATATCTTAAAAATACAGGTTCTTCACGGAAGTGCGTTTTTAGAGATCTCCTAACCTCATCAATTACTGAGGGAGAGACCTCGATCTCTCCAGAGTTAAAACAGGTTTAGGATATACTATGGGATGCCCTTGGAGAACGGGATAATTCCAATGCCGAGACAGCCTTTTTGGCTCTGGATAAGTTTTCCCGGAATCATTCGGAATTCGATAAAGGTCAAATCAATAAGGCCGTGGTCAGTCTTGCCGCTGATGGCGATGCATCTGTCGCGAACCGCATCACTGCGCTTCGGCTTTGCGGAGAGCAGGGGAATGCCTTCGCTTTGGATAGAGCTCGCAATATGATGAAACTACCATGTTGCGCTGTGCTGCCATTGTCACGTTAGGTGAGATAGGGACTGAAGAGGATGTTGCCGAAATCGAAGCATACGCGAATTCGTCAGATGATCGAATACAGCAGATAGCGCAGGCAATATTGGATAAACTGGAGTCAGGTAGTCAATAAGCATTTTGTTGATTGATGTTTTGCGGGTTCTGCTGATTTGAAGGTGGACAAGATAAGGGACGTTTGCCAACCTCTCGCTTTGGAAACTTACGAAGGAGTTCATGCATGCCATCTAAGAGAAAGTATAATGTTAAGGGAACGAATGATCTCCTTGTGCTAGCCGCCATTTTCTTTTTTCTGGGCATTTGGGCCATTAAAGACGCCTGGTTTCCTTCGGATAAGGTATTGAAAAAGCATCCTTCTGAAATTGTTGCTTCTTTTTCCACGGCGGGGTCGGTTGAAAAGGTCTTTGTTCGCGCTGGCGACTCGATCGGGGAAAAACAGGTATTGGCGAAATTACGCACAGATAAGGTGAATCTGGATTATGAAGCCGCCAAGGCAGCGTATACTGAAAGTAAGAAACAGTTTGCGATATTGAACCAGGATTTTAAGAAAGCAGCTGAAAACGGGATCTCGAGCGAGGGGATCGCCACATTTGAAGAACAATTGAAAGTAGCCAAAGCTGCCCAAGAGGAATCTTTGGCCAAGGTTACGGAATTAAGAGCAGTTATTGATGCTTCTGAGCTTCTTGCTGAAAGCAAAGGTGCCATTAAAGAGATTAAAATCGAGACTCATTCCATGGTAAAGGCTGATGAGGCGGTCATGATTATTGATCCCAAAGATCATTTTTACCTATTTAACAAGAGTCTGGCGATTTTCAGTTTCTTCGCCTTTTGGGTTTTTCTAGCGATCCATATTCTGGCGCGATAGCGAAAAATCCGTCTAATTTACTAATAATTATCGGATTAGCTTGACCGATCATTACCGCTGAATATTATCCGTGCTTCACTTTTTGAAAAACGGGTTCTCGTTTTATTGAAACGTCTAAAAATCAAGGAGATATGGATATGACGAAAAGAGATTTGGTAATGCGCATTGCAGATGAAACCGGACTGATTCAGCAGGATGTTTATGCTGTGATCCAGAAGAGTCTCGACTACATTGTCGAGGCGCTTGAAAATGACGATACCGTTGAATTTCGTAATTTCGGTGTTTTTGAAGTTCGCGAGCGTAAACAGCGTATTGGCCGTAATCCCAATAAACCTGAAAACGTAGTGACTATTCCTGCGCGTAAGGTTGTAAAGTTTAAGCCCGGCAAAATTATGCGTGAGCGTATCACCGGCGAGTAATAATTAAATATTTCCATTTTCTGGAAAAAATCTATGGCCTCCAACGATTTCCAACCTCTTCAAGGCATGTCCGACATCAGTGCGCCTAATATTTATATCTGGCGCATGATTGAGGAAAAGGCGCGAGCTATCTTTACTTGTTATGGCTATGAAGAGCTGCGCACGCCGGTACTTGAAAAGCTATCGGTTTTTCAGCGCTCTATCGGCGATGCGACTGATGTCGTGAAGAAAGAGATGTATTCCTTTAAGCCGAGTAAGCATGAAATTGCGATGCGGCCCGAAGGAACTGCTGGAACGATTCGTCATTTGGCGGGCCAGGGTGAAGAGGGGTTGAACGCACGCGTTTTTTATATTGCTCCAATGTTTCGCTATGAACGGCCGCAGGCCGGGCGTAAGCGTCAGTTTCATCAGATCGGTGTTGAAGCAACCGGAGTTCCGAACCCGCTGGCCGATGCAGAGTGTATTGCACTGCAAAAACACCTGCTCGATGAGTGGGGATTGTCCGGTTCAAGAATTCAGATAAGCACCCGAGGTGAACCCTCTGACCGCAAACCGGTTGCTGATGGCTTGCGATCGGCTCTGCAACCGCATCTTGATGATCTGTGTGATGACTGTCAGCGCAGGATCGATGAAAATGTGTTGCGGGTTATCGATTGTAAAAACCCAAGCTGCGGTAAGATTGTTGATCAGATTCCTTCTGCCATTGAATTTATGAGCGAGGAATCGCGAAACTACCTGGATCAGGTTATTCAGGCTCTGGAAGGCATGGGGATTGAGGTCGAGGTTGATCCAAAGCTCGTCCGCGGTTTGGATTACTATGTACACACCGTTTGGGAAATAACGCATGGAGCTCTTGGCGCTCAGAACGCCATTGCCGGTGGCGGACGTTATGAAATTGCGCTCGGAAAAAAAGGGGTGCCCGGCGTTGGTTTTGCCATGGGAATGGAGCGGGTTATTACTTCGCTTGAAGCATGTGGTATTACGGCTGACCAGTTTGCGCCCGAGGGCGGCATTTGGTTGATATCGCTTGGTGCCGATGCCCTAACTGAAAATATGAAACTCTGTCGCGAACTGCGTGCTAAAGGCATTCGTTGCGGGATGGACCTTGAGGCCAAGAGTATGAAAGCGCAGATGCGTAAGGCTAACCGTGTTGGCGCCGAAAAAGTTATAATCCGCGGCGAAGATGAACTCGCCAATGGAACCGTTGTTATAAAGGACATGAACGAAGGCTCGCAGAATACTGTGAGTCTTGAAGACATAATACGTGATGCGTGATACATGAATCGTGACTTCCTATTGCAGGGAAGTCACGCCTCATGCCTCACGCATCACGCCCACATTTAGGAGTAGGAATATGCATCGTTACAGAACACATAATTGCGGCGAACTTAGAAAAGAAAACGTCCATCAAATGGTTAGGGTTTCCGGATGGATTCATAGCGTTCGTGATCACGGCGGCATTATTTTTATCGATTTGCGCGATCACTACGGTCTGACTCAGGTGGTCATCGATCCGCTACAATCGTTCTATAAGGGTGTAGAGCACTGGCGTGTTGAGTCCACGATCTGTTTCACCGGTAAAGTGGTGGATCGTATTCCGGATGCCATCAATCCAAGACTTCCGACAGGCGATATTGAAGTCGTTGCGCAGGAGATGGAAACATTGGGAGAATCGAAAGTTCTGCCGTTCCAGGTATCAAAGGATGAGGAATGCAACGAAGCGTTGCGCTTGGAACACCGCTTCCTCGATCTTCGTCGCGAAAGTCTGCACAATAATATTATCCTCCGTTCCAAGGTGATTTCTCGTATGCGGGAACTAATGACTGGGGAGGGGTTTATGGAAATTCAGACGCCGATCCTGACCAGTAGTTCACCAGAAGGCGCGCGTGACTATCTCGTGCCGAGTCGTGTTCATCCCGGTAAGTTCTATGCATTGCCGCAGGCACCGCAGCAGTTTAAACAGTTGTTGATGACTTCCGGTTTTGACCGCTACTTCCAGATTGCACCTTGCTTCCGCGATGAAGATGCTCGAGCCGACCGTTCGCCGGGTGAATTCTACCAGCTGGATATGGAAATGGCTTTCGCCACTCAGGAAGATGTTTTTGAAGTAAACGAAAAGGTACTGCATAAAATCTTCACTGAATTTTCAGAGAAGAAGATCGATGATATTCCTTTTAAACGCCTGCCTTATAAAGAAGCCATGGATAAATATGGTTCCGATAAACCGGACCTGCGTAACCCGCTTCTGATTCAGGATGCTTCTGAGCTGTTCCGCAACTGCGACTTTAAGGCCTTTGCAGGCGTAGTTGCTTCCGGCGGTGTGGTTAAAACCATTGCGGCAAAGGATTGTGCTGAAAAATCGCGAAAATTCTTCGATGATATGATCAAGTTTGCGCAGAGTGTGGGATCCAAGGGGCTTGGTTATCTACGTTGGATCGACGGCGAAGTACAAAGCCCGATTGCAAAATTCCTTTCTGACGAAACTATTAGTCAGCTTAAGGAATTGGGCGGTGTGGAAGATGGCGATGTCATGTTCTTTATTGCCGATCAGAACAAACAAGCCACTGAAATCGGTGCCGCTGTTCGGGATGAGCTGGGTCAACGCCTTGAGCTCATTGATCCCGATGTTTTCAAATTCTGCTGGATTGTTGATTTTCCAATGTATGAATTAGATGATGATGGAAAAGTTGAATTTTCGCACAACCCATTCTCGATGCCACAGGGAGGAAACGATGATCTTGAAAATAAGGATCCGCTCGAAATTCTGGCCTACCAGTATGATATTGTCTGTAACGGCACTGAGCTTTCGTCCGGCGCTGTGCGTAATCACAGTCCGGAAATGATGGTCAAAGCATTTGATATTGCCGGTTACGACCAGTCCGTGGTCGAAGCCAAATTCCCGGCATTGCACCGTGCGTTCCAGTTTGGAGCTCCTCCGCATGCGGGCATTGCTCCGGGCGTTGACCGCATTATCATGCTTTTGGCTAATGAACCGAATATTCGCGAGGTTATTGCATTTCCGATGAATCAGAAGGCACAGGATCTCCTGATGAATGCTCCGGGTGAGGTCGAATTCAATCAGGTGCGTGATCTGCATTTGCAAATTAAATTGCCGAAGAAAGTTGAAAAGGAAGCCGAAGAAGACGCGTAGTCAGTTTTCGTGGAGGGGCGGACGCTGTCCGCCCGATCACACGGCGTGCTACCCTCCAGCAAAGAAAGCCGACCATTCACCCGGGCGGTTTTTTGTTTGTCCGGCAAAGCCGTCAAATCCGATCGACTGAAAGAGGTCGTTAAACGGGTGGAGCTTAGGACGGAGGACTTCGGCTCATCGGCATTCCGAGGGTACGTGACCGCGTGGTTCAACAGGTACTGAAGAGGGTGATCGAGCCTGTCTTCGAGCCGCAGTTTCATGATGGAAGCTATGGGTATCGGCCCAAACGCAGTGCGCAAAAGGCGGTGGCGCATGCAATTGAGCTGATGCGTGAGCGCGGGCTGGAGCAGGTAGTGGATATGGATCTGAGTAAGTGCTTTGACTTGTTGGATCACGACCTGATACTAAATGCGGTAAAGCGCAGTATTACGGATGGAAGCATCCTCGCACTGATCCGGATGTTCTTAGAGAGCGGCGTCATGAAGTATGGTGAACTTTCTCCGACTGAAATCGGCAGCCCGCAAGGCGGCGTAAGCGGATCAAAATGGCCTCATGGAAAAATGCCGCCTGCCAGCAAGCTCATATGGCCATGCCGAACGCATGGTTCAAAGAGCAAGGTCTCTATCATCCCCCGCAA
>JADGFE010000174.1 GCA_016744085.1 Kiritimatiellales bacterium | reverse complement strand
GGAACTTTCCGCACAAACCTGTTGCTGTATGCCTAAAGTAGGGGTGAAATGATTCATTATAAAACCGGCCGCAAGTGCGCATAACGACAGCGTTATAAGAAATACCGTAAGCTGCTTCTTCCCGATAATTTTCCATAAGGTGGTTAGGGTGGCGGCATTGGTCGCTGGACCTGTAATCAGAAAGACCAGAGCAGCCCCTGGAGAAATACCTGCTTTTATGAAGGCCAGCGCAATTGGGACGGAGGCAGAAGAGCACACGTAAAGCGGTATTCCGATAATAAGCATCAGCAGCATGGTAAATGGAGAGTCACCCAATTGATCCGAAAAAAAGTCTGCAGGAATAAGCCCGCTTATAACGCCTGAAACGACAATTCCCAGAAAGACTGCTCGGGAAATATTACCAGGCAGTGTAATAAATCCATAAGAGAGCATGCGGACAATGGTGTTGGACTGCTTTTCTTGTGAGCCATTATTTTCTGCATCATCGGCTAATTTATCTGCCTTCGACGAGACAAGTGATACGGCGGTGCCACACAGTAATCCCGATATAAATGCAACGAGTGCTCGAAAAACTGCAAAAATCCAGCCAAGCAGCGCATAAGTGATCAGGAGCGAGTCTATGCCGGTCTGCGGTGTTGAGGCCAGAAATGACGCCGTAGCGCCGCGACTTGCACCATGCTTGCGAAGGGATGCTGCCAAAGGAATGACGCCACAGGAACAAATGGGCATGGGCACGCCGATCAGCGCGGCTTTAAAAGATCCCAGCCAGCCGTGACCACCAAGATGTTTGCGGACATAATCTTTTGAAATCAAAACGGAAAGAATGCCGGCCATTAGAAAACCAAATAAAAGATATGGAGCCATGGCAACGGTGACGAACCAGATTTCATGTAATATTTTATAGAGAAGATTCATATACTTATATGGTCACGCTTCAGTCATTCTGCCTCAAGCCTTATTATTTTCTATTATGGGGACTTCTGTTTTTATTGGGCCAATAATGACTGGGTCGCCCAGATAGACTGGTTTTCACTCGGGCAAAGACTTCCCGAACAATGGTTGGAGAGCGCATTGTTGTTTCAATGTCGGCGGCGCAAAACCCAATAGCATTAAGATGTTTTCGTTTAGCAATAAATAGACCTGAATCCGTTGGGTAAAATATACCATTCAATGGTTACTTGTTGGGCTGGAATGACTAATATAGCCGTTCGCCAAAACAAAACCCCAGCCCAACAGGTGATAAAATGAAACAAGCTCAAGACCGGCAAGGGCGAACTCAGCTCAACCAGCGGAAACCACCTTTGCGGTCTCGTACTTGGCAACCTCCTGAAGACAACGCTCCCCTCGAATTTTCAGCCGCGCCGCTCGGATGCTATCGCCGACCGCGACATCCTGCTCTCGCAGGTCGGTCTGCTCTGCAACGGGCGCAACGACATCGATCTATATCGTGGAGACGAGGTTTTCATGAACGCTTACGGCCTCAAGGCCGTGGCCTCCGAGGCCGTTTTCCGTCAGCGCTTCGACGGTCTGCCCGCGAACAAGACGCATGCGGCGTTGCGTAAGCTCAACACCCGCCTGCTTTCCAAACGGACATTTGGACGGGTGGATGCCGACGGGCTCAAGCTCGTGCCGGTCGATATGGATGTCAGCCCGCTGGACAACTCGGGGTCGTCGAAGCAGGGCGTTTCGTTCACCTACAAGAAACACGACGGCTACGCGCCTATGTTAGCCTATATAGGTACCGAAGGCTACATGCTCGATTGCGAGCTGCGCCCCGGCAAGCAGCACTGCCAGTCCGGCACGCCGGAATCCATCCGCCGCAGTGTGGCAACGCTCAAAAAGCTCGGCCTCGAAGGCCAAGGTCTTTTCCGTCTCGACAGCGGCAACGACGCGGCTGAAAACTTCGCCCTGTTTGGCGACAACCATTTTCTGGTGAAGCGCAACCTGCGCAAGGAGTCCCGCGAACAATGGCTCGCGCTCGCCCGACGAGTGGGCGACAAGCAGGAAAGCCGCGACGGCAAGAACATCTACACCGGCTTCGTCGACCACCTCCACCCCGGCGGCGACGAGTCGCGCCCGGCGGTTCCCGCCGTGTTCGAAGTCGTCGAGCGGCTTCGCGACATCCATGGATACGAACTGCTCATTCCCGAAATCGAAGTCAACATGTGGTGGACCAACCTGTCGTGCAGCGCCGGAACCGCCATCGGGCTCTACCACGATCACGGCACAAGCGAGCAGTTCCACAGCGAACTCAAGAGCGATCTCGATGTCGAACGCCTGCCATCCGGGAAACTCTGTGCCAACAAAATCATCCTGCTTTGCGCCATGGTTGCGTTCAACCTGCTGCGCACCCTCGGACAAGAAGTCATCGAGCGCAAAGCCTTCGCCCCGCAACGGATCAACGTTCAGCGCTGGCGGCTCAAGACCGTGCTGCAAAACATCATCTACTGCGCCGTCCGCCTTGTCCGGCACGCCGGGAACATCGAGCTGCACTTCGGGAAGCGATGTCCCTGGTTCGATGTCATACGCGACATCGCCTGCTCCTACGCATAGCCAAGCCATCCATCAAACGAGCCAACCGCCCGCGCGGAGGAGGTTCTGCGCCCGCGAAAAGAAAAACCGGCTCTTTGCAGTCAGGAAAGCAGGTGATTATCCGCGCCGGAGAAATGAAATCAGTAAAATGGTGCTTCTGCGCAGATAAAAGCAGACCAAAATAAGGAGGTGATCCGCCCCGAACGTAGAGCGTTAATTAGCCAACGGATTCAGGATATAAGTCAAAGGTGGAAAGAGACCCGCCCACTAAAAGACTACGATACCCCGCTTCATCAGGTCCTCCGAAAGTTCAAATGGTGCTATATACACAATTGATATTATTTAAATGCGTATAGTTAAAAGTGATTAAGGGCAAAAGGAAGACGAGGGCATTCTATCGTAATAATGAGGATGAAATAAATTTGCCAACTTCATAATCGAAGACGCTGACGAACCCTTGGGAGGGATTATTCCTCGGCGTCTTCCGTGGGTTCTTCGGCTACGGGATCCCATGAAAGTTTGTCGACAAGAGATGATGGGGATGTGATGTCGCGCCAGAGCATGCTTCCATCGGTATCTTTAATGCCAATTCGGAACCAGACGCCGGTCACTTTTCCTTTTCTGCGGCGACCATGATCGTCCCAATCGCCGAAGCCTTCAAAGGTTTCTTCTGTTTCTTCGCCGTCGTCGTCCTCTTCTCCTTCGCTGGTGGTAATCAGCGAGTTACGCTCAATCTGATGGTCAACAATGATCGCGCATTCCGAGTTCATAGTGACAGATTCCTGAGGAATAATGATTGGAACAGTCTCGGATAGAAAACGCACCTTATTGGTGGTGACGGTATCGTAGTATTCACTCTCGGAGCTCACGAAGAGGCTGTCGGTGATAATATATTCTTCCTGCTCAAAGTAAATTTTACTTTCCACCACCAGATTTTCAAGGGGGAAAAAGTTCTGGTTACGCATGGTGAGCGCATAGCCTTCCGCTTCGAGATAGACCGCATTATATTCTTCGTAGTCTTCGGCGATGATAATGTAATGGTTCGGCGTTTTCTTTCCGGGAATCTGGATGGCATCTAGAAAGTAGGGTGTAATCGTTTGCTCATGCTTCATCCGTGCCCAGTTGTCTTTATCAATCGACATTTTAAAGCGCATGGTTGATCTAAAACCTGCAACCTGATTCCAGTGCAGTATATAAGCTTGATCGGCTTCGCTGAACGTATCGAGCGGAACGTGGCCGTTTTCTTCAAGGGTCACCAGATTTTCTTCGTAATCGAATTTAATAATACGATCTTCAAGTGTTTCGCCATCCGCATTGGAAAAAGTGTGCATCTCTTGAGCAAGACCGTTAAGGGTCAGCATAGAAACCGCTAGAAGAAGGAATGTCTTAACCATGTTAGAGCTCCTCCATTTCTTCTGTTTCCAATGCATCAATAACATCGTCGATGGTTTGGTTGAGCATGTTATTGATCACCGGCATACCTTTTAAGTAGCGGAAACGTCCCTTGACCATTTTTGCCAGGTTTTGGAATTTAACATTGGAGGTCATCATAGAGGCTTGTTCTGCGGAGTTGTTAGAGGCTCCATCGCCCTGAAGCATAACAAAATTAATTTTCGGGAATCCCAGTTGGCGGTAATTATCCATTACAATCACGAAAAAGGATTGAAGGACTTCATCCAACGTATAGCGGGTTTCGGTTGGCATCATACCGACTTCAGTTTGCACCTCTGCAACAGGGAGGTCCGGCAGTTCAACATCGTTGCTGTATAAAATCTCATCCCAGTCTCGTACGACCTTAGGCTGCATCTCCGCTTCCATTCGGGCCTGATTTTCCAGCTCAAGCATTTTGAAAGAAATGGTGCGGAGCTCATCGAATTCAGTGAGGTAGCCGTCCAGCTCTTCTTGGAAATCATCGTCTTCAAGAAAATAGACAATCCGTTTTTTCTGATATTCCTTATACATGTCTTTTTTAAGGTAGTAGGAGATGTCGTAGTCCATTGATGTGACGTTGCCCCATTCGGCGCTGAGAACAAAAATAATTTCCGGCTTTAATTCGATCGCGGCCTGAAATCCTTTCAGCCAGCCGGTAATATCATTATTGGCCATCGGAATGTCATAGTCGCGCTTAGGGGTGTAATTCACGAACTCATCTGGAAGGCCCACCAGATCAAGGTTTGTGTTTATTCCACTAATCCAGTCCAGCGCGTTTGTTTTCGCTGTAGGTGTTGCAGCAACCAGTCCGGGTGTAAACTGGGCAACTTTTTCGTTGTCGAATAAGACGACATTAAAAAGAGTGGCGGAACGCATGCTATCAATGACTTCGTGAAGGTCTTCATGGACCATCTGGTATGATTCAATCCCTCCCCGGTCGTCATAAAGCATTGATTTGGATGTGTCTACCACGATAACAACTTTTTCGGCCTTTCCCCGTGTTCCGAAAAAGTCGACGGAGGAAACACCGAATGAGACCTCCTGGTATTTGGAATTAAATTCGAGAGTACGGTCCATTTGAACAAAGTTGGTGTATCCGCCCTTAAAGGTCGGCATCGGAGCCATCTTAACGTATTCCCCCTGTTCGGGAATATTAACCATTTGCGGAGCATTGGCCGTGATGCGGGAAGTGGATTGCAGTTTCGGCTTTGACATCTGTTCGATGAACGGTTGGGTTTTAACCGGCATTTGGAGCTTCCGGCGCTCCAATTTAGGCTTTTGTTCCTCAACCTGAAATCCGGCACCTTGCTTCTTATAGAACTTCATGGCCACCATTCCGCCGGCCACAAGAATGATCACAACGTGGATAGCGATGCTGATCAATGCTGCGCTCGAGTTTACGAGTCTTTTTTTCTTTTTTTGAACTTCCATATTCCTTCAACCTTACTCACGGTGCGTGATTTTAGAATCCAGTTAGCCTCGAATTTAGTCGAACAAGGGATAGAAAGTCAAAGAATCAATGGGTCTTCCGCCAAATCAGTGGGTAAATGAATGATTAACACACCGAACAACTTATCTGTAATGTGTTGTCGACGAAAACGACACTACACAGAAGGA
>JADGFE010000173.1 GCA_016744085.1 Kiritimatiellales bacterium | reverse complement strand
ATCGAGAGTACAAAAACAAACCGAGAGGGAATTGTCTACGAAAATCGGTTTTTCATACCCGCATTGCCTAAAGGGCCTGTAGATGAAAAGACCATGGCTATGTGCTTACAGCAAAAGGCCAGAAGTTGGTAGTCTGATTAGGATCCCGATGAAAATCATTCAAGTACACAACTATTATCAGCAAGCTGGCGGGGAAGATGCGGTGGTGAAGGCGGAAGCCTCGCTGCTGCGCAGCAATGGGAATATCGTTATTGAGTATTATAAGAGCAATGACGATATTGGAGTTTCTAGCAATAGGCTATTGGCTATAAGCCAACTGCTAAAGGCGAGTCTATCGACCCTTTGGAATCACCAGACCTACCGGGAGTTCAGAGAACTGCTTCAATCCGAAAATCCCGATGTCGTGCACTGCCATAATACCTTCCCTTTGATTTCTCCATCGGTCTACTGGGCCTGCGCGAAGGAAAAGGTGCCGGTGGTCCAGACCCTGCATAATTATCGGTTGCTATGCTTAAACGCGTTCCTTTTTCGGCAAACTAAAGCGGTTAGCCATCAGCCATCAGCAAACAGCCCAGTGCCTAGCCCCTCGGGCTCCATCTGCGAACTTTGCGTGAGCAAACGCTTTAAATGGCAGGGAATTAAATACGGATGTTACCGCGATTCAAAGGCCGGCTCGCTGGTGGTAGCATTAATGCTGTTACTTCATGAAATAATAGGTACCTGGTCTAAAAAAGTGACGGCGTATATTGCCCTGACGGAATTCCAGAAACAGAAGATGATTGAGGGCGGGTTGCCGGAGGATAAAATCTGGGTGAAACCCAATTTCATCCAAACCTTGGAAGAAGTAATTACGAAAGAAACCAATTTTACCACCCGCTCGCGTTGCTCACTAGAGAGCACGGAGACGGGGGAGAATAAACCTGCTTTGAAACCTCTGTCTGACCCTGAGTCCTCTAATGAATGTAATGAAGGGGGGGTAGAAAATCCGTATTGTTTGTTTGTGGGAAGACTAAGTCCTGAAAAAGGTTGCGATGTGCTGATCCGAGCATGGGGCGTATATCAGGAGGAGCTAGTAGCTAACCCAATGCCTCAGCTTTTAATTGTTGGGGATGGGCCCGAGCGCGATAGCCTTGAATTGCTAGTAACCAACAACCAACATACAGCTACGATTCACTTTTTGGGTAAGAAACCAAAAAATGAAGTACTTAAACTCATGCGCGATGCGCACATCTTTGTTTTTTCCTCGATTTGGTATGAAACATTTGGATTAACTGTACTTGAGGCGGGGCTTGGAGAAACTCCAGCTATAGTGAGTGCACCGACCACTACATCCGGCCTGATTGAGGATATGAAAACAGGTCTGTTGTATCCCTCGGGAGATGAGGTAGTTCTTGCTGAAAAGCTTGAATGGGCATTTGATCATCCGGATGAGTTGCAGGGTATGGGAAAAGCGGCCGAACAGAACTTTAAACACAACTATTCGGCAGAAGTGAATTATTCATTATTGATGGATATTTATAAGACGGCGAAGCAGTCTCATAACTTAAGGTCTAATACTTAATAACCACTGTTACGCGATATGCATTTCACTATCATCACTCCTAGCTTTATAACCAACTTGATTATCTCAAACGGGGTGTGGCATCCGTTGCCGATCAGGTCGGCTTGTGTAGCAAGCTGAGGACAGAGAACGGAGGTCTGACGACAGCGGATGATGGGTCGGAAGAATGTATCTCTGTGCATTATCACGTTCAGGATGCCTGTTCTTCGGATGGAACGGCTGAATGGTTAGCGGAATATGTGGCCCAACAACCACCAACCAGCAACTATCAACTCTCCTTCGCCAGCGAAGCTGACGAAGGCATGTATGATGCGATTAACAAAGGCGTAGGTTTCGCTATGCGAAATCAAGTTGATGAATGGCGGTTGCTAAACGATGAGGACGGGCGGAAAAAGAAGGCGGAAAAGGTCCCCAACAACCAACAATTATTATCTAAGAACTCACGCGATAGCGTGATCGCCTGGCTCAACTGTGACGAGCAGTATCTGCCCGCGATGCTTCAGAAAGTAGCAGAGCATTTCCGATCTCATCCTGAAGTAGATTTTGTGTATGGAAATGCGCTCTTGCTCGATCCGGATGGAGCCTTGCTTACTTATCGGAAGAATCCTCCAGTTTTGAGCAACTCGACTATCTCAGCGATGTGTTGCGTCGGTCAGGAACCAGGCTGATAGCTGTAAGGTAATAGCCCGGGAACAAAGAAATATATCGACAAGCAAGTAACCAATAGCCCACAGCCATTAGCTAACAGCTCAGGAGCGGCCAATAGCCAGGATTCAAAAGCTAATAGCTCAGAACCGGGTGAGGCTAATAGCCCGATAAGCGTTCACCACCACGTGCAGGATGGCGGCAGTACGGATGGGACGGTTGAATTCCTTGAGGAATATCAACGAGCTTTAAGCGCTAAGCCTTTAGCTGGGAGCCAGGAGCAGCTCAAAGCTTAAAGCTAATAGCTACTCGTTCTCTTCTGAACGGGACGAAGGAATGTATGATGCAATTAACAAAGGCGTAGCCATTGTGGGCATTAGGGGTGAAGTAAGCCAACAGCCATTAGTTATTAGCACTCTGCGTCTTTCCCATCAACCACCGAACAGCAAATGCCAACCGCCCTTAAGGGCCAATGGTTCATTGATCTGATCTCGCTTTTCCCGCTCGTCAATCGCAAGTTAAATATTGTTTTCAATTCCATATTAGGTCCGAATTAGGAATCTAACGTTGCATTATTTATATTGCATGATTTCCGGTTCGCAGGCAGGGTTTGGCCATGAATCATAAAAATAGGTATATCAGAGAGCCCGTCGGAAGCTATTTTTTGTTGGGTCCGCGTGGTACGGGCAAGTCGACTTGGCTGGAAGGCCGCTTTGTCGATGCGCTATGGGTTAACCTGCTCGAACCCGACCTGCATCGACGGTTCGCCGCGCGTCCCGAGCGGCTTGGAGAGTTGCTTAGGGGAAACCCCACGAATAAGATGGTGGTTATTGATGAAGTGCAAAAGGTTCCCGAGTTGCTGACTGTGGTGCATCAATTCATTGAAAACAAGGAAGGTTACCGGTTTATCCTGACCGGATCCAGCGCCCGAAAACTAAAGCGCAGTGGTATGGATTTGCTGGCAGGTCGCGCGGGGATGTCGTTCTGCCATCCATTTATGGCGTCCGAGTTGGGGGTTTCTTTCAATCTGAAAGAGGCGCTTCGCTTGGGCATGATCCCGCTGATTCTTGGAGCGGAGGACCCAGCCGAAACTTTGGCGGCGTATGTGATGCTCTATGTGCGGGAAGAGGTGATGGCTGAAGGGCTGGTGCGTGATATCGGCGGGTTTTCCCGTTTTCTTGAAGCCATCAGTTTTTCGCATGCATCGTTGCTGAATGTGGCTGAGGTTGCTCGAGAGTGTCAGGTCGGCCGGAAGACGGTCGAGGGGTATGTTTCTGTGCTGGAGGATATGCTGCTAGGTCATCGGTTGCCCGTTTTTTCGCGGCGGGCCAAGCGGGCGCTGATCAAGCAGTCGAAGTTTTATTTTGCGGATTGCGGCGTCTTTCGTTCCATTCGTCCGAAAGGACCGCTGGATAGCCCGGAAGAAATGGACGGAGCTGCGTTGGAGGGCCTGGTTTATCAGCACTTGAAAGCATGGATCGACTATTCCGCCGGCGACCATCAGCTGTTCTTTTGGCGAACGCAGGCGGGAACAGAAGTAGACTTCATTGTTTATGGAGAGGACGAGTTCTGCGCGTTCGAGGTGAAGAACAACCAAAAGGTGAATCGAAAGGATTTGCGCGCCTTGAGAACCTTTCGGGCGGATTATCCTGAATGCAAAACCGCTCTTCTCTATCGCGGGAAGGAACGGCTTCTTGTGGATGATGTATGGTGTCTTCCATGTGAAGATTTCTTGAGTCGACTCATGCCATCTAAGGAAATCCTGCCGGCCTAATTATTTCTGTTGGCTTATAGCTAAAATCGAACAGCTCCTTTTTAAATCCATCACTTCGCGATATGCACATAATCATCATCACTCCCAGTTTTAATCAGCTATCGTATTTAAAGCGGTGCATTGCATCCATTGCGGATCAGGTCACGCTGGAGGCGCAGCGGTCAGCCCGATCCTCCGATCACAGTCCTCTGCCCTCGGGAAGTGGATCTACGATCACCGTTCATCACCACATTCAGGATGGCGGTTCGACAGACGGAACGGGTGCATTTCTGAAAGAAATGGCACTAGAGGACGGACGTCAGAGGACAGAGGACTGTTTGCTGGCGTCAGAGGACAGAGGCCTGGGGACTGAGGACGGAGAGCTGAGGGCAGGGAATGATGAAAAATATAATGCCCAGTGCCTAGTACCCAGTGCCTACTCTTTCAGTTATGAAAGCTCCCCGGACAAAGGCATGTATGATGCAATCAATCGTGGAGTGGAACTCGCGATTGAAGGCATAAGGCATGAGGCAAAAGGCACTAGGGCCGAAATAAGCCAACAGCCATTAGCTATTAGCGATCAGCCTAAAAATCCAAAAGGCATGAGGCATAAGGCACAAGGCTCGAGAAGGGGAAGCCAGCCCTCAGCTGTTAGCAAGGAGCTGTTAGCTAATGGCAAAAAGCTAAACGCTGATCGCTTGGGCTCCGACTCTGTTGTGGCTTGGCTCAACTGCGACGAGCAATATCTTCCTGGAACTTTGAAGAAAGTGGTAGATTATTTTGAAGTCCATCCCGAAACGGATATCCTATTTGGCGGAATGTTGATGGTGGATGACAAGGGCAAGCTGCTGGCCTGTCGCAAGGCGATGCCGATGCGTAAACTTTTTCTTGAAGCGTCTTATCTGTATAACTTTTCCTGTTCGATGTTTTTCAGGCAGTCGATTTGGGAAAAACTGGGCGGTTTCGATACATCCTATAAGAATGCGGGGGATGAGGATTTGATTCGGCGGGCTATGAAAATTGGGGCGAAGACGGCGGTGCTGGATGAATATCTCGCAACGTTTATCTATTCGGATAGCAACCTCAGTTCTGATCCCGCTGCGGTTGCGGAGCACGAACGATTAAAGAAATCTTCATCCTCGTTTAGTAGAATCTTCAAACTTTCCATCAATGTCATTCGTTTGGTGGAAAAAATGGTTCGGGGCGGGCATATACAGCGAACGCCGGTTGAATATCAAATCTACGGAGGGGATGGTGAGCTCCGAAGAAGGTTTGTATGCGAAAGCCCCTCATGCAAATGGCCGGACCAACACACGCCATACCTAATGTCACATCGACTTAAATAGGATGATTTTACAATCGCTGCGCTAGAGGGTTCGGCACAGCCGAACTGAGAAAAGGGAGTAAAACAGTGATAGGTTTATTTTCTCTGACTGTCTCTCTAACTCTAGTGAATGAAATGAACGGTTGTGGAAAATGGTTATACAACCGCTGCGCTGGAGGCTTCAGCAAGCTGAATTGAGGAGAGGGAACTTTAACAATTAAGCCTCATCCGCAGAATCGGTGGGCCGATTCCGGCTCGGGCAACCCTCCCATTGTGTGAAATAGGGCGATTTTCAGCACTTCGTAGCTTCGAAACCCG
>JADGFE010000172.1 GCA_016744085.1 Kiritimatiellales bacterium | reverse complement strand
GCATAAAGAACAGGATGAACACAAAACACTTCCCGGATTCGTAGAGGCGATTGCTGCGAATGGAAACAACGCATTTTCAATGTTGATGCGACGATGCTAAGCTCATATAGAAAGACCATGCGAAAGTTATACTGAAAAATGGGAGTACGTCAGGAATAATCCTGTTCGCGCGAAATTGGTAAAAACCACGGATGATTGGCCCGATCAAGGGACTCTCAATCATTTACCTTGGTAACGGCAGACAACGAGGACGTTATCCCTCCACAAGGACCTCTATATGTGCTGGAGGGGCATTGTCCCCAATGTCTGCCCACCAATTGCCAACGACTCTCATGCATCAATGTTATATCGGTAGGGGTATATCTATTGATGTAAGTCCTTTTAGATGAGAGATACTACCAGCTTACTCTTCTCGCACGTGCGAAAATGAAATTAGTAGTGATTATTGGACAAACATAACAGTTAAAATTATTTGTGCGATAAACAGCACGAATCCTGTGGGAAGATTGAAAGGATAAAATTGCACAATTCCCCCTTAAATATTAGCTCTACTGCATAATTTACGAGCTCTTAATTCCCTATATTTTGAGCATTCAAACTCCTGCATGCGACAACATTGGCGAGGTATATTCAAAATTGTGTTTCTCGATCCCAAAAAGCCATGGAATGGTTCCAATTTAAGAATGAAGGCGAACTTCTTTCATTACACGAGTTAAAGAGAAAATATGTCATTGTTGCCGTGAAGTACTTTGGAGATAAACAGACAAAGGCTGCCAAAGCCCTAAATGTCAGTCGCAGCCATACTCAAGAGCGACCCACAGTCTGACTGATCTCTGAACTATTCCACTGGTTGCAACAGGAATACTTTATCCTGGCGGCGGGCCTTTTCGGGAAGGGCGAAGGTTACTTTATCGTTTTTGACCGCTTTGTCGGCGGGCTGGCCATCGACTCGTAATGATTCAATATGGGTTTGAACCGCGCCCGTGGTAGGGCCTTCAACAAGCAGCTCGCAGCCGGGTTCTAATTCTTTCTGCCAGAGGGTAAACTCGACGACACCGATTTTAGCAAAGTAGTTGGTTACATGACCGAGCTCAACGCGCTTGTGCGTGGCTTGTGAATGCCCGGAGGCCGCCCACTCGCCCATCTTTTCGCCGCAGTAATAACCACCATCCCAGAAACCTCGATTGAAAACCTCAGCCAATCCGGCCTCCAGCGGATTAAAGTTATCTATTTCAAAGGTTCCGTCTTCGACGGCATCGAGTCCAGACCGGTAGGCGTTGGTTACCGTACTGACATATTGTGCCGTGCGGGCGCGGCCTTCGAGCTTGTAGACCGAAACACCCGCTTCTGCCAGTTTGTCAAGATGCGGAAGCGTACAGAGATCCTTTGGCGACATAATGTATTGATTCTGAACTTCCAGCTCGTCGCCGGTTTCTATGTCGGTCAGGCGATAGGCACGACGACAGTTTTGAAAACAGGAACCTCGGTTGGCCGATTTATTATAACAGCCAATACTCATGTAACACTTGCCGGAGATCGCGACGCAGAGCGCCCCATGGGCGAATAGCTCAATCAGAACCAACTCTCCTTTCGGCCCACGGATATCCTGCGCTTTGATTTCATTTGAAATGGTTTCAATCTGCTCCAACGTCAGTTCGCGTGCCAGCACCATGACGTCGGCATAGCGCGCAAAAAACTTAACGGCGGAGATATTCGAAATATTGGCCTGCACAGAAATATGGACTTCGAGTCCGATAGAGTGGGCATATTCAATGGCAGAAATGTCGGCCGCAATGATGGCGTCCACATTCGCCGCTTTCGCGGCATCGCAGACTTCTTTCATTATTTTTAGCTCATCGTCATAAACGATAACGTTAAGTGCCAGATAGGATTTCACCCCGCACCAACGGCAGATTCTGGCAATGCGTTTCAAGTCGTTCAACGAAAATGGACTGGCAGCGCGTGAGCGCATATTCAACTTATCGACACCGAAATAAATCGAGTCGGCCCCTGCACGGATGGCGGCCGACAACGAGGCATAGGATCCGGCCGGCGCCATCAGTTCTAATTTGGAAGTATTTTTTATCATAAGGCGAAGACAATGGATAATGAAACCCGCGATTGCAACTCCTCTAAAACGGCAAATTTTCATGATATTCGGGAATAAGTTTGAAAAGTCTATCGTTAGCAGGTATTTTTTTAAGCATCCCGCTTTTATGCTACACGGGGTGGCACTCGGGATAGCCAGTCAACTGAATAGCAAGGAGAGATAATGAAGAACATACCCATTGATAATGTCCGCAACTTCGCTCTTATGGGCCACACGGGTAGCGGAAAAACCTCACTGATCGACAGCATTCTGTTTAAGTTGGGTCAGGTCGAACGCGTAGGTTCTCCGGAAAACGGTACCAGTGTGGCTGATTGGACTGATGAAGAAAAAGCACACGGAATTACAATTTGGGCGAAACCCTTTGATGGCGTCTACACTGCAGCCTCCCGTAAAATTCGCCGTCTCGTGATGATCGACACCCCCGGATTTGCCGATTTTATTGGACAAAAGATCTGCGCTGCGGAAATTACCGACGCCGCACTCATTACCGTCGACGCCTCCTCCGGCATACAGGTAGGTACCCAGCGTGCATGGAAGTCTGCTGAAAAGCGCAACCTGCCCCGCGGCATCGCCATCACCTGTCTTGATAAAGATGATATCGATTTTGACAATACCCTGCTGGACATCAAAGAACGCTGGGGCGACCGCTGTGTTCCTATGGTTCTCCCGACCTCCGACGGTAAAGCGCTCGACATTCTCAATACACCTACCAACCAAGTGCCGGACGACCTAAAGGACCGGGTGAAAGGTATTAAAGACCACCTGATCGAACTCGCCGCGGAAACCGACGACTCGCTCATGGAAAAATATTTTGAAGGGCAGGAGCTAACCGCTGATGAATTTTCCGAAGGCTTGCGCAAATCCGTTCATGATGCGCACCTGATTCCTGTGTTCGCCACGTCGGTTAAAGCAGATTTCGGTGTCAAAGAAACCATGGATTCCATCAGCCGCCTCTTTCCCTCTCCACACGACTATCCCGTTAGCTGTGCCGAAGGAAACGAAATCTCCGCCGAAGAAGACCAACCCTTTTCTGGTCAGGTCTGGCGTTGCTACAACGATGCCTTTATTGGTCAGCTCACCTTCGTCCGCATCTACAGCGGCGTACTGAAACCCGGCATGGAAATCTACAACCCGACCAAGAATCAAAAGGAAAAAGTCAGCACCATCCTTTATGTGGACGGAAAGAAAACCACCGAAGCGAAGGAAGCCAAGGCTGGCGACATTGTGGCACTGACCAAACTTAAGCATACTTATCTCAACGATTCGCTCTGCTCTCCCGGCAGTGAAATCCAATTCGAGCCGATTGTATTCCCCTCTCCTGTCGCGGCCTTCGCCGTCGAACCCAAAAACAAGGTCGATGCCGACAAGATTGGACAGGCACTGCATAAGGCCACCGTCGAGGATCCCTCCACAAAATTGGTGCATGATACGGAAACGCATGAGCTTGTGCTCTGGGGCATGGGCGACATGCATCTCGACGTGACCCTTGAGCACATCAAGAACCGCAGTAACGTTGAAATGACCCATCATATTCCGAAGGTCTCCTATAAGGAAACCATCACCGGCAGTGGAGAAGGACACTACAAACACAAGAAGCAGTCCGGCGGCCGCGGGCAGTATGGCGAAACCTATATCCGCATTCGGCCAAAAGATCCTGCCGAAGATACCTGGTTCATCAACAAACTCGTCGGAGGCGCCATCCCCGGCAATTTTGTGCCCGCCTGCGAAAAAGGGTTTGTCGAAGGACTTACCAAAGGGCCGCTGGTCGGCTCAATGGTAATCAACGTTCAAGTCGAGCTGTACGACGGCTCCTACCATGATGTCGACTCATCCGAAGTCGCCTTCAAGATTGCCAGCGTCCGGTCACTGCACGAAGCGATCGAGAAATCCAGCCCTGTGCTGCTCGAACCGATTATGAGCGTAAAAGTGATTGTACCCGATCAGTTCATGGGCGACATCAGCGGACTGCTCAACACCAAACGCGGTCGCATTCTGGGTATGGGCCCCGAAGATGGACTTCAGGCGATCACAGCCGATGTGCCCCAGTCGGAAATGTTTAAATTCTGCTCAGAGCTTCGCTCACTGACCAGAGGACGAGGTTCCTTCGAAATGGACTTCAGCCGTTATGAGCAAGTTCCTTCACACCTTGCCTCGAAAGTTATCGAGGCGGCGAAAACCAGTAAAGAGGACTAACAAAGAGAAAATCGTTCCCGAATGAGAACACCCCACGGGCAGGCCTTCGGGCCTGCCCGTCCTATTTTCGCAAGAGCCCGTCACACCTATTTCTTTCGCAAATCGAGTTGCCTATTTGCGCACAAGACCGGTTGCTGTGTGCAGGGATTCAAGATACGTTCTACTAATTAAAACTCGAATTTAAGAAAACAGGAGCAGGAACATGAAACCCACACTCGTAATCATGGCCGCAGGAATGGGAAGTCGTTATGGCGGACTCAAGCAAATGGACCCGGTCGGACCCAATGGCGAAACCCTGCTGGAATATTCCATCCACGATGCCATCAAGGCTGGATTCGGAAAGGTCGTATTTGTTATTCGCTCCGACTTTGAAACTGAGTTTAAGGAACAGGTCGGCAGTCGTTTTGAAGATAAGATTCAAGTGCAGTATGCTTTTCAGTCACTGGACAGTCTCCCCGATGGATTTAGCGCTCCCGAAGGCCGCACCAAACCCTGGGGCACAGGACAGGCCATACTGGCCTGCAAAGATTTGGTCAACGAACCGTTCTGCGTTCAGAACGCAGACGACTTTTACGGTGCGGAGGCTTACCAGACTATCGCCGATGGTTTCGCCCAACTGGCCGCCGGTGAAAGTTGCATGGTGGGTTACCTCCTGAAGAACACCCTCTCTCCGCACGGTTTTGTTTCTCGCGGCGTGTGCGAAATATCTGATGAACTTCTCACCCAAGTCGTTGAGCGCACCCATATTGAAACCAATGATGCAGGAACTGTTCAGTTTATTGAAAACGACATCGCTACGGATATGACCGGGAACGAAATTGTTTCTATGAATTTCTGGGGATTTCCCCCTGAGTTTTTTCAAACATTGGAAGAAAAATTCATCGCCTTCTTAACCAAGCAAGGCAACGAACTAAAATCGGAGTGGTATATCCCCGACATCGTAACCGACATGATGAACAAAGGGGAAACCAGCATCAAAGTGCTCAGTTCTGAAGGAAAATGGTTCGGCGTTACCTATCCTGAAGATCGGCCCACCGTTGTTGCGGCACTTAAAGCAATGCACGATGAAGGAAATTATGTTGCAGAGCTTTGGGACTGAATCTACTTACTTCGCTTCATGCCCCACCTCCCTATACACAGACGACGGAATTTCTGGATAGGCGCGATAGATGTGGTCAGGATAGATTTTCAATTTCATCTAAGGGGTCAGTCCCGAATGGCACTTCCTTAAGCTACTTTTGCACGATATTTACTCCGATGCTTTATCTCGGTCATTTCATGGCGAGGGCGGGTTAAAAGTTGATAGGGCT
>JADGFE010000171.1 GCA_016744085.1 Kiritimatiellales bacterium | reverse complement strand
CCTCAATAGCGACCTGACAACGCAGAGGGTATACAACGCCGACCGGGCACAGGACGTGTATGACCAAAACGCGACGGCATGAGATGCTCCCGTCTCAGAAAAGTTGGGCATTTTAATTTACAGTCTACCGAATGTAACATTTAAAACAAGATGGGTTACTCGCTCATGGTGCAGCCAGATCCAATTTAAAAAGTTCGCATTGCTATACTGAATGGTGACCTTACAGGATGTACTAGGGTTTTGGATTAGGGGTTTTTGGAAACATAGGTTCGTATTGCCATAGCGCAAGGTGTCCTATCATGAAAAACTGGGGTTTAACTCGGGAGAGAACGGAGAGCAAACGGAGAATATTTGCTATAAATGCAGTAACAGGCACGAGGCACCGGGGATTAGGCATAAGGGGAGAAACCGGAAATATCGCATTTACTGGCGTAAATGCGCTTCAACATGAAAAAGGCGAACCCGATGTGAGTTCGCCGTAGTATAAAGTATGGTCGGCCCGGTTGGATGGCAATGCGAACCGATTCTCCGCTCCTTTTTAATTTACGGTGTCCGATCGCTATGGCAATGCGAAAAGCGAAAGTTTGTTTCGCACCCCTATAGGTGCCGAGCTGGATGGCAATGTGAACTTTTTCGCAAAAAGTTCGTTATCCAGCCAGGTACTCCTGAATTTCGTTGCGAACCTACCCCTCGCGAAAACCCCAGTTGGAACGCGACGAATTCGTCCAACTTTCACCAATAATTTCCAACTTGTGGGTGACTGAACACGTCCCTTTTCATGATTTTTACAATTTAAAAAATGGCTCTAGCAAACTCCTTTGTATTCCCTATAAAGATTTCTTTTTCCCAAAAGATCAATTCCCTTTGACGGCAAAAAACCTAACTCAATAAACGACCAGATTCCTCCTATAACGGGAACGAGACTTAAAAAACACCAGAGCCCTGACTTCCCTCGATCATGCCATCTTCTCACTTGAGTTGCCCAAAGAGGCAAGAAGAAGAGCAACACAACAAGTGGACCGAACAAGCCGGGATCTTTATGTTGTCCAAACACGAGTCTGTCAACTAGACCAGTTATGGAGAAGCTTAAAAAGAAGACGCTGTAGACGGTCCACATCTCGGAACGACTTGCAACGCCTTTAAATGAGCATGTTTTTGGTAGTTTCATTTTTCGCACTGTTAATTAAAGATCCATAGCAGTGTGCCAGAAAACCTCGGCCTTTCAATGCTGAGATTTTCTGGCACCAATTTGATGGGCACAGATCGGAACACTTAACCTGACTTTAGTTCATTTAGGCTCAATTGCTCACCCTCCAATTCCCTCTCCCTTCACGATTATCTCCTCAAAAAACTCAGACGAATTGTCCGAATCATCGTCATGAAGAAAAAAGGTCTTAATTTCTGAATCAACAGAACTTTTGAATATAAATGCAGAACTTGAATCGTAAGTACTATAAGCGGAATTTTGATAAACAAGCATTTCCCCTCGCTTAAATACGGAGATTTGCGATGAGAAGTCTTGCTTAACTTGATAGCTTTGGCCTTCTTTGAAGGTTGTGTTTCGCCAACTTTCCATTTGCTAGTCCTCCTTAATGTTTAGGGATAAAAAGCTGTGTTTTTCCACCGGGAGCTTCTATTCGGAGGCCTGGCACAGACCAAAAATCAGTAGCATCAGCAGCAGTGCTTCTTAGTGCCTGTAAGTCATCAACAGCTTTAAAATTGGTTTTTACACGACCGCGTGGGTATATTCCTAACCCGGAAGACGAAGACCCCGAGTAAGTAAAATAGCTCCCAACACGATCATTAGGAAATCCAAACTGAGAAAGCTGAGTTCCTTTAGGTATTGTGATTACATCTACAGGCTTACTAAAGTTAATGGCATCTAGATGGGAAGCCATTCGTTGCTCATTCCAGCCAGCAGATTTATAAAACTCTTGAGCGGTAGTCATTCTAACTTCTGGCATGAGATCATCTAAATAACCAAAATCATCTAGATAACTGGCCTGCGGGAACGTTTTGGCTCCAAGATAAGCCATCCCGAATTCGAGTGCTAAACGGCCCCCGCCGCCCGGCTCGTTATATTGAGCCATGATGGCATTGGATTGATCCACGAAAGCATCTTTTTGGGCACCAAACTGCACTTCGGCCATTCCGCCATTGCCGGAGATTGTATCGATCCAATATCCAGCTGTTCCGGCAGCATTGTTTATGAAATCCAGCGTACCATTTACGCTGTTATTGAAGTTGTTTTTCTCATAACCGAAATATTGATCTGCAAAATTATCCGCTCCCACAAGATCCAGAACATCGTATGTTGCTGCACCGGCCACGGTTGCAACCGATTCTGTTAATCCCTCCAAGGCATTATAGGCACCTTCTAGCTCCGTGACAGGATTGAACATGGAATAAGGGAACAGGTTGTCCCATCCAGAGGCGACAGTATCCCATCCCGAACTCTCCAATCCGCTCAAACCATAGGGATCTACGAAATAAAGCGGATTGAGGTTGGCCATGGCGTAGACGTTTACACCGCCGTCGATGCCGAGCGGGTCGGGCGAGATGAAACGTTTTAGCTTGCTGGAGTACGCACGATGTAACGTCAAGTGTAGGTCGGTGTCTGCATCGTAGTAGACACCATAACCTCCAAGCCATTGGAATGGTGTTTCGCTTGAACCCGTATGGTTCGCATAACCATAAGGCATATAGGCAAACTCGTCGGTGACAGTTCCCGAATCATCGGTGAGCGCAAGCGTACTGCCTAGCTCATCCGAATGGTAGTAACGCGTGGTACCGTCGGCCTCGATGTGGCAGAGCAGATGTATTCCGCTCCACACATAGTAGCGCGTTATCGAGCCAGAAGCATCGGTTTCGGCGAGCGGGCGTTTAAGGCCATCCGCATGGTCCACCACAAAATAGTTGGTGGTGGTTCCGCTAATACGACCAATCCGTGCACCGGAGGCATCATAGAGATAGTCCACCGCAGAGGATGCGGAATCTACGGAGGTGAGCATGTTATTATAGTCGTAGGTGTAATCCTCCGTTCCCGCAGATGTTAAAGCACCATTTTGGTTATATGTATATGAAACGGTGAAGTCGTTGGTCGGAGTCTGAACCCATTCCGAAGTCAACTGATCGGCATCGTTGTGGGTCTTGATCCGACGGCCTGTTTCGGGGGTAGTAGGCTTGATTCCCGCATCTATCAACTCCGTTTCCTTGAAACCGAGGGCGTTGCGCTCAATGGTGCGATCCACAAAGTTTCCGTGCTGAATGGAGGTAATCCGGCTTTCGGCATCGTGGCCAAAGGTGGAGTTAATTCCGTTCGGATAGGCTACTCCAGTCAGGCGGTTGGCCGTATCATACGAAAAATCGATCTCACGCAGAGGCGCAGATGGCGCGGAGATGGAAACGGTTTCAAGTCGATTGTCGGCTCCGTAGTTGTAGCTTACACTGAGGCCGCCGGGATAGGTGATGCCAGTACGGTTGCCGTTCAGATCAAACTGATTCTGAACCACAAAATTCACAGAATCCACAGACTGGGTTGAAGCAGTCATGCGATTCATTTCATCGTGACCAAAGGTGCAGGATGAAAGCGGGGACGCATACGCTATGATGTTCCCGTTCAAATCGTGGTTAAACGTGGCAACTTCAACATTTTCATTGGTGACGGCTACAAGTTGGCTCATCGAGTCATAACTGTATTCGGTTAGCTCTCCTTCGCCATTTTGTCGCCACGCAATATTGCCCGTCGCATCAAAGCCGTAGTCGGTTACATTCCCGATGGCGTTGGTGATGGAGGTGAGTTGTCCAAGAGCATCAAACCCAAAGTTAATGGCTTTGCCCTCGGCATTAATGAAGCGGGTGCGGCGACCCAGCGCATCGAACTGCGTCTCTTCGCGGGCACCCGATGGACGGACTTGCGCGACCGGACGGTTTTGCAGGTCGTACTCGGTTTTCCACTCTTTGGAGAGTGCGTTGATGGCGTTGACGGTGCGGCCCAGTTCATCGTGCTGGAACTGCTTTGACGCGAGGGAGGTCTGCTGACTGACTAGACGGTTCATGGAGTCATAACCGTTTATCGTCCAAAGGCTGAGTCCATCGGGATCAACCTCGGTTAAGGTCAAGTTGCCCACCGCATCAAATTCATTGGTGACCTGCGAGATTGCTGAAGCAGCGAATACCTGCCGTCCAAGCGCGTCATACTGATAGGAGGTGGTATTCCCTTCCGCATCGGTCTGGCTCAGGGTCGTTCCGTTGCTATCATAGGTATAGCTGGTTACAGCGGATACGGAATCCACAGTGGATGTGGAAGCGGTCAGCCAATTCATTGAATTATAGCCGAAGGTGGTTTCCGTCCCTTGGGCATCCATCTGAGAAAGCATATTCCCATTGCTGTCAAACGTTGTTGTAACGAAAGATCCATCCGGATAATCGGTACGGATGAGCCGATCCATTTCATTATAGGTATGCTGCGTTGTGCGGCCCAGCGGATCGGTAACAGTTTCGAGATTCCCGTTCAAATCGTAGGTCATGTGAGCAACCTGATCCAGCGCGTTTGTAATCGCGGTTGGTTTGCCCTGCGCATCATATCCCATGCGGGTTTCATTGCCCAGCGGATCAACGGTCAGCGTCTGACGGCTGAGCGCATTGTATCCGAAGGTTACATTGTTTCCGAGTGCGTCAGTTGTTTGTACAACACGCCCCAGCGAGTCATAGGAGCTGGAAGCGACACGTTCCAATGCCGTCCCGGGCTGGTTGGTTGTCACAACCAGTTTTCCCTGTGCATTATAGCCAAAGGTGCTGAAGGTTCCTTCCGGCATGTCCACACGAACTTTTCGGTTCAGTGCGTCATAGGTGTATTGAATCTGTCGGCCTTCGGCATCGGTAAAGGCGATAAGGTTTCCGATAATGTCATAGCTGTTGGAGACCGTGGAAAGATCCGTCGAAACCGTCAAAACCTGACCAACTTCATTCAGCGTATTGGTTGTCCAGTAACCTTCCGGATTTCGGGACGCAATCAGGCGATCCGCCGAATCGTACAGATTCGTCATACTCGAACCGTCCGGAAAAACAATTCCGGTCTGTTTATAAGCGGCATTCCAATAGGTGGTGGAGGTATTACCTTTCGGATCAGTCGCCGTTTTGATCAAACGGTTTTTCCAGTAGGCTTTAGAGGCGACCGAGGTGTTGGGATAGGTCGTTGTCAGCAACTGGCCTAGATTGCCATAGGTGTAATCGGTGATATTTCCTTCCGCATCGGTCTGCTGGACTAACTCGCCTCTCAGGTTATAGTTGAGATCAACCATTCCAGCATCGGTCGATGTTACCGTATCGGCATTCCCTCGTAAATCATAGGTGTAGCCGGTGATACGTGCGCCGTTTCCTTCGGACACCTGTTCAGAAAGCCCGTCTGAGTTATAATTATAGTCGGTAATGGTTTCGAGAGCCGTACCTTTGGCGACCGTTACCGTGTCCACCTTGTGTTCGACTGTATATGTGGTTTCGCTGACGATCTGCTCGGCGGTGCCGACGGCATTCGTTACGAAACGCAGATGATGCCCGGAGTCATAGCCAAACGTGCTAATCACCTCTTCTGGTAACCCTACAGCATTGGTGGTGGACAAAACGTTATGATCAACATCATAAGCCACGGCG
>JADGFE010000303.1 GCA_016744085.1 Kiritimatiellales bacterium | reverse complement strand
CTCAGACGACTTCGTCCAGGCTTCAAGATGGAAGTGGTTTTGTCTGACGCAGCGGACGAAGCAGGGAAACGTTGTGTTGAAAAGCTCCGATTGGTGGTCGGGCGTGATGAATTTGTTGAGCTCACGCATCAGGGGCATGACTCATTTATAGGGGTACTCAAGCCGATACAGCATGACTTGAAGATCAAAGAAGTAGCGGGCATCATTGATTCATCCTTTTTTCTCTCGGCTCGCAGGCAGGGGGTGGCACACAAGATTTCCAGTGAATTCTATTCCATGCTCGAAGACAAAGTTGATTTTCAAAGGGAAATCAGAAAAGGCGATAGCTTTCGCATCGTGTACGAGGAAGTTGATGACAGCCCGTATGGCGGTGTTCACGCCGGGCGTTTGTTATATGCATCCCTGACATCGTTCGGCAATTCGGTGGGTGTCTCTCGATATACAACGAATGATGGATTTTCAGGTTTTTTCGATGAAAATGGCATAAGCCTCGATACTCTGTTGCTCAACAGGCCCCTCGATGGGGGAAGGCTTTCCTCTCGGTTCGGGCGTCGCAAACATCCCGTTTTAGGGTATAACAGGATGCATTGGGGAGTTGATTTTTCGGCAGCAAAAGGAACCCCAATTCTGGCAGCAGGCGATGGAGTTATTGAGCACGTCGGTGCGTATGGGAATTACGGAAAATTTATCAAAATTCGACATGGTTCGAAATATGAAACCGGCTATGCGCATATGAGTGGCTACGCTGCTGGCATCAAACTCGGTATGCGGGTTTCTCAAGGAGATGTCATCGGCTACGTCGGGAGCACCGGCCTCACTTCCGGTCCAAACCTGCATTACGAAGTATTCCGATATGGAAAGCGGATAGACCCCATGTCATTGAAACTCCCGCCTGTTCGTTCTCTGGCAGGGGATGAACTTCGTCAGTTCAAGGAGTCGTTGAAACAGTACGAAGCTTTGGCAGTAGCTCAGCACGTTTAGGGCTTTATTGGAAAGATAGGTGAGGCGTGAGCATAGCAGTGTGCCACGAGGAAGCGGCTTGGAAGGATTCCCTCCCAAGCCGCTTTTTTGCGTTTGCCATCGTTGGTGAAGCTTGGCTTCCCTATTGGATGGCGTCAGTGGTCGTGCTGTACTATTTGGCTGCCGGGGAGATCCACTTGAAGGGGGTAGCCTCGACGAACTTGCCGGAGACATCACCTGACAGGATGGGGTGCTTTTGCAGGCTGAGCTTTCTGGGAGTCGTGACCTTGGTGAAATCAACCTTTTTCAGATTTACCCAGAAGATGTTGGGTGAGATGGCTGATTCATAGTAATAGACGCGATTTTTGTGATCCGAGACGGTGCGCCAGAGAGTGGTGGAGATATTAGGCAGGCTGGGGTCCTGAATGCCGAGAGGCACCGAGACGTTGCGAATAACGCTGAATGCTGCGGAGACAGCCATGCGGTTGTCCTCGAACTTGGGCAATGCGTTAGTGTAGAAGCTGGCCCGTACATACCTGTCACTGGCCCGATTGGTGCCGGGAAGCATGGTCATGCCACCGATCTGTTCCCAGTATTTGTTCAGGGCGAGCTGCTCGTCGTATACTGGTGAGTTGGTCATAACGGTGTATTGCTTGCCATGGTGTATTG
>JADGFE010000302.1 GCA_016744085.1 Kiritimatiellales bacterium | reverse complement strand
CGGATTAGCTTTTTGTAAAAATTCTTCATTCTCATTATCCTCAAAATCGATTAGTTGGCAGAAACTTCTTCGGCGATATTGTGTGATGCGGTGAGAATGGTTTTTTGTGCCACCTCTGCTCCGCTGTAGAAATCGGTCAGACGATCATCCTCGTCATAGTGGTAGCGAATCGTTGCAACTGTTCCGGTGTTCGAATTGTTTTGAGGAGAGGTTGGATCAGTTCCTTTGGCTTGCTCTTCAAGATTGCTGAACCCGTCGTTATCGGCATCGCCCAGTGCACCATCATTTCCAGCGATTGAAAAAGGATCAAACCCATAGAGAATTTCCCAGCCATCGCCTAAACCGTCAGAGTCGGTGCTGAATAAATCCTCGCGGGTTTTATATAAAAATCGTTCTCTGGCTGAAGTTAGGCCGTCGGAATCCTTATCGTACATCGTTCCGGCCACATAAAAACGAGAGGCCTGATTGGTCGTGAAATCGTTGAAATCGAAATGGGTTAATCCAGCCGTCGGAAAATTGGTTTGCAATTGCCAGTCAGCGGCAACGAGATCGCTACAAAGAAACAGATCCAAGGAGTCGCTATTGAGACTACTCAGCCATTCCACCAAAACCTCCACCGTTCCGTTGGTCAGACGCTCAACCTCCATCTGAAGTTCAATGCCCGACCCCATTGCCAGCGGAGCCGACATCATGCTTATTGGAGCCATCAATAGCTCTTGTTCCGCCAGCACCTTTTGTTTGGCAACCACGACTTCTTCTTCCAAGTAGCTCTCGGCAAACGAAACGGGTACCACACGTATTTCGGCACCAAGTTTTGCCGCGTGATACAGTTCCTGTTGGGCGAGTGTTAGTTCCGACGAATCGCTTAAACCGAAATGATTAAGTGCCCAGAAATAGGGACCATACTCCACCGTCCGGCGGAAAATAGGCGCACCTTCTCCGTTATAGATCACCAGATCACGGTTGTAATCCAGCACCACATAAAAAGTGTATTCGGGATACATCAGACCGCCGAGCGTTTTTAATTCCCCGACCGCCTGCGACAACAGCTCCTGCGACCATTCGCCGGAATTCCAGTCCACAAAATAAACCGATGTTTCCGGATGGATATAAACTGCATCCCCCGGAAGCGGCGGCATGAAGAGTTCGTGCACCGCATTAAAAATAGCTTCCAGTTGCACCGGCGACGTGACCTCCGCCGCAATCCCCGATTCCTCCATCGGCTTCTTCGCCCAGACACTGACGACCGTCAGAACAGCGGCCAGCAATAAACTTGAATACTTCATCTTTCTCTCCCTGTTATTTTTCAACATCGTCAGGAGTTTTGCAAAAAAGAGCGCGACTCCAAAATATTCACGCCTCCCACAAGGCATCGCCAAACGCCTCCTCACGAAACATGAACAAGGAGCCGCGCCGCATTCGGCGCGTTCTCGTTCAGTTCGTTTCGTGAGTAAATTTTGGCGATTTTTGTAGGAAACGTACTGCGCGTTAACGCATTAAAATGGTCTTTATAAATCTATTTCATGGTGTATTTTCTCATTATTCTCAATGTCTTTTCGGTTGAATTAGGACGAGAAACTAACAAAGTTCTCTCATCATTTAAGCCTCTTCCGCAGAATCGGTGGGTAGTATGCTGCCCTTTTATGCCC
>JADGFE010000301.1 GCA_016744085.1 Kiritimatiellales bacterium | reverse complement strand
ATATTACTTGTATGCCATCCTGATTTCAGGCCATTTCAAACTTTCAGGCAAAGCGAAAACCTCACGTGCACCCACTGATTTGGCGGAAGACCCATAAATTTTGAGTTAACGGGCTCTGATTCAAGAGTACCATGGGGCCTAGGCAACTTGATATTCTCAAGAAGGCATGCCGCGAGCCGGGCCGGATTTTCAGGGCGACTGTAATAAAAAATGAATATTCGGTTTCATTAAACACAGCCCGCTCGGATCTTGATAAACTTGCGGAGCTGAAATTTCTGGTACCGTTCAAAGAAGGACGGGAGCTTCATTATGTGGCGCCAGCCGATTTTTTGGATAAAATCATCCGATCCAAATAATTTGCCAAACCTCAGTATCCTCACGGAATTCTAACATTTAAAGGTTTGTTAGCGTTCCGTAAATGCGGGACATTGGGCGCATGGAAAAGATCAAAATTTTAGTGATTGAAGATGAAGCACCGATTCAGGAACTACTGCAGTTTAATCTGGAACGTAAAAAGTATCAGGTAAAAGTCGTCGATTCCGGCGAAGAGGCCCTTTCGGTTGCGGCACAGTATCAACCTGCACTGATCCTGTTGGATATCATGCTGCCGGGTGCCGATGGGCTGGAAGTGTGCAAACAACTCAAAGCTAATTCCAACACACAGAATATTCCAATCATTATGCTGACTGCGCTGTGCGAAGAGGCCGACATTGTTGCCGGTCTGGAACTGGGAGCTGAGGATTATGTTACCAAACCTTTCAGCCCACGCGTCCTGCTTGCCCGGGTTAAGGCGACGCTGAGACGTGTCGTTAAGACAAAACCCGTGGTCGATTCAGAGCTGACCAATGTCCATTCTATTTCGATCGACACCGAGCGCCATAAGGTTGCTGTGGATGGAATAAATATTACGCTGACCTTTACCGAATTTAAAGTGCTCCAGCTGATGGCTCAGCAACCCGGGCGCGTGTTTACCCGCTATCAAATTGTCGATGCTGTACATGGCGACGATTACCCCGTCACCGACCGATCAGTCGACGTACAGATTGTTGGTCTGCGCAAAAAACTCGGTGATGCCGGTCAATATATAGAAACGGTCCGCGGTATTGGCTACCGCTTCAAGGAAGAGGAATGAAGAAAAAGCATCTGTTTTGGTTGTTACTTCCCTCGTATTGGATATTGACGGCGATCGCGATCATCGTGGTGGCCTTCTATGCATTCCATTCGATGTCGAACCTGTATTTCCAGGCCTTGGAAAATGATATTTCAACACGAGCCATTCTTCTGGCCGAACAGGTTTCCCCGCTGATACCCAACATGGACGAAACCCGCGTCGATGCGTTGTGCAAGAAGCTTGGAAAATCTGCAACGACCCGGTTCACCATTATTATGCCCGATGGCAAAGTAATCGGCGATTCCGATGAAAATCCGAGCAACATGGAATATCACGGAGATCGGCCGGAAATCCGACAGGCGATCGGCGGAAAAACGGGCATGGACCGCCGCTACAGCCGAACGGTGAAGCAGGAAATGATGTATATTGCGGTTCCGCTAAAAGATGTCGACCACAACACCCTTTGTGCCGTTCGAGCTTCGCTTCCGATGACGGCGATCAAGGCCGAGCTGAACAATATGACCAAGCGGGTAATCATTGCCTCTATTCCTGTCT
>JADGFE010000170.1 GCA_016744085.1 Kiritimatiellales bacterium | reverse complement strand
ATCTAAAATACATAAAGCCAAGTACTCTATGCTAACCTGTAAAAAAAATCAAAAGGAAAGCAAAGTCTCATGCAGTTCGCAGAGAGGTAGACCTACCACGTTAGTGTATGATCCGTTGATGGCTCGAATCATAGGTGCTGCTCCGCCCTGTATCGCATAGGCTCCGGCTTTATCCATGGGGTCCCCCGAGGCTATATAGGTATCGATTTCATTTTTAGTCAGTATCCGGAATTCGACCTCCGTTACAGCAGAGAAGACCGTTTCCTGCTTCCCTTTTTTAACGCACACTGCCGTAATGACTTTATGAACCTGCCCTGAAAGGCTCTCGAGCATGGCCTGTGCTTCCTCTTCATCTTTTGGTTTCCCGAGAATGATTTTGTTCTGCACAACAATCGTATCCGCAGAAATTAAAACGGTATCAGCATCAGAGGATATGGCCTCAGCTTTCTCCTTGGCTAACCTTTCTGCAAAAACTCGAGGCACTTCATTCGGGCGAGGAGTCTCATCAATATCCGGTATTTGAATATCAAAATGGATGCCGAGCGAGGAGAGTAGCTCACGGCGTCTGGGCGATGCACTTGCAAGAACCACGTTGTTTAGGTTTGGATACTCTTTCATGCATAGGACAATATGTTGGAATGCGTCCTATTAAAAGCCCGTTTTACATGGCATAAAATGGGCATGCAACCAATCAGCATTCTTCTAGGTGGAGTTCCCTTCGGGCGTAATAACGTCGGGGATGAAGCCATATTGGAGTGTATTGTTGAAGTCGTGCGCGAAGTATTTCCGACGGCACAAATTACGGTAAGCACGGATCAGCAGGAAGATACGGCTGCGCGGCTCTCCGTTTTAACGGTGCCGTTATTCGGATTTAACCCCCCGTACAGTCCCTCTCAAATGGAAACGTGTGTTGCCGAAACCGATGTGTTTATCTGGGCTGGCGCCACAGGACTTTCCGACTACCCCGAAATACCTCTGCGTATGCTTGAAATTGCCCATCAATCTGGAACAAAAACCGTGATTTGGGGGGTAGGCATGAACGACGAGTTTAATCCCTTCATTTATCGGGTACAGCCCGGTAAGCGCAGGATGCTGTTGGATCTTTTTTCATTGCTGACGTTTGGTCATATTGATTTTGTGAAGCTAAGAGAGGCAAGGGCTGAAAAGCGTGCCCGGGAAAAAATCGTTGAGGAGTTAAATCGTTGCGACCTCGTTGTGCTGCGCGACCCTGAAACACTCGCATCTGTGCATGCCTGCGGTGATGTGCCCGATGCCATTGTTGGAGCTGATTCGGCGGAATTGCTGGCACCCGTTCCCTTGGAACAGGTCAACCTTGGGGAAGCGGCAAGGGATATCCTTACCTGTGATTCCCGAAAAATTGGGCTCTGTATATCCGCTCAGCGCCAGCTGGTTCATGAGCCGGAGTTGATCAATTTTTTAGACCGGCTGGCTGAAGCGGACTACCGAATAGTATTCCTTCCGATGAACCACGCCACGGATGCCCCGCTAATGGATAGCCTCCGGGCTCGAATGAAAAACCGAGATCATTCAGTCGTCATTCAGGGGCAGCATCCGCCGCGTGCAATTTTGGCGATTGCCGGACAGTTGGATTTGGTGATCAGCAGTCGTCTTCATTTGCTGATTCTTGCCTCCGTGCTGCATGTTCCGATCATAGGAATCAGCAGGGGAACCAAAGTCGATAATTTTCTAACCGCCTTCGGCCATACGTCTGCCGGCAGTGTGGATGAGTGCGACTTTGATCACATGCAGACGGAACTCGATCGGCTGATTGATAGCCGAGAAGAGTTCAGAGAAGTAAGCACGGCCGTTCATGAAGTGCTGCTGCAGCGCCTGGACGCAGCAAAGCTTAGGCTCATGCAGGTGCTACAGCCCTAAGAGGTGCTGAGCAATGTCCTCAACCGTCGTATCCGTCGAGAGCATTTCCGTTAAATCCTGTCGGGCCTGAACCGCCTTACGTACCGGCTTAAGCAATTTTAGTTTCCCAATCAGTAGGCATCCGACAAACCGTCCATCGCGCAGCATAAACATGCGATATCCATAATCTGCATGATCTTCAATCATCCGATAGCTGCCATCTGTCGCGGTAATGGTACCGATGCTCAACATCGGTTTGCCGACCACCTTAAGCATATGAGAGCGGGGAATTCCTCCGAATTCAGTCGGAACACCTGCTGCATTCATTCCTGCAATTTTCCCCATATAAAGAGCCGGGGCCCAGGCTCCATAACGAACGCCATCATGCTCCGCCACATCGCCAATTGCATAGATATCCGGATTGGCCGTGCGTAGGAAATTATCAACCAGCACACCTTTTTTAACCGTCAGTCCTGCCTTTTCCAATAGTTCCGAATTTGCCCGATCCCCCGTTGTAATAACCACAACATCAGCCGGGATTAACTGACCTCTCTTAAGGTGGACGCCGGTCACATGCCCGTCACCCACAATGCAATCCGCCACCGCATGCGCAACCACGTCCACCTCCAGCGTGCCGAGGTGTTTTTCCATCACGCGACTGCCTTCCTGATTAAGCTGTAAAGGCATCAAATAGTCAAAAGATTCCAGCACCGTTACATTGGCCTGCTGTTTGGCCAATGCGCCTGCGGTTTCCAATCCAAGAATTCCACCGCCGATGCAGACCACGTTGGCGTCCGGTGTAACAACCGCAAGAATTTGCCGAACATCTTCCAGCGTACGCACGGTATAGACATGATCCAGATCGGCTCCCGGAATCGGAGGAACAAAAGGATGTGAGCCCGTTGCTACAATCAGTTTATCAAATTGAATTTGCCGTCCGTTATCCAGCTCAACCGCCTTTTTCGTAAGGATCAGCCGAGTCGCCGAAACGCCGCGCATCAATTCAATATTTTGCTCTTCATACCAGGCCGCTGAATGAAGTGGCATATTCTTTTCAGGAAAGTCACCAGCCAGCATTCTCGTAAGGTTAATGCGGAGGTAGGGGATTTCAGATTCCTTTGAAAGGAGGATAATTTCAGATTCCGGAGCATGTTTTCGCACGGCTTCAGCCGCCGACACCCCAGCAACACCCGCCCCGATAATGACAACTCGCTCTTTCCCTGCATCGCGTCGTTCAGGTCGAATCGTAACCTCGATTTCTTTAAAATCAGCAGCCGTTGCGTCGCAAATCGGGCAGGTATCAGGAGTCGTATCACCATAATGGAGATATCCGCAAATCGAGCAACGATAGGTTTTTTCAGTATTCTTCTGCATAGGTTCCTCACAAACGAAAGTAAATGAACCAAATCAGTACCATTATGGTGCTCGCGGTAGTAAGTAAAAAAACAAAAACGATTCGCGGAATTTTATTTCAGCACATATGTCGCAGAAAAACCCATTTTAGAGGATTGACTACCAGGCGAATATTCGCATAATTCGCGCTTCGTTTTTAACAAGGAAGTATTCCTTTGCAGAAACGATTGCCGGTGTAGCTCAGTGGCAGAGCAACGGATTTGTAATCCGTTGGTCGTCAGTTCGACTCTGACCACCGGCTCCATCTTAAAACCCTCGTAACCAACAGGTTGCGGGGGTTTATTTTTGTCTGTATTGTGTTTGTTGAAATTATGAGAAACGCGAGAAACCCCGTAAAAATGAGAGGTAAAGTTGCGACGCTGTTGTGAGGGGATTTTTGGACATGTAGATTACTATAATATAAAACAGATCGTTATTTTATCCGCTCAGAAGTATTCCGCATGGGTGATGTCGGGTTAAATCCTCCTGTTAGGGCCCATTACCCCGGGGATTCTTTCGGACATACACCTACTTTATCGATACGGACCAGCCCTTGTGAGCTTGATTCGTATCAGTTCACATCTTGATTTGAAATTCTCGTACGTGCACACCTGTAAGTTTTAGCGAGTGGAGATATTAGTCGTTCTAGTCCAACAGGTAATCATTATTTATATAAAATTAATTCGCGGATTAAGGTTTGCGTATGAGACTTATAGGTTGCCATATTTTATATGGATACTAGTGTTGATTGTTATCTCCCCCGCAGGGAGCAAAGGGTGTTGCAGGAGGGCAGAAAAGAAAATGCTCTTCTGGAAGGGATCATGAAAAAGATTGATGGACTCGCAAAGGGGTAAAGCATGCCGGAACTACCAGAGGTTGAAACGATTGCTTCGCAGCTGCGCGGTCGAGGGGTGGAAGGAAAAATCATTCTCTCGGTCAAGATAAACTGGGCGCCGACGATTGAGCCCTATTCTGCGGCTCAGTTTTCGAAAGCGGTGAAAGGCACGACGATTCATGAAGTTTCCCGGGTTGGGAAATGGATGATGTTTTCGCTGAGCTCTGGGCAGACCTTGATGGTTCATTTGCGCATGGCCGGTTCCTTCGCCATGGAGAAGGGGAGCCATGACCGGATTGTGATGAAGCTGTCGGATGAGTTGACGCTCTATTATCGTGATACCCGAAAGTTTGGTCGTTGGAAGTTGGTGGATGATCCGCAGGTTATTCTTTCTAAACTGGGGCCGGATGCGCTGACCCGCCAATTCACCTTGAAATATTTTTCCGCTGCTATGAAAAAGCGGCATCGGATGATTAAACCATTGATTCTGGATCAGGGTATTGTGGCGGGACTGGGAAATATTTATGCGGACGAAGCACTCTGGGAATCCATGATTCATCCAGAGCGGCTTTCCGATACCCTGACCGATGCTGAACTGGGCAACCTGTTTAAGGCCATTAAACAGGTTCTTAAAACGGGCGTAAAAAATCGGGGAACCTCGCTTGGCGATGGGAAAACGAATTATCGGCAAGTTGATGGGGAATCGGGAGATCATCGTGCTCAAGTAAAAGCGTACGGTCGCTCAGGGAAGCCTTGCAAACGATGTGAATCGATCCTCGAAAAGACGGTAGTAGCTCAACGGGGCACCACCTTTTGCTCGGCCTGCCAGCCCCGTTTAGAGCAATGAAATAGGGGGTTTGTTAAGACACGTAAAAAGAATCCACATTCTTGTTTACAACTCGGACGGGAATGGTACTGTATTGCTTCATTTGGAATGAATTGTTAATTAAGTGTTGGAGAATATAATGGGAAATATGGATCAGGAATTCGATTTCGAAGTAGTAAAAGTGGGGCAGGAAGTACCTGAGTTTAAAATGGCAGCTTTTCAGAATGATGAAATTAAAGATATCAGTCTGTCTGACTACAAAGGTAAATGGGTTGTGCTCATGTTTTACCCTGCGGACTTCACTTTCGTATGCCCGACTGAGCTCGAAGATATGGCAGCACTCTATCCGCAATTCCTGGCGGCTAATGCAGAAGTAATCAGCGTCAGCACCGATACCCCATTTGTTCATAAAGCATGGCACGACAGCTCCGATGCCATTGGTAAGGTGGATTATCTGATGGGCGCCGATCCAACAGGTGACGTTAGCCAATTGTTCGATGTTTACATTGACGACGAAGGTCTGGCCCTGCGCGGCACATTCATCATCGATCCAAATGGAATTCTGAAAACAGCTGAAATTCATGACCTCGGCATTGGCCGTAGCGCAGCGGAAACACTCCGTAAGCTCGGCGCAGCACAATTTGTACACGAGAATGGCGACCAGGTTTGCCCTGCAAACTGGACTCCGGGAGCAGACACCCTGACTCCTGGCCTTGATCTCGTAGGAAAGATCTAACTTCCCCTGGTTAGTTAACACCCCCCCCCCCCGGGGGGCCTCCGCGCAATGCGGAGGCCCCCTTTTTTGTTTCCCCTTAATTCGTAACCCAGTAGTCTCTCTTCATGTTTTCAGGCCGTTCAAAAAAATATGAAAAACTGGGATTGGCCTATTCCGGTAAATTTTATGCTGAGCAGGTTCAGCTACTGGTAGATGAAGCGTGGGT
>JADGFE010000169.1 GCA_016744085.1 Kiritimatiellales bacterium | reverse complement strand
GGGGAGGTGTGGCCGGAGCCATTGGTGGATATATCAATGCGGCAGCTTGGCATGAGCTAGCCACCGCGCTGGCACACGGCGTAACCGGAAGCGCAATCTCACTTGCCCAAGGCGGTAGCTGGGAAACCGGCTTCCTTGCCGGATTTGGCGCAGGCATGGTTGCAGGCTACATGGCCGGAGCCAATATTGTGCTGAAGACCATTGCCGCCGCCCTCGTCGGCGGAACCGCATCCGCCATGGGCGGCGGGAAGTTCGCGAATGGAGCCGTTACGGGGGCTGTTGCTCTCTTGATTGGCGAAGGCTTCAAGAAACTTGGTGAATGGCACCATTCGCGGAATCAAAAAAATGATGATTACTGGGAGTCGAAGGGATTTGGCGCTGACCGAGATAATGTTAGCCTGTCAGAGTTTGGAGATGAGGAAGGACTACGTACAGGTAGCCAAGGTTATATTGAGGTTGAAGCTGCGAATGCACACCAAATAGGAGCCGCCAATGCCCAGAACATAAAGATCACGACAGTCCCCTCCGGGCCGCGTTGGTTGAGGGGATGGTTCAGCAAATATGGGCGGTATGAACTTATACTCCGAGGAAACCCTAATGGCTTATATAGTGTCGTATCGGATCCTGTAAATATGGGAACGCTGAACTATGGGCAAAATAACTTCACACATACGGTCATGGATATCATACCGGGACTGACCTACGGGAATGTTCCCAACCCATCTGTTCCAAGTAGTTTTGGGTTGCGGCTGTTCGAGCTGGTCGGAGCAAATAAAGGACATGAACTGGGAATCGCATTGGGGCTATGATGAAAAGAAAAATGATTATATTTGGTTTATTAAGTACAATGTTAAGTGGGTGCCGAACGCACGAATATTGCGAGTATGAGGGAGCACAACAGGATGTGCTTGGCGGCTCTGTATGGGTTTATGCCAATTCAACTAAAACCGAATGGAAAGAGGGAAAGAAGAAGCGAGCTAAGTACGGATTCCCATACACACTTAGTGTTGGATTTACAGTGAAGCTCTATCGAGAGTTTTCAGAGAGCAAATTTGTTTTGGAGTCACTAGAAGTCACAGGGGTTGACAGCGGAAAGGTATTATCATTCCCTGGAGGGATGGTCGGATTTACCCGGGTTCGCTCTCCAGATAAAGCGGAGAAGGATCAGCCGGGATGCTGTAGCCTCAAGTTTGAAATAAGTGAAGACATGGGGGTCACATACGAACCCTTCGATATAGAAGCTGATATAAAAATAATTTATGTGGACGGCACAGAGAAGTCCGAACACATCAAAGTCCGTTTGGAAAAAGACTACAAAAAGAAACGACAAAGCGATACGTGGGACTATCTACGTAGCATGTGATCTTACCAGTAAATTTAGGTCTGCGATGAAAAGAAGAATACTCGTGGTTGTGTTGCTAAGTGTAATGTTAAGTGGGTGAGCATTTGATGGCGAGATCTCTATACAAGAAAAGGAGTATTGATGAGAAAGCTAATCACAGGAGTGATTTTGATTGTAACCTTAAGTGGTTGCGCAACCAAAACGGTTCAGTTGACTTCAAGCGTCGGAAGCGCATATAGGGGAAAGTGTATTACCTACGCTGTGCATGAAATGCCTGACTTTTCTGCCATGACGGCAGACAAAGCTATGTTTGGGGGCATCGGAGGTGTTGCCATGGTGAGCAAGGGAAACAAGATCATTAAGGAAAATGAAGTTCCAGATCCGGCAATAACCATCGGATCTACTTTGTCTCAGGAATTGGCAAGCAAATATGGTTTGATGGTCAAATCGCCCAGCAAGAGGACTACCTCCAAAAAGGTGGCCGACCTGTCATCCGACTACAACGATGTAGATCTTGTGCTGGATGTACAGACCTTCAACTGGAGTTTTTCTTATCTTCCAATGGATTGGGATAATTATCGAATTCTGTACGTTTCCAAACTCAAGTTAATCGATACGAAGAAGCAAGCGGTGTTGGCTTCAGGAACCTTTAAGTACGATTCGAGTGATAGCGGTATACACCCCTCTTACGGACAACTAATGAACAATAAAGCTGAGGGACTGAGAAAAGAGCTCAAAAAAGCCGAAGCCAAATGTATTGCTGACTTCAAGGAACGAATCCTCTGACATCGGCACAGAAATAAAAAAGGTTGGAGTGAAAAGTAACCGGAGAACAGTTGGGTTCTATTATTCGACATTGGAGAAACAATGATTTTCCACGGAATTGGTGAGTCAAAGTAATTTTATTAGGGGCTTATAACAACGATGATCGGGAAGAGTATGAGACAGAAGTATAAAGTTATTATTGGTGTGGCTTTAATCGGATTAATAGCTTCGGTGCAAGCAGAGCAAGTCACGTCCGGCAACGAAAAAAGTTTTTCGGTGCGGACCTCTATTGGAAGTGCTCCGGGCTTGGATGAGGGAGAGATGCTGGGGTTGAGTTTTCCGATTGATGCGGACACGGATTACCAGCTGGAGGTTTTGGCCGTTAAGCGGTTTTGGAGCAAAAGTGCTCCGTCGCTTGGCGGCTTATTGGGCGGCGGAATTTTTTATGCGAATAATAGCGGTACAGATTCCGATCCCGACCCATCAGCGAATGATACCTTTGAGCTTTCTGCATTCGGAGTTGTCGGCGAAGCGGGCGTTGCTCTAAAGCTTGGGCGGCATGTTGTTCTCGAAACCACACCCTATCTTGGTGCCGGAGGAGCAAACGTCGAAATCACAGGTTTTTCGGATGGAACCGCTCCTTATTTTATGTATGGGGTGAAGGGCGGAATATTTGTACTGCTCGGCGACTCTTTTGAGCTGGGTCTGGAAGCTGGATATCATGCTGTTTCCAGCGAAGTCGATCTGGACATGTCAAATATCGGCGGTCCATCTTCCATTGATCTAACACTAGAAGGTGATGGCGCGAGGTTTGCCGTTGTTGTCGGATTTAAATTTTAGAGGTTGGGAACTCAGATAGCGAAGCCTTTGGTGTTGGTAAAACAATCTGACCAGAATTCGAGTTGGAAATAACAATTCAGGACTACCTGATTGGATAACAAACTTTTTGCGAAAAAGTTCGCATTGCTATCCAGCTCGGTACCGATGGGGGTGCGAAACAAACTTTCGCTTTTCGCATTGCCATCCAGCAAGGACACCTGATTTATGAAACGAGCGGAGAAACGGTTCGCATTGCCATCCAACCGGGCCGACCAATCTTTACTACGGCGAACTCATCACGGGTTCGCCTTTTTCATTTTTCCGCGCATTTACGGCAGTAAATGCGTTATTTCCGGTTTCTCCCCTTATGCCTAATCCCCAGTGCCTTGTGCCCGTTGCTGCATTTACAGCAAATATTCTCCGTTTACTCTCCGTTCTCCGCCGAGTTAAACCCCTGTTTTTCACGATAGGACACCTTCCGCTATGGCAATGCGAACCTCCGTTACCCACAACCCCAAAAACAAAACCCCTGTTCATCCTGAATGGTCACCAATCACTATGGCGATGCGAACTTTTTTCCCGAACCCCGCTTCAACCTCAACCCCAGTGCATCCGATCAGGACACCAGTCATGTCTTAAAGCGAACTCCCGTATGGCTTCAGAGGCCTTGCCATGTTCAGACTGATTTAGAAAATGTTGCTTTGATGATTTCCGCAATCTGGGGAACCTGCTCGCTTGTTGGGTTCAGCATAAATTCCGGGATGGGCTGTTTCCAAGCTTTGGAAAAACCTTCTTCCGGCTTTTCTGGCTCTGGATCTCCTTTTTCCAGAGCTTGGAAAACAGTGAGGTTGCGGATGGCTTGCTGTAGCGGGGCGATTGCGCCGTCGGGAAAGCCGTTATCCTGAAGGAGGGCGGCCATGGAAAGGTTGCGTTCGACATCGGCTTTAAGTTCGGCCATGCGGGCTTTGGTTTTTTTCGATAGTTGCGGCGGTTCGGGGGCGGGATAGAGTGGCGTGGTCTGGCCGGTTTGCTGGAGGAGACCGGAGTCGATGAGCCGTTGGAGGGTTTCGGCGGTTTGGCGGTCGAGCAATTCGATATCGCGGGGGTGATCGAACAGTTCGTTTGCGATGGCTTGGATGCGTTCCTGAATCTGCGTTGGGTTGCCGTCGATGGTGATGACGAGTTTGATCTGTCCGTTGGCGGTGCGCTCTTCGCAGGAAAGCAGGGTTTTGCCCAATTCGGCGGCAAGGCGTTCGGCAAAGGCGGCGGGCTGTTCGACCGCTGGGATTTTCTTTGACCGTTTAGATGCCGGTTCCGGCGTTTCCATGAGCTGCTCGAGACGCTCGAAGAACTTTTGTCCGCTGCCTTTCATTTTTACGTCGCTGAACTCGCCGATTTGATCGAGCACGGCATCAGCAAGTCCCTGTTTATTCGCGAGCGTTTCGATCATTCGGTGCTCGATGGTTTTTTCAGAAACTAGGTTGATGACGGTGACGGGGCGGGTCTGGTGTTTTCGCCAGACGCGGGCAATGCGCTGTTCGAGTTTGGCGGGGTTCCACGGGAGGTCGCAGTTGATGACGACGCTGGCGTTTTGGAGGTTCAGCCCGACTCCGCCGGAGTCGGTACTGAGAAAGATGCGAGTCTGCGGGTCGTTTTTGAAGCGGTTGATTTCGTCGCGCCGTTTTTTTTGCGGGACGCTGCCCGTATGCCACACGAACCCGATTTCCTGATCGTCACAATATTCGCGAATCAAGCTGAGCATTTTGATCCATTCGGAAAAGATGACGACTTTTACGTCGGAATCCGCCAGCACCTCTTCGAGCAGGCTTTCGATCTCGCCCAGTTTTGGGCAGACTCGGTGCTCTTGATCTAGAATGTAGGGCGTGTCGCACACCATTCGCATCATCGCTAGTTCCCGCTGAAGCTGATCAAGCTCTTCTTTGCGGAGCGGATGCTTTTTCGCTTTTTCCATGAGAATTTTAACGATGCGCTCATGTTGTTTGTAAAACTCCATTTGAATGGGAGTCATTGAAACGAAAAGCGTTCGGTCGGTGCGATCTGGTAACTCTTTTTCTACATCGGCTTTGCGGCGGCGTACCATCAGGGGCTTCACGCGTTCGTGCAAACGGTCGAGGTTTTTATATTCCTCCGGGCGCCCGCGTTCGTCGAATGTGTAGTATTCGCGATTGAAGCGGAAAAGCGACCCAAGGCGGGCAGGGTCGATAAAATTGACGATGGAGTAGAGGTCGTCGATGCGGTTTTCAATCGGGGTTCCGGTTAGAACGAACGCATAGCGACTACGGAGTTTTTTAATGGCCTGTGCGGTTTTTGTACTCCAGTTTTTGATGCGCTGGGCTTCGTCGAGAATGATGACATCCGGCTTCATGCGCTGGTTGATTTCGTCGAAGTCGCGCATGACTTGTTCGTAGTTGACGAGGGTGAAAAACGGCCCGTTTTCATAAATCTTCCAGCGTTTTTCGGGAATGCCGAAGACAACTTGGCTTCCAAGGTCTGTAAACTTGGCAATCTGCTCTTCCCATTCCGACTTGAGCGATGCAGGCGAAACGACCAGTATGCGGCGGGCTTTTTCCATCCGGTGCAACAGCGCACACGCGGCCACCGCCTGAATCGTTTTGCCCAGTCCCATTTCGTCTGCGAGCAGGGCGCGCTCGGTAAAGGCCAAGTGCAACATTCCGTCGCGTTGATAGGGATAGAGTGGCAGTTTTGTTTCACTCACCGGATAGTCGCCGGAAACCACCTTCGCCTCATAGTCCCGTCGAAGCAGCATCCGTTCCGTCTCCCGTTTTCGTGATTCCAGCCACGGTTCCACTTCTTGCGAAATGCGCAGTTTCGACGAGCGCGATTTCTTCGCCCGTTCCAGAAACAGCTCCGGTTCTTCAATCAGACCATCGAAGGAAACGACTTCCTTTAAAGCCGTTGGAAGT
>JADGFE010000168.1 GCA_016744085.1 Kiritimatiellales bacterium | reverse complement strand
CCTTATAAATGTATAAAATATACCACCTACGATTCCGACCGACAAGGTTGAAGAAAGAGCGTCTTATTGTTCTATCAATCAAGAATCCCAAGGAGAGATACTATGTCCACTTTGAATACAACAGATAAAACCTGGATTACGAACCTGCCCAAAGTGGGAATTCGTCCAACTATTGACGGTCGCTACGGCGGTGTGCGTGAATCACTTGAAGATCAAGTAATGGCGATGGCTGAAAATGCGGCGAAGCTGATTAGCGAAAGTTTAAGATATCCAAATGGCGAACCGGTTGAATGCGTGATTGCTGACAGCTGTATCGGTGGTGTAGCTGAATCTGCCGCGTGTGCAGATAAGTTTGATCGTGAAAACGTCGGCGTTTCGCTGACGGTCACTCCATGCTGGTGTTACGGTTCTGAAACCATGGACATGGATCCGCTTCGTCCGAAAGCCGTCTGGGGATTCAACGGTACCGAACGTCCCGGTGCAGTTTATCTGGCAGCCGTGCTGGCCGGCCATACTCAGAAAGGGATTCCGGCTTTCGGGATTTATGGCCGCGACGTGCAGGATGCGGGTGATAGCAACGTTCCTGATGATGTACGCGAAAAGGTGCTCCGTTTTGTAAAAGCCGGTCTGGCTGTGGCGATGATGAAGGGTAAATCCTACCTCTCGATGGGCGGATGCTCGATGGGGATTGCCGGGTCGATTGTGGATCAGAACTTCTTCGAGGAGTATCTCGGTATTCGCGTTGAAGCGATTGATCTGACTGAATTCTCCCGCCGTATTCGTGATAATGTTTTCGACCAGGAAGAATATGCGCAGGCCCTCGCCTGGGCGAAAGAAAACTGTAAAGAAGGGCAGGATCCCAATGGCGAAAACAAGCGCCGCACCCGTGAGCAGCTTGATAGTGAATGGGAAACCTCCGTGAAGATGGCCATGATTGCCCGCGACCTTATGTATGGCAACGACAAGCTGGCCGAACTGGGATTCCTTGAAGAAGCCCGCGGTCATAACGCGATTCTATCCGGCTTCCAGGGACAGCGTCACTGGACAGACTACAGCGCCAATGGAGATTTCATGGAAGCAATCTCCAACAGCTCATTCGACTGGAATGGGATCCGTATGCCGCGCCTGATGGCTACAGAGAATGATGCGCTCAATGGCGTGCCGATGCTCTTTTCCTATCTGCTTACCAACACTGCACAGGTATTTGCCGACGTGCGCACCTATTGGAGCCCGGACTCGATCGAACGCGTCACCGGCCACAAGGTCGATGGTGTTGCTGCTGGTGGTTTGATCCATCTAATTAACTCTGGTTCGGCCGCACTGGATGGGAGCGGACAGCAGAATGATAATGGCACGCCAGCCATGAAACCTTTCTGGGAAATTTCGGAAAAGGAAAAGAATGCATGTTTGGAAGCAACTTCCTGGCATCCGTCCGTCACGGAATATTTCCCAGGCGGAGGCATGTCCTCAAAATTTGTGACCAAGGCTGGTATGCCGATAACCATGAGTCGCGTCAATATTGTTAAGGGTCTTGGTCCGGTACTTCAGATTGCAGAAGGCTGGACAGTTGAGCTGCCGGAAGATGTTCATAACATACTGGATGATCGCACAAATAACACTTGGCCAACCACTTGGTTCGCACCACGACTCACCGGCAAGGGTGGTTTCACCGATGTCTACGAAGTGATGGCCAAATGGGGAGCCAACCACGGCGCGTTCAGTTATGGCCACATTGGTGCCGACCTGATTACGTTAGCCTCAATGTTGCGCATTCCGGTCTTCATGCATAACGTGGAAGACGGCGATGTGTATCGTCCAAGTGCATGGAGCTCGTTCGGAACCGATGGTCTCGAAGGGGCCGATTTCCGTGCCTGCGATACGTACGGGCCGGTCTACGGGTAGGTTGAAGAAAAAGAATCCAGCTCCGTCTGGATTCTTTTTTTTGTTTAGGGGATTTAACCAAAAGATAATCAGAATATGAAAAAACTATCAGATATCATTCCTGGAAATATCGTATTTCCTTTTATCCTGCTCTCGACCTGTTTTGCAATGTGGGGTTTGTCGAACAACATGACGGATCCGCTGGTGAAAGCTTTTCTGGATATTTTCCCTACACTGTCAAATGCACAAAGCGCATTGATTCAAAACGCATTCTACGGGGCTTATTTTTGTCTGGGTATCCCTGGCGCAATTATTGCCCGAAAATATGGATACAAAAAAGGAGTTCTAGCCGGGCTGGGGATGTATATCATTGGTGGCCTACTCTTTTACCCCGCCAGTATTATGCTGCAATTTGAACCGTTCTTAATTGCATTTTTTGTTTTAGCCGGCGGGCTTTCCATTTTGGAAACCAATGCAAATCCTTATATCATTGCCATGGGACCGGAGGATACCGCAACGCAACGTTTAAACTTTGCCCAATCCTTTAATCCGGTTGGTTCTTTGATCGGCCTGTTCGTGTGTAAATTTGCCATATTGACTAAGCTAGATGTGATCAATGAGCAAAAAGTCGACGGCCTTTCTGACGAAGCGTTACTGGCCATTCAGATGGATCAACTCGAAATTGTGATGAAGCCCTATTTTATTGCAGCGCTGGTTCTTATTGTTCTTTGGGTGCTAATTGCTACTTCTAAAAAAATGCCGGAAGTGAAAGAACACGATGCCAATGCGCATCTCGGAACGACGCTTAAGCGTTTATTCACGAATCAAAATTATGTGTTCGCGGTAATTGCACAGTTTTTCTATGTGGGTGCACAGATCGCCGTTTGGACCTATACGATTCATTACATAACCGGACAGCTGGGTATCTCAAACAGTGAAGCGATGAACTACCACATGGGTGCCATCATTACCTTTTCAGTCAGTCGCTGGATATTCACTGGTCTGATGCGCGTATTCAAGCCCACTACTTTGCTGGTAGCCGCTTCAGTCCTTGGTGCGATACTGACCTGTTCCGTAATCTTTATTCAGGGCATTGTAGGTGTTTACAGCCTCATTTGCGTTTCGGCCTGCATGTCGCTCATGTTCCCGACTATTTTCGGGCTGGGATCGCGAGGTCTGGGCGAAGATACCAAGATTGGTGCTTCAGGGTTGATCATGGCCATCCTGGGTGGTGCCTTACTTACGATGCTCCAAGGCAAGCTGATTGATGCCTTTGGTGGAGCAGATGAAGCGTTGTTGGGAGCTGCTACTGCCAAGTCCTATCTGGTGCCGTTGGTGTGTTTTGTCGTCATTGCAGTGTACGGAGTATTTGCGGGTAAAACGGATAACCAGCCGGAAGCATAAATATTAAATCGTCATCCCCGAATGGGAAAACCATAGTGCCCCGATGAATATTTATCTACTTACCCTAATAGCAACAGCCAGTAATGTCGGCACCATTATTTGTATCAAAAAATGCAAATTTTCGGTGCTGAATGAGTTGCCTGTGATCGCCGGGATGATCGGGATTGCGGTTACCATTTTGATTGCCCAGTTTTTGCTGCTTTGGTCGGATGTCAAAGGGGCTTCCCTTGGTCTGGTAATTTCGGTTGTGATTGCGTTGGTAATGATCACTGCGGCATTGATCGGGATTGATGACGTGTCGGGAAAAATGGTGCTGACGCTAAAGCATATGGCGCCTCTGGAAATTGCAGGGTATGCACTGGCGATTCTTGGTGTTTTTCTGGTCGGAATTTCGCAGTATGCCCAATCTAATTCATCTGATGCGGAGCCTTCGTTGCCGATTATTTCTGTAGGGAATGAGGCTATGGTCCACGCATAACGAGAGAGGCGTATGAATACGGATCCTCACAAAACAGCTTATTTGCTGAAGTGCATGATGGAAAATATGTCGGACATGATCTATTTCAAAGATCGAGATTCGAAGTTTATCATGGTGAATAAAGCGGCGGCGGCGTGGCAGGGTGGATGGACTCCTAGCGAATGGATTGGGAAGTCTGACTTTGATTCATATTCCAAAGAAGATGCGGAACGTATGCGTGAAGATGAGCGCCGTATCATGGAATCTGAAGAGTCGCTTTATGGCCTCGAAGAAGGCGAAACCCGGAAGGATGGAACGCATGCCTGGGTCTCCACCACCAAGATGCCGCTTTATGATGAAGCGGGAGCGGTTATTGGAATCTTTGGAATTTCTCGCGATATAACCGAGCATAAAGAGGCTGAAATCCGGGCGGAAAAACTGGCCGAGGAAAATCGACAGTTTCGGGTTGAGATGGAAGACGATCTGCTGATGGCTTCGCAGCTTCAGAAAACCTTTTTTCCGAATGCCTATCCAACCTTCCAATCATTAGAAAAAGCAGAGAAAAATCCGGTTGAGTTTTGTCACTTCCACCGGCCGGGCGGATTGCTCGGCGGTGACCTGTGTTCCATTCGAAAGCTGTCCGAAACCAAGGCGGGCATTTTTCTTTGCGATGTCATGGGGCATGGCGTTCGGGCTGCGCTCGGAGTTAGTATTGTTCGGGCGGTTCTGGAAGAACTATCGCCGCAAAAAATAAGCTCGAGCGACTTTCTTGAACAGATGAATAAGGCTCTCATTCCGCTGTTTCGGCAAAAGGATCAGTTCATGTTCGCAACAGCCTGCTACATTATTCTGGATGTTTCGAACGGAAATATTCAGATGTCCAATGCCGGACATCCGATGCCGATCATTATGAACGCTGCAGAGGGCTCTGCCGACTATCTCTATCCTAATGAAAATTTTACCGGCCCCGGGTTGGCGATCTGTGATGATGCCATCTATGAGTGTGTTGAACGCAAGCTGAACCCGCACGATACCGTCATGTTATATACGGATGGTTTAAGTGAGGTTGAAAACCCTAAAGGGGAAGAGTTTGGCGAGGGAGCTATCCTCGCTGCCGTCAGCAAACGGTTGGATCTTCCTTTAACAGATTTCTGTGCCCGCCTTCATGAAGATGCTTGTGAGTTTGGTGGAGTTGACGCGGTGAAAGACGATGTTTGCCTTGTTGGGTTCCGTCTCTATTCCTGACAGGAACGCTTTACAGGGGCTTTTTTCATCTGAACGGTTTAATCGAATCCGCCCACGAGAGTTTACTGAAGTTGGTCTTTTAATCAACGGTCGTGGTCAGAACTCACAGAGATCTTCATGTTTAATCCCTAAGCAGATGCCCCGTTGAAACGGGGCACTGATATTAAAATTCGATGTCGTAGATGCCTTGGCTGTCGACAGCGAATGTTTCAACGGCCATATCCGTCATCGGGTGGCTACGCAGGGCTTCGAGCAGATCAAAGTTGATGGTGGCGGAATGGCATCCCCGTTTTACGATACGGTGCACCTGGTCGACGGTTTTAAAGCTGGCGGCCAGCACTTTACAGTCGAGGTCGAAATGATTCAGCGTTTTGGTGATGTGTTCCACCACTTCAATACCGTGCGATGAAATGTTGTCCAGACGGCTGACGTAGGGGGCCACATAGTCAGCACCGGCTCGCGCAGCAACAAGGGCCTGTTGATGGGTGAAGATGGCGGTGGCGGTTACATTGATTCCTGCATCTTTCACCATTTGGATGGCTTTAAGGCCTTGTCGGGTGACGGGTATTTTTGAGAAATAATTATCACCTAGGCCGAAGTGCTCCTTATATTTCAATGCTTCACGGAGCATTTCATCGGCGGTCGTGCTGGAAACCTGAATGTGCATCATACCGTTGCCGACAATGTCAGCAATGGCCGGAATGATTTCCGAAATCGGCTTCTTCTCAACCGCCAGAATACTGGGGTTGGTGGTTACCCCGGCCAGCGGGAAATAGTAGTACAGTTTTTTCAGTTCTTCTAGATTTGCAGTGTCGGCCATGTAGATCATGTTGTGCATGGTCTTTTCATCTACAGGCCCTTTAGGCAATGCGGGTATGAAAAACCGAT
>JADGFE010000167.1 GCA_016744085.1 Kiritimatiellales bacterium | reverse complement strand
CCCGTAATGATCCGTTTAGGCCAAGCACGTTGCCGCCTCCCTGAACACATCGGCCAACTCCTTCGCTGAACCAACCGGCACGGTCACTTCGATACCGTTCGGCAGACAGACCCTCACTTTATTTTCCGGGGCAGAAGAGTTTCCCAACTCTACCTCGCAAAAAGACACCTCGCTATCTTCCCGCTCGATGCGCAACCATCCGGCCAGCGTTTTGGAATTGAGATTCCATTCCCGGCAAAATGCCGCCTGCGTCAAATCCGAGGACTGAAACTCTCCGATCAGCTTCTGGCGTTCTTCCTCGCTGTACGAAGCCCGACCCTGCGTATTATTTTCATTCGTATCCATGCCCCGAACGTTATCAGGCATTGGCTTGGCTGCCTATGGGGTCGGGGAAGAGGCGTATACCAATATCGACCGTCCCATCGGCCAAAATTTCAATAAGCTCTTCATTTGGGCGTGCTCGGTGTAGAGGTTCAACTTATCCCAGAGGACGAGGGTGTAGTCGATGGCTTTGCCGGTTTAGCTTTTGGAGCGGTGCGCGGCTTGTTCGGCCTAAAGTTCGAATCCGATGCGCTGGAGGATGGGATCGCTCGTTTCCTTACGGATGGGCGCAGCGGTCGAGCAAGGGATATAGGGATACGTCTCAGGAACGTCGAATCTTTGGTGAAATTATAAAAAAAGCCGCACTATAAATACAGCGCGGCTCTCAAGAATCTGCATATAAACTACATAGATTTGCTAAAGGTCAGGCTATTGACCCCCGCTGCAGCGCAGGCATCCATCACATCGATGATACGGCGGTGCAAAGCATCAGCATTAGGAAGCACGTTCACAAAAAACGGAGAATTTTGTGCGGCGGCAATTTCCTTCAAACCGGCAATCTGCATAACGAGATCCTCCAGCACTTTATCGTCGCGAGAAAAACGCATCCCTTCTACCTGTACGGTTCCATCAATCGTAATTTCAATGAGAACCTCCACGGGAATTTCCTGCATATCCTCTACGGGAACGTTGGCCGGGAGCATAAAACCAATATCGGCTTCTTTCTTAATCAGCGAGGCGGTAACCAGAAAGTAAATGAGAAGCAAGAATACAACGTCAATAAGCGACGACATATCCAGTTTCAACGACGAATCTTCAAAATGTTGCATTAAATCCATGGATTTACTCCTCAAACACCGAATAGATTAAATCTTGGGCGCCCACTTCAGCGCACGCAATCGTAATCTTTTCGTTGTCCTTGTACTTCGTCTCACCATCAGCACGAATCAGGATTCGCAACTCGGGATCAGCACTGATTTCCAAATCAAGCTGATCTTTAACCTGCTCGATTGTTTTCTCGCGCGGGTCAGAGCCGATGAAAAACTTCCCCTCCTTGGTAACGGAAAGCATTAGACGGCCCGTGGTGTCATCAGGCACCTTACCAAAAGCCGCCGGAGGAATGGACACTTCCGGCTTTTCGTCAATGACCTGCGAGGCGATAATGAAGAAAATAAGCAAGAGGAAGACCATGTCGATCATGGGCGACATGTCTAGCTCTAGATCTTCTCCGATTTCTTTTTGTGAAAGTTTCATAGCAGTTCCCTACCGTCTAAGGATTGGAAAAACAGGAAAGTAAAAAGCCAGAAGCTATTCTCCGTCCATTTTCTCCAAATCTTCCAGAGTCATGAAGCTAACCGGCTCTTTTCCAGACTGCAGAGCGTCGAAGAGAAATCCAATATTACGACCCAGTGTGGCCAGTGTTTTCTGAAACCCTTTCTTGAAGAAGAAAAAGAAGAACATTGATGGAATAGCAATAACCAGCCCGGTTGCAGTCGTGATAAGGGCCTCACCAATATTGGCAGCAAGAAGCTCAGGTTTCCCCATACCCTGCGATCCCATGGTGTGGAAGGCTTTAATCATACCGGATACTGTACCCAACAGACCCAACATCGGAGAAGATGCACCAATGATGGAAAGATAGTCAATCGGCTTCATTAGTTTGGACATCTGTTCAACGGAAGCTTCCTCAACAGATTCTTTTACTTTGTTGAAATCAATTTCTTGCGAACCGTCGAGGCAACGCTCAAGACCGGCCCCGAATGTGTTTGAAAACATAGAGGGATGATTACGGCAATAAATCAGTGCTGTTTTGCACTTTTTTGCGAGCATCATTTCAATTAGTTCCGGCATTTGCTCGGTATGCAAAAGAGCCTTTGGACGTAATGAAATAAAGTTTTGAATGACCAACGCAACCATGAAGAACGAGAATGCGCCCAGCGGGAACATCGCCCATCCACCCTGCTTCAGCAGTGTCCATAAATCCGTTTTCTGAGCTGCAGCTGCAGCTTCTATATCGCCCTGTGCAAATGCAGCACCTGCAACCATCAGCAGGGCCATCATCAAGATTCCTTTCTTCATGCTCATTACCTCCGTTATCTTATTCAGATTCTGTTTCCGTAGTTGTATTCAAATTTGTGGAAGCTGCAGCAACTGCTTTCGCAGCCTTCTCGGCTTCCCGTTCTGCTTTTTTGGCCAGACGTTCTTTTTCACGGCGGGCTTTCTGTTCTTCTTTAGCTTTTTTCTCAGCAGCAACCCGTTCCGCTTTTTCAACTTTTTCTTTTTCTTCGATAACATCACCGCCAAGGCTCATCCAAAGTGTTTTGGCAGCGCCTGCAGTATGATCGCCTGCATAAATATTTTTTACCTGCCTGGAGGTATTAATAACAGAGTTGGTAGATATAATTGAATTAGCTCCTGTCATATCCAAATACAAATAAGCAGCAAGCAACTCGGATTTAGGCATCCACTCTCTATCATTCGCATGATCAGCAATAATTGTAGTTACCGTCAACATCGACTTTTTGAATTCGCCCTGAGCACGCTCCATGGCAGCTTTCAGGTAAAGCGATCCAGCCTCTGATTTCATCTCACTGCGAATCGATTCGGCTGTTGCAAAGTCATTTTCAGCAATTGCAACAAGCGCCAGTCTTGCATTTGCAGATTCGACTTTATTTTCATCACTGCTTTCCTTCAAAACTGCCGCACATTTTTTAACCTGAGAAAATTCTTCTTGCTGCAGATAACTTTCCATCAACATGAAGTAAAAATCATCCAGGTTGTTTTCGATCGCCATATACTGCCCACGTTCATTCATAAACGGTTTGATTGCTGCAATAAAACTACTGTAATCGCCTTCATTATACATACTGGAAATATTATTCTGAATCGTTTTGAAAATTACATTCAGCTTTTCCGACTTGGCAATTTCAGTTTTCGCAAATATTTCTGAAATTTGCTCGCTGGTAATAATATTCTGCTCTCTACAGGTTTCGAACTCTTCCTTACTCATTGAGAAGGTCAGGCTCGTAATTTTATCACCAGGTACCGTCATATTTTTCGTAGACTTACGGGGCTGAAACGTCAGATTTCCTCCTTCCATAAATTGAAGGAAAACACTGGCTTTTTTACCATTTGCAGCTTCCAACAATGCCGGCGAACCGGATTGAACCACCGCATCCTGCGAAAATGCTGATAATGCTGTACATACTGCTAAACTTAAAATTACACGTTTCATTATTCGCCTTCCTCCGTAACGGAAGCTTCAGAAGCCGGAGTCATTTCTGTTTCTACTGTAACCGTGATATTGGTCGTGGTACCGACATCAACCAAGGCTTGAATTTCAGCCACCTCTGTATTGCCAAGTACTTCTCTCGCTTTATCTGCCTGTGGCAGTGTATTCACATAGGGATCAAAAAGCATTGCGCGATAGGTATTGCGCCTATCATTTTCGCGATCCATTTTTTTCAGGATACGTGCGCTGGCCAGATAGCCTTCAGCAGCCCAATGCCCGCCAGCGTGCCCTTTATATTGAAAATAAGCTCGTTGATAGAATGCAAATGCTTTTTTAAGATTGCCGGCCTGCTCCTCGACCAGTCCTAATTGGAACGTAGCCTGAGCAACCGGTTCTCCACGCCATGAAGGAACGGTTAGAATGCTCAAATTTTCTTTACGAGCCTCATCAATATTCCCTTCATCAAGCAGAACGCGGGCTTTTAGAAGTTGTGCCCATGCAACGTCAAATTCGGTACCATAAAGCGCCTGCGCATCATTGATGGTTGCGAGAGTTCCTTCGTAGTCCTTTTCTGCAAACTGCCCAAATCCACGCAACTTATAAGCCGCCCGCATGAATTCAGAATCTTCAAACTTATTGATAAAGATAGTGAGCATTTCATCAGCACGTGAGTAATCTTTCAGTTCAAATGATGCATCGCAAATCGTGGCAAGAACGGGAGGAGATGCATTATCAAGATTCTCCAGCTCGCTCAACAATTGTTTACCCAATACAAATTCAGTATCAGTCAATTTAGCCAGTGTTACCCGCAAACGAAGCTGCAGTGTAATGCTATCTGTTGCTTCAAGTTCCCCTTCCAGATCCGCAATCAGTTTTTCCTGAAGCTCCATGTTTAGATAGATGGAAGAAATTTTAATAAGTTCGGCAATCATAAGGTCAACGCCGTCCTGACGAAGATCACTACCGTATGTAGCGATTGCATCGACGTAGGTTTTAACAGCTTCTTCGTACAGCTTCTGTTGAATTTTAGTCTTACCAATCCAGAATAATGCTTTGGCAATATCGCCGCCTTCCTCACACCATTCGCTCTCGTAGCGTTCTACGACTCGGATGATATCGTCATAACGTTCTTCCGCTTCGTAAATTTCAGCAGCCTGGAACGTGGCATAGGTGGACTGAACAACTTTCTTAGAAGCGGCATAAGCCATTTCATAGTCCGCGATGGCTTCATCCAACAAACCTTCCGAACCGTTAATATCACCACGCATGCTACAGGCTTCCGGGAACACAGAAGAATCGGGATAGGTTTCGATTACATAGGTAAAGCGTTTAGTAGCTTCTTTATATTTTTCCTGACCGAAGAGACAGATTCCACCCTGAAAGTAGCATTCATCCACAAATTTCTCACCCGTGAATTTCTTGGTGTAACGTTCAAAGTTAGGAAAGGCTTCTGCATATTTTTGCTGAAAAAGCTGCGACATACCGTACCAGTAGGTGCAGTTTGCTTCCTGATGCGATTCAGGAAACTCATCTAGAACATATTTAAATCCTTTTTCAGAATCTTCATACTTCTGTAGAACCAGATCAGCTACAGCCTGCATGAAATAAAGTTCAGTATCATATTTCACAATGGTTTCTTCATTGGTACGAGCAAATCCATCCAAGTAAGGACGCAATGATTTAACCGATGCCATAGCCTGATTCGCCTGATAGTGACCGGTCAACATATAGGCAATCTGACGGGGAGTCATACCTTCCTTATATTTTCCCATATAGTCAAAGCCCCGAACCTCTGCTTCAGGAAGGTCATCAAGGTTGTTCAACAGCATATCTACCACTTCATAAATGGAGCGTTCACCAACCTCACCTGAAGGATCAACTGCAAACACCTTGTCGAAAAATTTCAGCGCTTCCCAGTAGCGTTCTACCGTCTTATAGAGATTCGCCATACGGTACTGGATATCCAGTTCATATGGTGGCAAATCCTTTAGTGCAATAATCAGCTTTTCAAGCTCAACAATTTCTTTCGGTCGTTCCTCTGCAGCCTCCTCAGCGAGAGCATCTGCAGTTTCTACGGGGTCATCAGCTCCGAAAAGCAAGAGATCGTCTTCAGAAATATCCGCATCTGCTTCAGGAGGAAGGCCGACCGATATACGCATGTTGCGCATTTTACCTTTCTGAAACTCAACCAGTTCATCACGTGGAAGAATCATACGGTAAAGCGGCAGAGCACTATCATATTCTTCAGCTTCGTATAGAGCAGCGGCAGCATTCATAAGAGCCAGGTTTACGCGGATATCAAAACGGGCCTCGGTTCGATAAAGCTGTGGTA
>JADGFE010000007.1 GCA_016744085.1 Kiritimatiellales bacterium | reverse complement strand
ACTCCTTCTGTGTAGTGTCGTTTTCGTCGACAACACATTACAGATAAGTTGCTCGGTGTGTTAATCATTCATTTACCCACTGATTTGGCGGAAGACCCGCTTTTGTTAACTTCCATCTGAGTGTGATCACCTGAAAAAAGAGGGGTGCCTTTGCGTCTCTTCCCCGACCCCTCAGGCAGCCAGGCCAAAGCCTGGTAACTTGTTGGGCATGGATACGAATGAAAATACTATGCAGGGGCGGGCTTCGTATCGCGAGGAAGAGCGCCGAGAGTTGGTGAAAGAGTTTCACTCATCGGATTTGACGCAGGTGGCATTTTGCAGGGAATGGAATCTCAATTCTAAAACGCTGGCGAGATGGTTGCGTATTGAGCGGGACGAAAATGAGGTGTCTTTTTGTGAAGAGGAACTGGAGAACACTACTGCCTCGGAAAATAAGGCGAAAGTGAAAAACGTGCACTCGCTCTCGAGGCACTGGCACTCCTGCTCGATGGCGTTGATCTGAAACAAGGTTCGCTCAATCCGTGGTGCCAGCGCTGACTTTTTTTTGCATTTATGCGTTCTTAATACCGCGTTTTTCGGAGCGGTTTTGGTATAATGTGCGGCATGGTTTATACGCGGGAAAATTTAAATAAGCTGCAGGCAGAACAAACGGTTTCCTGTTCGCAGGTTGATCAGCTCAATAGCCGAATGGTGAACTAGAGAATAAAAAACGGCGATCCATTGGATCGCCGTTATCATCAGCTGTTCGAGTTCATGCTACATTGCGTGGTATTCAGCAACCTTATTCCAATCAACCACCTTGAAGAATGAGGCAATGTAGTCGGGACGACGGTTCTGATAGTTTAGATAGTACGCATGTTCCCAGACATCCAGACCAAGAATTGGTCTGCCGTTGCAGGGAACATCCTTCATCATAGGGTTATCCTGATTCGGAGTGGAGCATATGCTCAGTTTGCCGTCGTCGTGTCTGCAGAGCCAGGCCCAGCCGGAACCGAAACGTGTTGCGGCGGCTTTGCTGAATTCGGCCTTGAAGGCATCAAAATCGCCGAATGAGCTATCAATTGCAGAAGCAAGATCTCCAGAAGGAAGTCCGCCGCCATTCGGGCTCATGACCGTCCAGAAGAAAGAATGGTTGGCATGACCGCCACCATTGTTTCTTACAGCGGCTTGTTTTTCCACAGGCAGTTCATCCAGGCGACTGCAAAGCTGACAGATGGCCAGGTCTTCCGGTCCAGTTCCTGCTAGGGCGGCATTAACATTGTTTACATAGGCCTGATGGTGCTTCGAGTGATGTATTTCCATGGTACGCGCATCGATATGGGGTTCGAGTGCATCATATGCATAGGGTAATTTTGGTAATTCGTAAGCCATAATAAGCCTCCTGTAAGTTCCATTATTAACTGGCGCTATAATGGAAGAAATGGAGTGCATGTCAATTTAAATAGAACTAAAATAGTATTATATAATTCGATCCAATGATGAGGGCGGGGCTTTAGGGTTGAATTAATTTCTAATCCTTGGAGAATGGTCGCTTCTTGAAAACCCGTGGTAACCAATATGAATGAACCGAAAAACATCGCAATCTTAGGATTTGGCCTCATGGGCGCTTCGTTGGCTCTGGGACTAAAAAAGCGTGGTTTTTCCGGCTGTATTTCCGGCTATGCCCGTCGGGAAGAAACCCGCATTCAGGCATTGGAATCAGGTGTGGTTGATACGGTATTTGCAGATCCGGCCGAAGCGGTTCGGGAGGCGGATGTGGTGGTTATCTGTGTTCCCATCTGGACGATTGCTCACCTAGCGGAACAGATTATCGGGTCGCTGAAAGCGGGTGCTGTGGTCACCGATGTGGGAAGCACCAAGTCGGAGTTGCTGAAAATCATGCAGCCGTTGTTTGCCAAAAGCGAAGCCTTTTTTGTGGGATCGCACCCCATTGCCGGATCTGAAAAAACAGGACTGGATGCAGGAAATCCTGATCTATACGAAGGCCGCTTAACTGTTATCTGCCCATCGGAAGAAACTCCAGTAGAGGCAGAGGCTTCCGTTTCTGAGCTGTGGAAAACTGCCGGTTCAGAAGTAGTTGAAATGTCGCCGGAACAGCACGATGCCATGCTGGCCTCCACAAGCCATTTACCGCACATGATTGCGGCGGCGCTTGCCCGCTCCGTTGCAGATGGAGATCCGAAGCAGAAAGCCGACTTTTGTGGAACCGGATTTAAAGATACCACTCGGGTGGCTTCCGGTTCAGCGGATATGTGGGTCGATATTATCGATACCAACCGAGAAGCGCTTGAAGCAGAGCTGGGCCGATTTAATGAAGAGCTTCAAGGGCTCATTACCATTCTGCAGGATGGTAAGGGCGATGACATTCGCAACTGGTTAGAAGATGCACGCGATGATCGCGACGAAATTTTAAAACTAAACCGATTTCTAAAAAAATAAATTTACCACCAAGGCCACGAAGTAAATGGAAACTTGGAGTACTTTGTGAAATTGCTCACCAACTCTCAATTATAAGCGAAGCGAGTGGTTAAAAAAATATGAACAGTAAAAAGGTATTTCCAGCAAAATTAGAAGGCACCGTGAAGGTGCCAGGGGACAAAAGTATTTCTCAGCGTGTTGCCATGCTGGCTTCATTGGCAGAAGGCACATCAAAGGTTTCCGGCTATCTCAATGGAGAGGATGCCCGCAGTACGCTCTCGGCCATGGAGCAGATGGGCGCGAAGGCGGATTTTCGTGACGATGCGCTCTATATTACGGGTGTCGCCGGTAAGCTGCAGAAACCCGCGGAAGCGCTTAACATGGGCAACTCGGGCACCGGCACACGATTGCTGGCAGGGCTGGTGGCTGGCGCGGGTGTTGAAGTGGCGATGGTGGGCGACGATTCGCTTTCATCCCGACCAATGGGTCGTATTCGTCATCCGCTTGAGCTGATGGGAGCAGGCATTGGTCTTTCAGGAAAGAAGGGCACCTTGCCCATGATGATTTCCGGAGGCCGGCTCGAAGGTATTGGCTATCTATTGCCGATGGCTTCGGCTCAGGTTAAATCGTGCGTACTCTTGGCAGGACTCTTTGCTAAAGGAAAAACGACGGTCATCGAACCGCGTCCGACACGCGACCATACCGAAAAACTTTTTCAGGCATTGGATATACCGATTACCATCGATGGTCTTGAGATTTCGATCGAGGGCTTTGGCGAAGAAGGGCCTAAATTTAAGGCGCGTGATTTTGTGGTTCCCGGCGATTTTTCATCGGCGGCTTTCTGGATTGTAGCCGTGGCGTCGCGTCCGGGTGCAGAATTAACTATTGATAACGTGGGTTTGAATCCCCGCCGCACGGCCTTGCTGGATGTGATGCAGCGCATGGGTGCCGATATTGAAATTACGGTGACGGAAGCGAAGGGCGATCCCTACGGAAATATTAAAGTCCGGGGTGCGCAGCTGAAGGGCACGGTTATTGAAGGCGACGAAATTCCAAATCTGATCGACGAGTTGCCGGTGATTGCGGTGGCTGGCGCGCTGGCGGAAGGGCAGACGGAAATTCGGGATGCCGCAGAGCTTCGTGTAAAGGAATCTGACCGCATTGCGGAGATGGTAAAAAATTTAAAACTGTTCGGGGTCGACGTTGAAGAGAAATCGGACGGCATGGTTGTCACCGGACCAACCCATTTAAAAACTCCGGATGTAGTAATTGATAGTCATGGAGATCATCGTATCGCCATGTCGATGGCGGTTTTAAACAGTTTCAGTGATGGAGCGATAACAATCGATAATGTGAGCTGTGTGGATACTTCGTATCCTGAATTCTGGCAACATATGGAAAAACTTGGCGGGCATGTGCAGTAAACACAAAGGGATGGTTCACCGCGTGTTTAATTTTTTTCGAAGGGAGAGATGATGGTAAAAACAATTGCAATTGATGGGCCGTCGGCCTCAGGGAAATCGAGTGTTTCGAAAGGCGTGGCGGCTGAGCTGGGATTTACCTATGTGGATTCCGGAGCGCTTTACCGCGGGGTGACGTGGCAGGCTATTCGTAAAGGAATTGATACGACGGATGCCGATGCGGTATTGAATATGATGCATGATGCCGAATGGGATTTTTTTGTGCAGGAGGGTGCTTCCATCTTTTCAATTGATGGGGATGTGCCGGTGCAGGAACTCCGCGAAAAGGCGGTTCGTGAATCGGTGGCTAATGTTGCATCGATTCCGGAAGTACGGAAATTTGTGGTAGAGAGTCTACAGTCGTTGGCCAATTTTGGCTCGCTGGTGATGGAAGGGCGGGATATTGGAATGGTAGTTTTTCCGGACTCTCCGTATAAGTTTTATTTGGATGCTGATCCGGAGGAGCGCGCCAAACGTCGGTATCGGGAGCTGGTGGACGCTGGCGAAAGTGAGAAGGCGGAGGAAGTGATGGAGAGCTTGAAGAAGCGCGATAAGATTGATTCCACCCGCAAGGCCGACCCGCTCGTGGTTCCGCTGGGCGCTCAGGTGATTGATAGTACATCAATGACGTTGGAAGAAGTGGTTCAGACGGTGGTGGATGCGGTTAAGGGATAACGTTATGACGACTGAGTTAATGAAAACGGAACAAATGAATGACTGCGAGGTTTATCGGTGGTCAACGCGGATGTTTAAACTCTTTCTGCTGGTCTGGCATCGGCTGGGGATTCGCGGGGTAGAAAATATTCCGGATGAAGGCGGCGTCATGATTGCCTCGAACCATGCTAGTTATCTCGATCCGCCGGTTGTAGGTGTTGGCTACCGTGGTCGTCCTGTGCATTTTATGGCGCGAAATACGTTGTGGAAGCCCGGTTTCGGGAAGTGGTGGATGGATTCGGTGGGTTGTATTCCTGTGGCTCGTGGTACGGGCGATCGCAGAGCGCTGACGGTGACGATTAAAATGCTGAAAGAGGGCAAGGTGGTTTCCATGTTTCCCGAAGGCACGCGTACCGAAGATGGTGAGCTGCAGGAGGCCAAGGGAGGCGTCGGCTTCATTATTGAAAAATCTAAATGTGTTGTGGTTCCCGCTTATATTGACGGCTCCTACAAAGCGCACGCAAAGGGCGCAAAATTTATCAAACCGCTTAAAGTGACCATTACCTATGGCAAGCCGATCACGCAGGAAGATTTCCAGGCATTGGGATCCGGCCGGGAAGCGTACGACGCGCACGCCGCTCTGATTATGCAGCGGATCGCCGACCTCAAGGCTGGGAAATAGGTTTGAGTTGAGGGAGTAGGTAATGCAGGCTCCCAAATCTTATGCATTATTGACCTAGTTAACTTGACCAACTAGGGTGCGTTTAGAGGCTGAAATGAAAAAACGAAGCAATATATACGAAGCTAAAACACATTTGTCGGAGTTGATCAAACAGGTCCAGGAAACCGACGAATCCTATACGATTTTTAAGAGCAATAAGCCGAGGGTGGATATTATGGTTCATAAGGAGACGGTAAAATATTTTGATCCGCTTAAGCAGGATCTCAAACTTAAGGGAACGGCCGTATATCTTTGTGATCCTCTGGAGTCTACTGAGGATCTTTGGTCCGAGGAATGCCGCTAATGTTAGTGTTGAATACCCCTGCCTTAATATGGCTGGCAACGGATTTATCTCAATTGACAGAGTCAGCCAAGTCGGCAATTCGTTTCCATGCATTGGAATTGCACGTTTCAGTTATTAGCGCTCTTGAAATCAGGTTGCTTACCAAATGTTCAAAATTAAAATGGGGAAAGAATCCTCTATCTCGTTTTGAGCGGGCGCTTATGCACCATGGTGTCACAGAGGTTCCGATCGATTCCGAAATTGCCTGGAAATCAGGACAGCTCTCGCCCATCCATCCTACCCAAAAGTTAAGGCGGTATGGGAATGAATGAAGTAATGAATGATGCATTACACCAGATCTTTGGTTTTGATACCTTTCGACCGAATCAGGAAGAGATTGTCTCCAATATAATTGAGGGGAATGATGTATTTGCGGTTATGCCAACTGGTGGCGGGAAATCGCTTTGTTATCAATTGCCGGCCTACATGCAGGATGGTTTGTGTGTGGTGGTCAGTCCGTTAATTTCGCTGATGAAGGATCAGGTGGATGCGGCCAAGGCCAACGGTCTGAATGCGGAATTTCTGAACAGCACTCTGTCGCCTAAAGATAGAATCCGAGTTTATCAGGCGATTGAGAACGAAGAGCTGGATTTGCTGTATGTGTCGCCTGAACGATTTGCGATGCCGGATTTTATGATCAAGCTGAAACAGGCAAAGGTTTCTTTTTTTGCAATCGATGAAGCACACTGTATTTCAGAATGGGGCCATGACTTTCGGCCAGACTATCTCTCGCTATCCAATATTATTATTCATTTCCCCAAGGCTCCGATTGCTGCTTTTACCGCAACAGCAACGCACAAAGTTTCTGATGATATTGTTAATAAACTCGGGCTGCGCAAGCCGCATTTAACAAGAGCCTCTTTCGATCGGCCAAACCTGTTTTATCAGGTCGTTCCCAAAGATAATCTGGATATCCAACTGTTGCAGTTTCTGCGTGATCATGAGGGCGAGTCGGGCATTATTTATCGTACCACCCGCAAGAGCGTTGAATCCACGGCTGAATTCCTACAGGAACAGGGTGTGTATGCGCTGGCCTATCACGCCGGACTTACGCCGAAGCAACGAAAAGAAAATCAGGACCGCTTTAACCGCGATGATGTGCATGTGGTGGTGGCTACGATTGCATTCGGGATGGGCATCGATAAATCAAATGTTCGTTTTGTGCTGCACGGAGATCTTCCAAAAAATATGGAGGGCTACTATCAGGAAACCGGTCGGGCCGGTCGTGATGGTGAATCCGCGCATTGCCGCCTATTTTTCAATCGAAGTGATATTGTCCGCATCCGCTATTTCATTGAACAGACCGAAGATCCGAATGATCGGAAAATTGCGGAACACCAGTTGTTTCAGATGGTACGGTTTGCCGAAACGAATGCCTGTCGCCGGAAAATCCTGCTGGGATATTTCGATGAGGTCTACACAAAGGATAATTGTAAAACCTGTGATGTCTGTATGGGCGATGTTGAATGCGTCGATGCATCGGTTCCTGCGCAGAAAATTATGTCGGCCATTTATCGCTCCGGTCAGAAATTCGGCGCGGTGCATATTGCGGATATCGTGGTTGGTGCAAAGACTCAGAAAATAAAGAAACTCGGTCATGACCAACTCAAAACCTATGGTGCGGGGAAAGAGAAGGATAAAAAATACTGGCGGCAGATCATTGATAATTTGCTGGCGCAGGACTGCATTCTACAAAATGCTGAAAAACATTCTTCCCTTGAGCTGACACCGAAGGGACAGCAGATTTTGCTGGGCAAAAAGCAATTTGAGGTTATCCGTCAGAAAAGTGTCCAGCAAGCGGTTCCGGAAGGAATCACTGCGGGCTATTCGCAAAAGCTCTTTGCGCAGCTCCGTACGGAACGGCAGCGCATTGCTAAAAAAGAATGCGTTCCTCCTTTCGTTATTTTTTCAGATAGAACGCTACGCGAAATGGCGCTCTACTTTTCAGATACACCGGAAAAAATGGGAGGTGTTTCCGGTGTGGGTGATGCAAAACTGAAGAAATACGGCGATACCTTCATGACGATTATCGAGATGTATAAACTCATGAATCCGGAAGAAGCGGAAGAGCATGCTGTTTTACAGGCGCCGATTAAGATTAAGAAAACCCGCAAAAATAAAACCGGAAAGACGGTTAAAGAAACCCTGAAGATGGCAAAGCAGGGTTTGACCGTGGAAGGTATCGCCGCCATAAGGGATCTGGGCGAAGGAACCATTGGTCAGCATATTGAAACGCTGTTGGCAGAAGGGCATCACGATGACCTGGATATTGATCGTCTAATCGATCCGGAAATTCGTATCATGTGCGAGGAGCTGTTTGATCGCCTTTCCGGGGCCTCCATGCGCTCAATCATTGAGGCATCGGGAAATAAGGTCACCTATGCCGACCTGCGCCTGGTTCGTGCGTTTATGCAGGTAAAAAGTTCGTAGTTCCGCCTTTAGGCGGCTATTTCAGCATGGCCGCCTAAAGGCGGAACTACAAACCTCGTCTCCGCACTTTCCCTTAATATTAACTCGCGTCTATTACCTCTTCAGTGCAGGTTCCTCCGATTCTAAATAAATCCCTTATAGGACAACAGGATATGAAAACATTTAAAGAACTGGGCATCGGCAATGGATACCTTCAGGGGCTTGAAGAGCTGGGCATCAAAGAGCCGACTGAAATTCAGGCAAAAACGATTCCGATGATTCTGGGGAAAGAGACTGATTTTATCGGTCAGGCGCAGACCGGCACCGGAAAAACGGCCGCGTTCGGACTTCCTTTGTTGGCGTCCATCAATCCCAAACAACCTTGCATTCAAGGGGTGGTTATTGCGCCTACCCGTGAACTTGCCAAGCAGGTGCAGAAACAGCTTTTTAAATTCACAAAATACACAGACCGTATTTTTTCCGAAGTAGTTTGCGGCGGGGATAAGATTGAACGGCAGATTGAATCGTTGAAACGTCCTACGCAGATTTTGGTTGCAACGCCGGGGCGTTTGATGGATTTGGTGCGCCGTAAAGCGGTGGATCTAACTTCGGTTAAAACACTTGTCCTGGATGAAGCGGATGAAATGCTGAAACTCGGGTTCCGAGATGATATTGAGTCGGTTATGAAGCTGACAAAAAGCTCCAGTCATATCTGGCTATTCTCGGCCACCATGCCGCAGGGCATTAAAAAGATGATTCATAAGTATCTGGATGAGAATGCTCCTTTTTTGAAAATTGATAAAAAGAATATCGTCAATCCGAACATTCGACATGAATACATTCGGTGCACGGATGGGGAAAAGCTGGAGCGGATTGTTGATTTCCTGAAAGCGCGCGGCGAGCAACGCGGACTGATCTTTTGCCGGACACGAGCCGACACGATTGCTTTCGGACAGGCGCTGGAGCCCCATGGCTTTTCCAATGTGGTATTGCATGGCGATCTAATGCAGACCGAACGCGATAAAATTATGCGGATGTTCAAAAAAGAACGCGCCCGTATTTTGATTACGACCGATGTTTCTGCACGAGGCATCGACGTGGAAGGATTATCGTTTGTGATTCATCACCAGCTTCCTGAAAAGAATGAATACTATACGCACCGCAGTGGCAGAACCGCCCGTGCAGGAAAAACCGGAATCTCTTTGGTGTTGGCTAACCGTCATGATCAAAAGCGTATTACGCGGTTGGAACGTGAGCTCGGTATTTCGTTCCGCGAACTCGCATAATTGAATATATAATCCACAGATTACACGGATGTTCACAGATTAAGAAATTCGAGTAATCTGGGAAATCTGTGGAAGAAGAATTTATGCAGGATGTAATTCAGATTTATACCGATGGCGCCTGTAAGGGGAACCCGGGCCCGGGAGGATATGGGGTCGTAATGATTTCGGGCGATCGCAAAAAGGAACTCTCCGGCGGCTTCCTTAAAACCACGAATAACCGCATGGAGCTGATGGCCTGCCTCGAAGGATTGAAGGCGCTGAAGCAACCCAGTAACGTTGTGCTGACCAGCGACTCTAAGTATGTCGTCAACGCCATGGTGAAAGGCTGGGCCAAAAAGTGGCGTTCAAAAGGCTGGAAGCTATCTCCCTCAAAATCGGCAAAGAATCCTGATTTATGGGAGCAGATGCTGAATTTATGCTCGGGGCACAAGGTCGAGTTCAAATGGGTGAAAGGGCATAACAATCATCCTGAAAATGAACGGTGCGATGAATTAGCTGTGGCCGCATCCGAAGGAAAGGATCTTCCTCCCGATATTGGATTTGAGAGTCCAACTTTGCCGGCTGATGATCTATTCAGTCTTTAACCATTGGAATCCTGATCGATTTGAGTAAGCTGTTTAGCTAAAGGCTAACGGTGCAATCGAAGGAGATACTGGATATGCTGAGCGATACTCATTTCTATTTTAATCAGGCTGCCGATGTTCTCGGTTTATCCGACATAGTTCGTAAAATTCTACTGACTCCTCAGCGAACCATGACGGTGGAGCTTGCCGTCGAAAACTGTGAAGGCGAACTGAAGTATTATACCGGATACCGTGTTCAGCATAACGATGCCCGAGGACCGATGAAAGGTGGGCTCCGTTTCCATCCTTCAATGGATGAAGATCATGCATCTGCACTGGCAGGGTTAATGACTTGGAAAACCGCTGTGGTTGATATTCCATTCGGTGGTGCCAAAGGTGGGATTGATTGTAACCCGCGCGAAATGTCGGATAAAGATCTTGCGCAGGTCACCCGTCTATTCGTGGCTGAAATGAAGGACTTTATTGGGCCGACTATCGATATTCCTGCGCCGGATATGAATACCAATGCCCGAGTAATGGGTTGGATCATGGATGAATATTCAAAATTCAAAGGGTTTTCGCCCGCCGTGGTTACCGGGAAGCCGTTGGAGTTGTTCGGATCGGAGGGTCGCGAAGAAGCAACAGGGCGAGGCGTAATGATATCGCTGCGCGAGGCGTTGACGGAGCAGGGGAAAAGTTTTTCCGACATAACGGTGGCCATTCAGGGGTTTGGTAATGTGGGCAGCAATGCTGCCCGTTTAATTGCTGACCACGGTGCAAAAATTGTGGCGGTTGCTGACCATACGGGCGGGGTATCGAATGAAGACGGATTGGATATTGCGGCCTTAACAGCCTGGGTGATTGAAACGGGTGGGGTTAAAGATTTTGCCGGAGGATCGGGTTTTTCAGGAGACTCAATTATTACCTGGAAAGCGGATGTTTTGATTCCAGCAGCCCTGCAGGATGTAATTACGGAAGAAAATGCTCATGAAGTGAAGGCGGGTCTTGTAATTGAGGCGGCGAATGCTCCAACTACGCCGGCTGCCGATGCCATTCTGCTCGAGCGCGGTGTTATTATCATTCCCGATATTCTCGCCAATGCCGGAGGTGTGACGGTGAGTTATTTCGAATGGACGCAGAATATTCAGCAGTTCCGCTGGGAGCTGGACCGGATTAATGATGAGCTAAATAAGGTTATGGTTAAGGCCTACCGGGGAGTTTCTGATGTGGCGGCCGAATTTCAGGTGGATTTGCGTACGGCGGCGTTCATTCTAGCCATTCGTCGAGTTGGTAAGGCTGGGTTGGCACGTACGCATTTAGATCCTGCAACCTTTATAGGATAACAAGCTGTTTCGACTCAAAAGGCCCGTGCGTTAATACGCGACGGGCCCTTTTTTAGGTCTTATCCCATTACTCGGATCGTATATCCGGTTTCATAGGTTTCGCCTTTTTTCAGGCGTTGCATATCCGGCTTATTTTCAAAGAGGCCATCGCTATCGGCGGTGTCGCCACAGGAATGCCAGGGCTCAATGCATACATAGGCCGCGCCGGGTTTTGACCAAATTCCTAAGTGGGGCGTGCCATGCGTATCGATTTCAATAGAGCTCTCTGCAGCAGGGCGCTTAATACGTATCGTGCTGGAGCGAATGTTACGGAACATAAGCGCATCGTCATTAAAGAGGCTTTCCGTGAGAGGAATTTGGGATTCATTCTTTAGGTACTGCTCATCTTTTTTATGAAAGATACCCTCGGTTACCCCGTAAAGATCCAATGACTCTGCTTCGGAAAACTCAATGAAGTAGTCGGTGAGGGCATTGTTTTTAAGATCCAATGCAAAGGCAGGATGGGAACCAAGGGAACAAATCATTTCCTCGTCGCCTGAATTTGAAATGGCATAGGAAACGACCAGTTCATTTTCCTGCAACCGGAAGGTGACATCGAGTGTGAATGAATACGGGTAGAGTTCCTTTATTTCTGCATTTGCACTGAAGCGGAAAATGGCATAGTCCGCACCCTGTTCAATCAGTTCGGAATCCCGTCCGCGCAGAATGCCATGCTTCGGAATGGAATAGGTCGTCTGGTCGATTTTGGTTTTTCCATCAATCAGGCTGCCAACGATGGGAAATAATACCGGAGCACTGCAGGCCCAAACCGCAGGGTCGGCCTGCCAAATAGTTTCCGCTTGGGATTGTTTGTTTTTCAGGGAACGTAGTTCCGCTCCTTGTGTTGCAATCACGGCGGTAAAGCTTTCGTTTTCAATTGTAATCATAGGTGGGAATCCTTTTGTTGAATTGGAAAAATATAAAAGAACCCGAGAAAGATTCAAGTATTGGAACAATGATTGAGAGAGCCTGAACCAGAGCGAAATTTGCAGGGAACTGTGTCGCTATATTTCCCGATTGCTGTAAAAAGGGGGCGATTTCAATGATTAACAGCCCCGAACCAGAGAATACTGATGAAGAAGACCTTTAACCTGACCCACGAAAAAATAAAATATCCCCGCAGGATTGATGCGGTGAAAAATGAGATCCGGAAATATATCAAACGCGAACGCCGCAAAGAACTCTCGGAAGGAATTGATTTTTGGGACTTTGACTGCAAATTCGGCGATACTGAAGCTGAGGCTAACGTGATTCATCTGTCTGAAATCGATGCCTGCATCAACAATGCGGCAACGCGTGAATTGCAAACATTCTATGTGGAAATTATCGCAAAGTCGGGCGTGCGAACCAAAAAGCCGAAACCAGGTGAAGAGCCTGTACAGTCGGAACTCCCCAAAATGAAAACCTTTGGCGAAGAGTAATTCTCTTCACCCGAATTGCCCTCGCAGAGATGCCGAGATCGCAGAGCTATTTTTCTCTTTCTGCTCTGCGACTTTGCGAGAAAAATGATTTTTGAGTAAGGAAAATATGCAGCAGAAGAAACCATTTAAGCAGCCGCCCAAAAAATTTCATCCGAAAGGGCTGAACATTATCTACGAAGATTGGGATATCGTGGTTGTGGAAAAGAAAAGCGGGTTGTTGACGGTTGCCAGTGAAACCGTTCATGAAAATACCGCGCACTATTTGCTGAATGAATATGTAAAGAAGGGTAACTCAAAATCCAAAAATCGGATATTCATTGTGCACCGGCTGGATCAATATACCTCTGGAGTGTTGGTCTTCGCTAAAAGCGAGCAGGCCAAAGAATACCTGCAGAACAACTGGAAAGATTTCAAAAAGAAATACTACGCCGTGGTTCGCGGTTGCCCGAAAGAGAAGAAAGGCATGATTACTTCTTACCTGATGGAAAACAGCATCCATAAAATGTATTCCGTACAGAATCCGGAAATGGGCAAGTTTTCTCAGACGGCCTATGAAGTGGTGAAAGAAGCAAAAGACTACAGCCTGCTGGAAGTTAAGCTGCACACCGGTCGCAAAAATCAGATCCGTGTACATATGGCCGACATGGGTTGCCCCGTTGCTGGTGATAAAAAATACGGAATTAAAGATAAGAGCGTCAAACGCCTCTGTCTGCATGCAACGTCATTGATGATTAAACACCCCTTTTCTAAAGAAGAGATGACCTTCGAATCACCTCTGCCGACCTACTTTAACGGCGTACTCAAATACACCATTGAGAAAGACGAACCTAAGCCGGCGAAGCAGTAAACACTCGCTGCGCTTAAGGCTCGAAGAGAGTTAAGTACGCTTAGTGGTCTTAGAGTCTTCGTGTTTAAATTTTACCGACGTAGGTAGAGCTTTGCACAGCCGATGGCATCGGATAGGGCTTCGTGGTGATTGAGCGGAATGCCCAGCCGGTCGCAGCAGCTGTTCAGTTTATAAGGCACAAAACCTTTCGCTTTATAAATCCGCATGGTGCATTCCCAGCGATCCGCCAGTCCTAAATCGCCGTAATAAAGATCGTAGTATTCCATGGTTCGTTTCAGAACAGAGCGATCGAAGACCTCGTTGTGGGCAACGATGGTGCGGCCCTGCAGCCGTGACTGGATTTCGGGATAGAGAGCGTCAAACGTCGGCGCATTCAAGGTGTCCTGCGGTCGGATGCCATGCACTGCAATATTCATCCCGAAATATTGATTTCCCGGCGGCTGGATCAGCGAATAATATTACCTCGGTAATGGCCCCGTTTTCAACGGTAACAATTCCGCCGGCGCAGGCACTGTCGCGCTTGCCTGTGGCAGTTTAAAAATCGATGGCTGTAAAATTCATCCGAAGAAGGTAGCACCTGCCTTTTCCCTAAGCAATAGCTAGAAGGCGGGGCAGAGAACCGATATGTTTTTTCCCGTGTTTATTTAGTGGGGATTTTATGTCTGGTGATCAGAAACGGCAGTTGGAACAAAAACTTTGGGATATCGCGGATGAGCTGCGCGGGAAGATGCACGCGGATGAATTCCGCGACTATTGCCTAGGCTTCATTTTCTACAAATACCTTTCCGAAAAACAGGACCTCTATGCCAACGGGCTGCTGAAAGGCGAGGCGGTCGAGGACTACCGCACATTGGATGATCCCGAACTGCTGGCGGCCATCCATAATGAGTCGCTTGAAACGCTCGGCTATTTCCTGGCGCCGGGACAACTCTTTTCCGCCATTTCGAAAAAGGGCCGATCGAACTACATCCTCGACGAGCTCGCCGAAATCCTGACGCACATTGAGCAGAGCACCATGGGCACCGAGAGCGAGGAGGATTTCACCGCGCTGTTCGAGGATATGGATCTGCAGTCCACCAAGCTGGGGCGCAGCCCGAACGCGCGCAACGAACTGATCGCCAAAATCCTCAGCCATTTGGATGAAATCGACTTTAAACTGGGCGACACGAAGGCCGATGTGCTGGGCGATGCCTATGAATATCTGATTGGCAAGTTTGCCGCCGGAGCCGGAAAAAAGGCCGGCGAGTTCTATACCCCGCAGCAGATCTCCACCGTGCTGGCAAAAATCGTGACGACCGGGAAAAAACAGCTGCGTTCGGTTTACGATCCGACCTGCGGATCGGGATCATTGCTGCTGCGCGTGGCAAAAGAGGCCAAGGTGGCCGAATATTTCGGGCAGGAGATGAACCGCACCACCTACAACCTCGCCCGCATGAACATGATCCTACACGGCGTACACTATCGCGATTTCGACATTCAGCAGGAAGACACGCTTGAAGAACCAAAACATAAAGAGCGGCGCTTCGAAGCCGTGGTGGCCAACCCGCCGTTTTCCGCCAAGTGGAAAGGCAAGGAAAGTCCCGTGCTCGAAAGCGACGAGCGGTTTTGCGAATACGGCAAACTGGCCCCCACCAGCAAAGCCGACTTTGCCTTTGTGCAGCACATGATCTATCAGCTCGCCGACAACGGCACCATGGCCTGCGTCCTGCCGCACGGCGTGTTGTTCCGTGGCGCGGCGGAAGGGCATATTCGCGAATACCTCATCAGGGATTTGAACTATCTCGACGCCGTCATCGGCCTGCCTGCCAACCTGTTCTACGGCACTTCCATTCCCGCCTGTATCCTCGTGCTCAAAAAATGCCGCCAGAAAGACGATTCCATTCTCTTTATCGATGCTTCCGGCGACGGCCATTTTGAAAAGGTGAAGAACCAGAACGTCCTGCGCGACGAAGATGTGGCGCTCATTGTCGAAACCTATCGCCAGCGCAAGGGGACCGATAAATACAGCTATGAAGCGAGCATGGCTGAGATCGCGGAAAACGACTGGAACCTCAACATTCCGCGCTATGTTGATACGTTTGAAGAAGAGGAACCCATCGACCTCGCCGCCGTATCCGCCGATCTCCAGACATTGGAAAAAGGCATGGCCGGAACGGATAAGAAAATCGCCGACTTCTGCAAGGAGCTTGGAATTGCGCCGCCCTTTTAATGAGTCCCTACGATCCAGCCAAGCACCACCGCCGCAGCATCCGCCTGCAAGGGCACGACTATGCCGGCGGCGGGACCTATTTCATCACGATCTGCGCACATCGGGATGCGGGAAATATTTTTGCACATGAATCGGCAAAAGAAATCCTCTCCCGAATCTGGGAGGAAACTCTTTGCGAAGCCGCCGCGTCCGTACGGGCTGGCCTCGTGCCCGCCTCGTCCACAAGAGAGGGTGCGCACAAGGCGCACCCCTACACAATTATGCCCGATCATTTTCATGGATTGCTCCCCATTCGGAAGGGCGAAAAGGCGTTGGGCGATTTTATTTGCGCCTTCAAATCCCGCACCACGCACGAATATATTAAGGGCGTGAAGGCCGGAAAATTTCCCCGCTTCAAGGGAAAAATCTGGCACCGCAATTATTATGAAATGATTGTGCGCTCTCCGGAGGCCGAGGAAAAAATCGCGCACTATATTCAAATGAATCCGTGGTGTTGCGTTACGCAATTTTCCAACGGACTGCGCGGCATGGGCAATCCCGCACTTTGGCAACTTCCAACCCTTGGAATTCTATGCAGCCGCAATGCGCCGAAGCCCGAAAAAATCCCCGCAGCAAAAGCCTATTTCAGCGGGTTTCATTCGCCGATGGAAAAGCAAATCTTCGCCCGCCTGCTGGAAACCAAACGCCCGCTGATCTGGTGCCCGGCCTGGACGCTTGATCGCGCCGCGGCCGACCCCGCCGTCCGCCAGGCCCTCGAAGAAAATCGGATGCTGGTGCTGGAGATGAAAAACGCCGACGGCGACCTCGCCGCCGCCGAAGCCCGCAACCGATTCGTCATCGAAAACGCCGCCGACCTATGGACGCCCCACGTCCAACCCGACGGCATGCTCGACCGCCTGTTGAATGCAAACTAAACCACGAAAATTTTGAGCCACAGATGACCGCCAATAAACGCCAGTTGAAAAAGAAAATCCCCGCTCTCCGCTTTCCCGAATTTTCCACGGAGTGGGTGGAGAAACGGTTGGGAGAGGTAGTCGATTTCTTGGATGGGAAAAGAAAACCTTTAAAGGATTCTGATCGTTCAAAAATTCAGGGTATTTACCCTTACTATGGTGCTTCAGGAATTATTGATTACATTGATGATTATATTTTTGAAGAAGAGCTAATTTTGCTTGGTGAAGATGGCGCAAACATCATCACGCGTAATAGCAGGTTAGTTTTTTTAGCATCTGGTAAATACTGGGTGAACAACCATGCTCACGTAATGAGAAGCAAGCATGAGAATGCCCAGAGTTTTGTTTGTGAAGTTCTTGAGAGAATTAATTATGAGCCATTTAACACTGGCACTGCGCAACCAAAACTTAATAAAGAGGTTTGTGCTAAAATCCCTTTTCACCTTCCTGAACTTCCCGAACAAAAAAAGATCGCCTCCTTTCTTTCGGCGGTGGATGGACGGATTGAGGGGCTGGAGAAAAAGCGGGCGCTGCTGATGGATTATAAAAAGGGGCTGATGCAAAAGCTCTTCAATCAATCCCTCCGCTTCAAAGACGACCAAGGAAATCCCTTCCCCGATTGGGAGGAGAAGAAGCTGGGGGAGGTTGCATCAAAAGTTATGGAAAAAAACACTGGGACTATGGAGCGTGCTGTTCTGACTAATTCTGCGACTCAGGGTATTGTCGACCAAAGCGATTACTTTGATAAAGATATCGCGAATCAAGATAATCTTGAGGGCTACTACATCGTTAATGTCGATGATTTCGTTTATAATCCTAGGATTTCTGTGACAGCGCCTGTTGGGCCACTCAAGAGAAATGAGTTAAGGAAGGGGGTTATGTCGCCGCTCTATACAGTTATTCGGTTCGAATCTGGTGATCTCAGTTTTTACCAATCATACTTCTCGACGACGTGTTGGCATAAATATATGTGCGCTGTTGCCAACTATGGTGCTCGTCATGATCGAATGAATATTACTGGATCTGATTTCTTCGATATGCCGATTCCGTATCCCTGCCTCGCCGAGCAGCAAAAGATCGCGGATTGTTTATCGGCGGTGGATGGGCGGATTGCTTTGGTGGAGGAGCAGGTTGCGGGGGCGCGGGCGTTTAAGCAGGGGCTGCTTCAAAAAATGTTTGTGTGATGAGTGAGGCGTGATTTTTAAACGATAGTTTCCAAGGATTGGAATGGAGAAGAAGATGGATGTAGAAAAGATGGATGAACTGATTCGGGCCTTTGCGTTGAAGCAGGCCGGATCGTTTGATTTTGAGGAGTTGGCGAAACATGTGGCCCGGAATGTGAAGGGGTTCGACGATGCCGATGAGGATCGTCTGTTTGATTTGGCCTGCGGGTCGGATTGGCTGTTTGAGGATGACCGGGAGGGATTTGAGGATCGCTTTATACCGCGTCCTGTTGTTTTCCAGGGGGCGGAATTTCGGGTAACGCCGCTGGGGGAAGAGGTGGAGTCCGGTTTTCTGGTTCCGGGGCATCGGTTTCTTCCGTATTTATCGCGCGAGGTTTTCCCGAGCAAGGCGGTTTTAAAGCTGCCGGATGGCTCGGTGGTGCCGACCCGGTCCGTACAGCAGCCGCTTGCAGCCGTCCATCGCTTTCTGATGTATTTCGGTGAGTACGGTGCCATGGAGTATTTGGCGGTGGACCACGAGTCGAATGCGAATAAAATCCAGCCGCCCTTCGAGAAGGATGTGGAAATATCGGTGTTCGATCTACAGTCCTTTTTCGAAACGTGCGGGTTCCTCTCCGGCGATTCGCTGATGCTGACGGTGGAGGATTGGCAGGCGGGCATCTTTTCGGTTCGGCATATGCCAGCCGAGCAGGGCGTGGTTGATTTCACAACGATCCAGAAGTGGACGCAGGCGCTGCGGCTCGGGTTTGAAGAAGCCTGTTTAGATGCTGAAATGGATCATGATTGTTATGAACAGTTTGCCCGAATGCTGTGGTTGGCCGAGTGCAACGAAGAGGCATCGTCGGTTCTTTCCGCTCCGCCCCTTACGCTGGCGACCTTTTTTAATGCGCAGAAGGATTTGACCATGCAAACGTCGGGCAATGTCAGTTTTTTCTGGCCGGAGGATGAGCCGCTCGACTCCCGGATGCTGAATTCGATGGCGGGCGGAGAAAAGGAACCCGCGACCGAGCTGGATGCCCATTTTGTACTGTTGGGGTTGTCGCTGGATTCGGAAGAGGCGGAGGCCTATATGCGCGACGCATTTTCGCGCGGGGAAACAAATCCGGAGGCCGTGCTGGGACGGGTGATCAGCGGGCGAGCGTTGTCGTTTCCTTCCGAAAATGATCAGCAGGAGTTCCATCGCCTCTGGCAGGAACGGTGGGATGGCGTGCGTGCGGATTATCTGCCGCTCAAAGATGTGCACCGCGAATTGCGTGCAGTTTTTCTGGACCTGAACGATCAATGCCTACAGGTGTTGCGCGGCATGGATCGAAATGCACAGGATCCAATGGACACCATGAATCACCCGGCAACCCTGCAGCTGGGCGAGCTGAGCGGGCTGATCCATTCTGTATTGGTTTTCTGCAATCAAAATGAGCAGTCTGCTGATGTGTTCCCGGTGCCGTTGGATGAAATGGCCCGGGCGCTGTCCGCCGGCATTGAGGATATGTCAGAACAGCTTCAACAAAAGGGTTCGGGCGAATCGTTCGCTGATCCCGACGGGCCGATTTATCAGCTGAAGATTTCGCTGAAAGATGCCAAGCCCCCCATTTGGCGGCGGGTGCTGGTTCCGGCCTCGATTGAGCTGGAGCATCTGCATGCCGTAATTCAGGCCGCATTCGGCTGGACGAATTCGCATTTGCATCAATTTATTGATGGCCGGACGTTTTATCAGCCGGGCGGCGAGGATGACGGGTTTTCGGGAATGGAGGTGGCCGATAGCATCGGGGTTCCTCTTCGGAATTTTCTCCGCAAGGAAAAGGATAAGATCGTCTACGAATATGATTTCGGCGATTCCTGGGAGCATCAGGTGCTTTTGGAAAAAATACTTCCGGCCGATCCGGAACAAGTGCTGCCGGTTTGCATCAAGGGTAAGCGGGCGTGTCCTCCGGATGACTGCGGCGGAATGTACGGTTATTTCCAAATGCTGGAAACGCTCGAAGGCCCCGATGGCGGGGAGAAGGCTGAACTGCTCGAATGGCTCGGCGGACCGATTGATCCGGAAGCGTTTGACCTTGAAGAGATCAATGCCCAACTCCGCGCATGGTTTTAAGTTAAAGAAGGCGGCAGAAAAATGACGACCCAACCCGAACAGATTTTAGAGGATAGCCTGGTTAAGCAGCTGGTCGGCATGGGCTATGATTCGGTGGCGGTGCATGATGAGGCCTCGCTCTTGGCCAATCTGAAAATGCAGCTCGAGGCGCATAACCAGATTGCGCTAACCGACTCTGATTTTCGGCAGATTCTGAATAAGCTGAGCAAGGGGTCGATTTTTGAGAAGGCAAAGACGCTGCGCGATCGGGTGGAATATGTCGATGCCGAGGGCAAGACGCGCACGGTGGAATTGCTGGATCAGATCGACTGGTGCAAGAACCGATTTCAGGTGACGCAGCAGGTGACGGTGGAAGGCCGGTTTAAGAATCGGTATGACGTGACGATTCTGATCAATGGTTTGCCGCTGGTGCAGATTGAACTGAAGCGGCGCGGGCTGGAGCTGAAGGAGGCGTTTAATCAGATCAACCGCTATGAGCGCCATTCCTACGGCGCGAACGATGCGTTGTTTCAGTACATCCAGGTTTTTGTGATCAGCAATGGGGTGAATACAAAGTATTACGCCAACGGCCGGGTGGATCAGCGCAGTTTTAAGCAGACGTTTTTCTGGACGGACAAGAACAATAAGCCGGTACCGCAGCTGTCGGTTTTTGCGGAGCAGTTTCTGGAAAAGTGCCATCTAGCCAAAATGGTGACGCGCTTCCTGGTGCTGAACGAGTCGAAGAAGATGCTGATGGTGCTGCGCCCGTATCAGGTGTATGCCACCGAGGCGATTGTTGAGAAGGTGCAGTATGGTCGGGGATTCGGTTATGTATGGCACACAACGGGGTCGGGAAAGACGCTGACGTCGTTCAAGACGAGCCAGATTCTGACGAACTCTCCGAAGGTGGATAAAGTCGTGTTTGTGGTCGATCGTAAGGATCTGGATTATCAGACCACCCGGGAGTTCAATAGCTTTTGCAAGGGCAGCATCGACGGAACCAACAACACAAAGATGCTGGTGAAGCAGTTTGCCTCGCCCGATACCAAGCTGATTGCGACGACGATCCAGAAACTGAATACAGCCATCAAGAAGGCGCGGTTCAGCGAATCGATGGCGCCGCTGCAAACCCAGCGCGTGGTCTTTATTTTCGACGAGTGCCACCGCAGCCAGTTTGGCGATACGCACAAGGCGATCAAGGCGTTTTTTACGAAGTGCCAGATGTTCGGTTTTACCGGAACGCCGATATTTAAGGACAACGCCATGAGCGTGGAGGGAATCAAAAAAACCACGAAAACGCTGTTTGATGATTGCCTGCATAAATATGTGATCACCGATGCGATCCGCGATGAAAACGTACTGAAGTTTTCAGTGGAATACATGAAGACCTTCAAGCAGAAGGATGGGCAGATTACCGATCTTGCGGTGGAGGCCATCGACGAGGCGGAGGTGCTGTGCGCACCCGAGCGGACTACGGCCATTACCGAATACATTGCCGCGCATCACGACCGTAAAACGCATCGACGGCAGTTCAACGCAATCTTCTGCGTGTCGGGCATTCCGTCGGTGATCCGCTACTACGAGGAATTCGCCCGGCTGAAGAAGGCGGGCGGACACGACCTGAAAATCGCGACCATATTCTCGTATCAGCAGAACGAGGAGGATCTGGACGCGGCCTTCCCGATGCGGGACGATGAGGTGGATCTGCATGTGATGGAGGAACCGGACGAGCCCTACCGCACGCAGCATTCCCGCGATCAGCTGGAAAACTTCATCGCCGACTATAACCAGCTGTTCGGCACCAACTACACCACCCACGACTCGCAGTCGTTCTACAACTACTACAACGATGTGGCCAAGCGTATGAAGACCGGGCAGATTGATGTGCTACTGGTGGTGAATATGTTCCTGACTGGGTTCGACAGCGAAAAGCTGAATACGCTGTATGTGGATAAGAACCTGAAATACCACGGCCTGATCCAGGCCTATTCGCGTACCAACCGCCTTTGCAAGGAACTGAAGAGTCAGGGGAATATCGTCTGCTTTCGCAACCTTAAGAAGAACACGGATGTTGCCATTACGCTCTTCGCGAACAAAAATCCGACCGAAGAAATTCTGCTCGATCCGTATGAAGAATATGTGAAGCAGTTCAATGAATCATTCATTGAGCTGATTCAAATTGCGCCGTCGGTCAACAGCGTCTCCCAGCTGGCCGATGAAGAGGAGGAGCTGGAGTTCATCAAAACCTTCCGCAACCTGATCCGCCTGCACAACGTTCTGAAAACCTTCACCGAGTTCACCTTCGACGACCTTTCCATGACGGAGCAGTCTTTTGCGGATTACAAAAGTAAATATCTTGATCTGCACGACAAGGTGAAACTGGCAAACCAAACCGAAAAGGTTTCGATCCTCAACGATATCGATTTCGAACTGGAGCTGATCCATCGCGATGAAATCAACGTGGCCTACATTCTGAAGCTGCTGGCCGAACTCAAGGAAGCTCCGGTTGAAGAGCAGGCCGCCCGCAAGAAGACGATTATCGACCTGTTGAGCGGCGAGACGGATCTGCGCAGCAAGCGAGAGCTCATCGAACGGTTTATCGAAAAACATCTTCCGCAGATCGACGATCCCGCCGATATCCCGGAGGAATTCGAATCCTACTGGAAGGAAGAGCAAATCATGGCGTTCGCAACGCTCGCTGAAGAAGAGGGGCTTGATGGCGACAAGCTCGAAAAACTGGTTGAAAACGTCCTCTATACCAGCAGGTCGCCTCTGCGAAACGATGTGGTGGAAGCCATGGATAAAAAGCCCGGATTGAAAGAGCGCGCCTCCACCGCCGAGCGGATTATCGACCGAATCTATACCTTCATCGACACCTTTATTACAGGGGCGTTGGGAGGGTAGGTATGCTGGTCGAAACGACCCTCCAGTTTGAAGGGTGGAGGGGCATGGGCTCCATGCCTTGCGTGGGATCGGCCCGTTCGTAGGGCGGTCGCCGAGGACGGAAACCCTCCAATAATTTAAGCTGGTCGGCTCTTTATTTTAATATCGAATAGTATATATTTATGTCCGAAAAGACGCCTAAGTAGTTATAAATATATCATATACTATATAAATAAAGGAGAGTTATGAGTGGTGAAAATGGACAGAAAATAGGATCTTTGTTGAAGAGCGAACGGAAGAGGGTCGGGTTTTCGCAGGGCGATGTTGCGCAGAAATCGGGGATTACACAGGCGACGATCAGTCGTTTGGAAAGCGGCGATTTAAATTTTCGCATCGGTACGATGGAAAGCTATGTGGATGCGCTGGGCATGAAGCTGAACCTGATTGCAAAGGACGCGGAACTTTACCACTACACCGCGCAGGTGCAATCGGTCTATGACGGCGATACCTGCCGCGTGGATATTGATCTGGGGCTGGGTATTTGGCTCCGGAACGAAAAGCTGCGGTTGGTGCGGATTAATGCGCCGGAAATGACGGGGCCGGATAAGGCGCGTGGCGTGGCATCGCGCGATTTTCTGCGGGAACTGATTGATGGGCGGGAAATCATTATTGAAACGCTGAAAGATCGCCGCGGTAAATATGGCCGTTATCTGGCGGAAATCTGGATGGAGCAGGATGGCGTTTGGAGCAATGTGAACGACGCTCTTGTCGCCGCTGGCCACGCGGTTTATCAGGCCTATTAATTCCTGGGGTTGGAGGGGCAGACGCCGTCTGCCCAGTCGCACGGCGTGCGACCCTCCAGTTGAATGTTTTTTTTCGTGTATTCACGGCGTGTGCCCTGTAGATTGCGCGCTTCATTTTTCAGGGCCGTGGAGCGGCGATTAAAACCCGAAATCAGGATTTATTATGGCAAAGCAGAAAAAGACGGCGATTACCCCGACGCGTGAAGAAAATTATCCCGAATGGTATCAGCAGGTGGTTCGTGCGGCGGATCTGGCGGAAAACAGCGATGTGCGCGGCTGCATGGTGATTAAGCCCTGGGGTTATGCCCTGTGGGAAAATATCCAGAAGGGTCTGGATAAAATGTTTAAGGAAACGGGGCATGTGAATGCCTATTTCCCGATCTTTATTCCGAAGAGTTATCTGGAAAAGGAAGCGGAGCACGTTGACGGCTTTGCCAAGGAATGCGCGGTTGTAACGCACCATCGTTTGGAGCAGGGTGAAGATGGTAAGCTGCATCCGGCGGGCGAGCTGGAAGAACCGCTGATTGTGCGTCCGACCTCAGAAACGATTATTGGTGCAACCTATGCCAAATGGGTGGAGAGCTATCGCGATCTGCCGATCCTGATTAACCAATGGGCCAACGTGGTACGGTGGGAAATGCGCACGCGTCTGTTTCTGCGCACGGCCGAGTTCCTCTGGCAGGAAGGGCACACCGCCCATGAGACGGAAGCGGAAGCGTTGGAAGAAACCCGTAAGATGCTGGACGTCTACAAAACTTTTGCTGAGGAATTTATGGCCATGCCGGTGCTGGTGGGTGAAAAAACCGCCGGGGAACGTTTTCCGGGTGCGGTAAGCACGCTTTGTATTGAAGCGATGATGCAGGATCGCAAGGCACTGCAGGCGGGGACGAGCCATTTTCTTGGACAAAACTTTGCGAAGGCATCGGGCATTCAGTTCAGCAACCGCGACGGTGGGAAAGATTTTGCATGGACCACTTCTTGGGGGGTATCAACCCGTTTGATCGGCGGCATGATTATGACGCATGGTGATGATGACGGCATGATTATGCCGCCACGTTTGGCACCGCAGCATGTGGTGATATTGCCGATCATCCGCAAGGAAGAGGATCGCGATGCGATCCTTGCGTACTGTAATGAAATTGCGGCCAAGCTACGGGTTCAGCGTTATCATGAGCGTGATGTGGAAGTAGTGGTGGATAGCCGCGATATTAATGCCGGCGAAAAGGGCTGGGGCTGGGTGAAGAAGGGTATTCCGATTCGTGCTGAAGTTGGTCCGCGTGATATGGGAAATAACTCCGTCTTCATGGCTCGCCGCGACACGTTTGGTAAGCAGGGCGTAGATAAGGATGATTTTGTGGCCAATATTGTGGAAACGCTGGATGATATTCAGCGGACCTTGTTGCAGCGTGCGCTGGATCATCGGGCTGAAAATACCAAGGAAATCGATTCTTACGACGAATTTGTTGAGTACTTCACGCCAGAAAATAAGAAGCGTCCGGAAGCGCATGGCGGGTTTGCGATGAGCCACTGGTGCGATGCTATAGCCTGTGAAGATAAGATTAATAACGAACTCTCGGTGACGATTCGTACGGTTCCTTTTGATCGCGAAGAAAGCGGGGCGGGCGAGTGCGTCTGTTGTGGTAAGGCCAGCTCCGGTCGCGTGGTTTTTGCTAAAAGCTACTAAGTGTGACGATTGAGGCGTGAAACGTGACTGATTTAAATATGACGAATGATGGGTGAGGCATGAAAAAAGAAATCACGTTTCACGCTTCACGAATCACGCGTTTGGAATTGCTCATTTCCCTGCGGTGAACTAAATTATCCGACTTATGCAAATTTCTTTCTATATTCGACTTGTTCTGGTGTTTTTTCTCTGTAATTCAGCCGTTGTTTGCATTGCGCAGACGGATGGTGGATTTGACGGTAGTGAATATGCTGATCCGATGGTTGCTCCAATGGGTGATGGCTCGGATATCGCAGATGAAAAAGGCAACAAGGTTTATGTGGCCCAGGAGCAGGGGCGCACCACATTGCGTTCCAAATTTGACTCCAAGAAGCCGACTTCTTCAGAGCAGTGGGATTATGCCCGTGATACGCAAAATAAGGGTTGGCTGAAAAAAGCGGACCGACGGATGGTGTATCTGTTTCGCCGTTGGCCGAACAGTAAGGAAGCTCCATGGGCGGCGCGTGCCCGGGCGGATATTCTTTTTGAGCGGGGGAAATGGGATGATGCGTTTAACGCCTATCAATATTTGATCGATAACTATTCCAGTCGGATGCGCGATTATAATTCGGCTTTACAACGTCAATTTGAAATCTCCTTTAAAATTATGGAGCGGCGGCGTTTACGGTGGATCTTTGGCGGCTATACGGCTCCTGAATATGCGGTCGAATACTTTGAAGCGGTTATACGTAATGGACCGCAGTGGATCCGTGCATCTGAAGCTCAATTCATGATCGGAAAATGTAATCAGGATGCGAAGGAATATGAGCTGGCGATTACGGCCTATGGCGTGCTCGGTTATCGGTATCCAGACAGTCAATACGCCGAAGAAGCGGCTTGGCAACAAATTGTATGCTTCCGGAAGCTTCGGGATCAATTTCCACATGCACCTGAAATGTTGGACCGCACGCTAACTGCGACGACTGTTTTTCTGAGTACCTATCCCCGTTCAGAGCATAAAGATGAAATTATTCAGCTTCGTAATCGGCTATACGAAGTGAAAGCCGGCATGGTTTTTGATGAAGCCGCTTTTTATGCCAAAGTTCCTAAGGAACCCGAAGCGGCCATTATTTATTATAAAAAGTTAATCGAAGAGTACCCAAAGAGCAAACTCGTTCCGTATGCTGAAGAACGGATTGCTGAATTGGAGGCTCTTTTGGCGATGCCGGTGAGGGCCCGTACTGCCGATACACCGCGCTCGAAACCCCTCCCGTTTACAAAGGAATCGCGGAATGTTGAAGGCTAGCCGAATTATTTTGACTTTCTGTGCGGCGGTTGCTTTGTCGGTCGATGCATCCGATGTCGAAATTCCTGCCGAGTTGCTGGACGAACCATTTGATATTCAGGCGAACCGGATTGAATATACTAACGACACGCTGATTGCCAGCGGCGGAGTTACCGGGCGTTTTGAAAATGCGATGATTCGGGCTGATACCATTTTCGGCAATCCGGACAGTGGTGAATTGCACGTTGAAGGAAATATTTTATTCGAACGGGAAAATGTGATCTGGCAGGGAACTGAACTGGATTATAACTACCTAACGCACTCGGGAAACTTCGGCCCCTCGTCGCTTAATTTTGATCCTGTGCTGATGAGTGTAGATCATATTGAGCGCGTCTCAACCAATGAATATATGCTGCAAGACGCGGAATTTACCACCTGCACGAACAGCCATCCTCACTATCATGTTAAGGCAAAAGAGGCGCGCCTGATTGATGAAAAATATCTGGTGGCGAAAGGGGTTACGGTTTATGCGGGAAAGGTCCCTGTTTTCTATTTTCCTTATTGGCGGCAAAAGCTGAGCAAGAGTATTTTTACGTATGAGGTAGGCTTTGGCAGTGAGTGGGGAGCCTATGGTTTAATTAACGCTGCGGTTCCGCTGACTGAGTATGTGGAATCAAGTACGGATTTGAACTTATACGGCAAGCGTGGTGTTGGGTTGGGGCAGGGGTTTAATTGGGATTCCCCTAAGGCAGTAGGTGAGTTTGCTTCATTTTATTTGAAGGATGAGGCGCCCTATACGAGATATGATGCTCCAGCGCAAAAAGACCTGATCGGTGATGATCGCTATCGGCTGAAATTGGAACACCTGCAGCATTTTACAGATACACATTATGTTAATACCAAGTTGAATTATCTGAGTGACCCTGCCGTGTTGGAGGAGTTTTTTAAATCGGAATACCGAAGAAATCCGCAACCCGAAAATTATCTATCGTGGGTCTACGGCAATAATCTTGTTGGGAATGAAGTTTTCGTAAACAAACGCCTCAATGATTTTTATTCGAATACCGACCGGACGGAATACTCGCTTGATCTTTATCGTACAAAATTAGCGAATACGCCGTTTTATCTACAAAGTGAAAATGCGGTTGCTTATCTGGATCGCGTATTTTCAAAAACAAATACGACGGACAGTGCGTTTAGTTCACACCGAGTTGATACTGATAACACCCTCTTTTTTCCTCAGCGCTTAGGTTTCCTGAATTTGGTAGGGCGTGCTGGGTATCAGGCGACTTATTATTCAGATACGGCGAATACGAATACGGTTTCTGAAGAGGTGCGGCAGATCTATGGGGGCGGTTTGGAGGTTTCGTTTCAGACCACGAAAATTCTTTCCGAACGTGAGCGTTGGTATGGGCGAGGGCTCCGTCATAAAATTGAACCGTATGCTGACTATCGCTATGCGGACAGCTCTGTTGATCCGGATAAGCTTTTACAGTTTGATGATGTGGATGAACAGATGGATGAAAATAGAGTTCAGCTTGGATTGCGTAATGTTTTGCAGACGCGTCGCAACAATCGTATTTCCCGGTTTATTGATCTGGATCTCTACACCTTCTACAACGTTGAGGATTACGGCACGCAGGACTCTGATTTTGGTTCCCTGTTTATGGATGCCCGCATGCCATTAACGAAACGTACGATGGTTGATTTTGAAAGTGAGATAGACTGGAATTCAGGCGAGATTCCATTTTTTAATACACGATATTCATATAACCGTAATGACCTGATCATTGGCTTCGAGCATCTGTATCGAGAAGGGGAGCAGTCGCTCTGGACAACAAGTTTTGATCTATATTCGGAAAGTAAATGGTCGCTGGAGGGTTATGCCCGATACGAGGAGCGTAGCAATGACCTCGAAGAAATCGGTATGATCGGCTACATGAATTGGTGTTGTATGCGGTACGGCCTTGGAACTCATTTTTATGATAACAATGAGGTTCGTGTCATGCTGTCGATCGGACTTTCTGCCTTCCCTGAAGCGAAGCTATCGAGCGGTTTGTAAAATCCTTGCTTCAGTGAACGTTTTTTATTTCCCGATTAGCTTCAGGAATTCGGTGCGGGTAGACGGATCCTTGCGGAACGAACCCAGCATGGCAGATGTCACCATACATGAGTTTTGTTTTTCAACGCCGCGCATCATCATGCAGAGATGTTGAGCTTCGATAACCACACCCACGCCTTCAGGAGCGACCGTCTCCATTAGTGTGCTTGCCACCTCATTGGTAAGCCGTTCCTGAATTTGCAATCGACGGGCAAAATGATCAACGATCCTAGCCAGCTTACTGACGCCTAGAACTTTTCCCTCAGGGATATAACCGATGTGGCATTTTCCGAAGAAGGGGAGCATGTGGTGTTCGCAAAGGCTGTAGAGTTCGATGTCTCTAACGATAATCATGTGATTATCTTCCACCGTGAAAACAGCATCGTTAATGACATCCTCAAGTTTTTCGTGATAGCCCTTGGTCAGGAATTCCATCGCTTTGGCGGCACGTTGCGGGGTGTCGAGTAGACCTTCGCGTTCTGGGTTTTCGCCAATTTGGGTTAGAATTTCTTTGTATTGGTTCTTCATAAAATACTCCTGAGTGTTACTGCGTATGACGCACTTCGGATTGCTGAATTTATGGAGTTTCCGAGTTCTGGAAAAAATACGCAATAAGCAATAAGTACTATTTTCGTTTGAGCTGGACCAAGGCAATGATTCCTTCAATAATTATCCACACTTGTAATATAGAGATAATGGATCCGGTGCTGAAGAGTAGTCGTTTTTAATTTTCATAGAAGCGGCTAAATTTATCGCCATGGCCCAGCTGGTCATGAAAACCATAGGAATTTCGGTATAGATTATTGAAATATTCTTTTGGCTAACCATACCGTAATGACGAGCAGAGCGAGGTCCGCCCAGAAGCTGATTGACGGCATCGAATAATGGTCACAGTGCCAGTCCCCTTTTTCAACGCCTCCGCAAAATGCGCCGATAATGATGGCTAGATACATAAGGACGGTTGCGATAATTCCGTAGGTAATATGGGATTTACCTTTTTTGTAGACCATGAATCCAAGCCAAATAACGATCGGGAGCTGAAACCACACAGGGATAACAGATTCAGGAAAAATGCGGAATGCCTGAGTGATCACGCATACGTGGTATGAAGCACTCAATTCGAGTTTTTAGTTTCGTTCCTGCTTCAACAGATAAGGAGCCTCCCAGACGTCTGATCCGGTAGCGCATAAGTGAAAATCCCATTCCTTCTTTAAAATTTGAGGGTATTGGCTTTCCATCGTTCTCTATTGAAATTATGAAATGAGAAGGTTTGCTCTGAATGCTGATCAATATTTTCCTTGGATAGGCATGTCGCAATGCGTTGGTAACAGCTTCATGGATTATTGGATGCATACTCCGAATGGTATCGATCTTCATATGATTCCAATTACCGGTAATATCAATTGTGGTTTTATCTCCAGCGAGGAGTTGTAACTGACTAAGCATTTCTTCGATGGGGCATTGCATTGTGTTTCGTTCTTTTTGCTGTCCCAGCGTAATCAATTGATGACTGCAAATATGAATAAGTGTCACAATATTTTCAGCAGTTTCAGTTCCTGGATGGTTGCAATCCTTAAGGTATTGAACGAGGAGATTACTCGTACCCTTCATACGGGTCAGTTTAATGATTGGCTCTTTTAGTAATCCTTTTGCGGTAAGGATATGTAGCATTTCTGTTGTTTCAATTAGGTGATCAGTGAGGGCGGTTAAATCCTGAGTTCTCTCCTGAACGGCTAATTCAAGAGTGCTGTTGAGCTGTTCGTAGCGCAATTGGGTTATTCTAAAAAAGGCGGTTCCAAATGAAAAGAAGAGCAGCGTCCCAATGCCAAACGGGTTTAGCGCTTCCAGCTGTACGCTTGGGAAATCCGAGTAGTGACACAATAAAATATAATGGTAAGGAATGGTCAGTAAAGTATTCGATAAAGCTCCTTTATAACTAAACAACCAGCCTGCAAGCATGGCCAACGGAATTGAAAATAGCATTACGGTAATTTGAAGATCTGGAAACATGCTGAAGCTAAAGAGTGCGTACGCGAACCATCCAGACAAGAGATAAACAAATCGCTGTTTATGTCCCATACCTAACCTTCCTGTTCTGGGTTCGGAATGGTGTAAATTATGGTTTTTTCATAATGAGTAGAATAACCAGAGGAAGCTGTTCCTGAAATCTGTTCAAGCCTATAATCAATCAGTTTATTCAGTAGTTCTTTTCCCTCTGTCGATTTTGCAGAACCATTATGTCCGAAGGTCACCGTATAAGTCAGTTTAGTTGCACGTATCTGAATATCTACCTGACTGGCGTTCAGATGAAAAATCGCAAAATTAGCGTTTTCCTGACAAATGCGGTACATTTGTAACGCGATATCTTCTGGAAGTTCCGGTAACTCGCCCAACTCTCTTGTTGTGAATTTTACATTCTTTAGATCGATGAAGCATGATGATAATTCATGAAGTGCGGTAATTAATCCAACATCCCCGATTTTAATAGGAAATAGCATTCGTGCCAGATGTCGGATTTGATTATGCGTTGAGTGGCATTGGTTGCGAAGTGCAAAAGCAATGGACGCGCTGGGGTTTCCTTCGTCCAAGAGTTGATCTGCCAAGGAAGCGCAATACAGTTGAATGCCGGTCAAGTATTGTCCAATGCCATCATGCAACCACTGTCCGTGTAGTACCCTTCTTTGTTCCGAATCGCGGATCAATAGATCTGTCAGGGTATTCAGTTCTGTAGTACGTTCAGCAACCATTCGGCCTAAATTTTGATTAGCCGTTTTGATGGCATTGAGATTGTGACGAAGTATTGCGAATAACTCGATGATAGCAAGGCAGAGTAATGGGGCTAGAAAACGTTCATAATAGTGAATGTAAATATCTGCGTAGTACTGATAAAGAATGTAGAAGTAAATCATTCCTGTGAGCAGTAACCAGAGACCAAATCGTCTGCCGCCTATCCAGCTTCCCAGTGCGATCAGTGGAATAAGGGGAATAGATGCGTTGTAGCTCAACACCGGAAAAATCGTGAAAGCAAAAGTTAGATATGCAAGGAACGCTAGCGAATAGATAATGGGTATTCGTTTGATCATTCTAAAAATATTAATCCTACTGATGAGATGCCACTTTATGATGCTTCGTCGTTTGTGGGAAGAATTTTAATGTAAATCCTCTAATAAGATCAAATTCCGTTTGCGGCACTTGTAGCGTTTCCGTAAAGTGCGCGGATTATGAAGAAAACTCCGCTGCATGAGCAGCATCAAAAATTAGGCGCTCGCATGGGGGAATTCGGTGGATGGGATATGCCGATTCAGTATGCGGGTATTCTCGACGAACATGAGCAAACCAGAAATCACACCTCAATTTTTGATATCTGCCACATGGGTGAGTTTGAGCTCTACGGCAAAACTGCTCTAGAGGACCTGGAAAATCTCCTGACTTGTAATGTCCGATCCCTTAAAATTGGCCAGGTACGATATGGCTTCCTGCTGAATGATCAGGGCGGCGTAATCGATGACCTGACCTGCTATCGAATGGATGAAGAGCGCTATATGCTCGTGGTAAATGCAGGAACTGCTGAAAAAGATGCCAAGTGGATTCAAAGTCGGATTTCGGCTGATACCATCTTTGTAGACCTATCCGACCAATTAGCCAAACTGGATGTGCAGGGGCCGGAATCGCGCGATGTTCTGGAAGAAGTGTTTGGGTGTGCTCTACCCGATCTAGGATATTTCCGTTTCAAGGAATTTCAGGCTTTGGAATCTTCCACTATAATCAGCCGTACGGGATATACCGGTGAGCTTGGCTATGAAATATATCTGCCTGCTGAGGAAGCTGCCCAGCTATGGCAGAAGATTGTGGAACATCCGTATTGTGAGCCCGGTGGTTTGGGAGCCCGAGATACACTCCGTTTAGAAATGGGTTATCCGTTGTATGGTCATGAGCTTTCCGATAGCCAATCGCCTGCTTTGATGTCGAGAGGTATGTTCATTGATCGGAGCAAGAATTTTATCGGCAAAGAATGCGTGATGAACGATCTCGAAATTCCGGAAAAACTGCTTGTTGGGTTGAAATTTTCTTCAAAACGAGCGGCTAGAGAGCACGATGCGGTTTATCTGGGAGGCGATGAAATTGGAGAAGTTACCAGTGGATCGCTGGCTCCGAGCCTGGGTGTTGCTGTGGCGATGGCTTATGTGAAAGCGGATTTAGCCGAAGTCGGTAAAATATTGGATGTTGAAATCCGCGGTAAAAAATTCCCCGCTGAAATAGTTGAACTGCCTTTTTATAAAAACGGGACCGCCCGTACTTAAACGAGAACGTGATAAAATGAAAAAAACTCCATTCTGTGCGACAAGTGAGCAAGATCAGGAAGCGATGTTCCAGACGCTGGGCATTACTGAATTCGACGAGCTGTTTGAAGCGATACCTGATCATTTACGTTCGGATGAACTGAACATTCCCGAAGGCCTTTCCGAAATGGAAATGATGCAGCATATCCGGAAAGTTGCTTCAAAAAATGCAACGAACCTGGTGAATTTCTGTGGAGCTGGTTTTTACGATCATTATATACCGGCTGCCGTCAGTGCCTTGGCAAGCCGAGGGGAGTTCTATACTGCATATACGCCTTATCAGCCGGAAGCCTCGCAGGGAACCTTGCAGGCCGCATTTGAGTATCAAACTGCGATTTGCCGTTTAACAGGTATGGAAGTGGCAAATGCGTCCTTGTTTGATGGCGGAACGGCTTTGATTGAAGGCGTGATGATGGCGCTGCGCCAAACCAAGCGGAACAAGGTGCTGGTTGATGAAGGAGTAAGTCCAATTTACCGGGCGATGCTGAAGTGCTACACGCAAAACCTATCGGTGGATTATCAGGTTGTTCCTCTCTCAGGAAGCGGCGCATCAGATCGCGTGGCCTACACCGAGGCCATTGACGATTCGGTGGGTGCAGTTGTATTTCAAAATCCAAACTTTTTCGGCTGTCTTGATAATCTAACCGAGCTGATTGATCAGGTTCATTCAGTGAAGGCCCTGGCTGTTATGTCGGCCTATCCTGTTGCTCTGTCGCATATTGAAACACCCGGTGCGATGGGAGCTGATATTGTGACCGGAGAAGGGCAGAGCATTGGGTTGCCACTTAATTTCGGCGGGCCATATCTTGGCTTTATGGCCACAAAAAAGAAATTCGTACGCAAAATGCCGGGCCGCATCGTTGGAGAAACGGAAGATGCGCAAGGCCGACGTGGCTATGTACTGACACTGCAGGCTCGTGAGCAACACATCCGGCGCGAAAAAGCTACATCGAACATTTGCAGTAACGTACAGCTCTGCGCATTACGAGCCATTATCTATCTGTCGCTTGTGGGCCGCGAAGGATTTCGAGAGGTCGGTCGCGAGTGTATGGACCGGGCGAGCTATGCATGGCACAAGCTCACAGCAATTGAGGGCGTTGAGCCAGCATTCAATCGACGCTTCTTCAACGAGTTTGCTCTCCGGCTCCCAAAAGATGCTTCCACGGTGGTCAGTGCTTTGGTTGATCAGGGTATTGCTGGCGGATTTCCGGTAGGGCGATATTACAAGGGAATGGATAACATTCTTTTATTAGCCTTTACCGAAAAACGGACGAAGGAAGAGATCGATATTCTGGCGGCGAAACTTGAAAGCGCACTGAAGGCATAAGGAATTTAAATCATGAAACTAATTTACGAAAAATCCTCGCCCGGTCGTCCCGGGGTTCAAATGTCCTCCATCAAAATTTCGCCAACAGAGGAGATCCCGAGTAAATATTTACGGAGCCAGCCGGCAGAACTGCCCGAAGTATCCGAAGCTGAAGTGGTTCGCCATTTTACTGCACTTTCACGTATGAATTTTTCGGTGGATACGCATTTTTATCCGCTCGGGTCGTGCACCATGAAGTACAATCCGAAGGCCTGCGAAGCAGCAGCAAACCTGCCGGAGCTAACGGATGTGCATCCACTCTGGCCGCAGTTGCGTGGTGGGGGGCTACTGACACAGGGTTCTTTGGCGATTCTTTATAAAACCGAGCGTCTATTGTCTGAAGCAACGGGACTGGATGAATTCACGTTGCAACCAATGGCTGGCGCGCATGGCGAATTAACCGGCGTTATGATGATGGCGGCATATCATAAGGACAAGGGCAACGACAAAGATCATATCATTATCCCAGACTCTGCTCACGGGACGAATCCTTCCAGTGCGCGCCTGGCCGGTTATAATGTGGTAACCATCCCCTCTGATGAAAATGGAGTCATGGATTTTGATTTGTTCATGGAAGCGCTCAATGAAAAAACTGCCGGGGTTATGCTGACGAGCCCGAATACGCTGGGTGTTTTCAATCCACGGATTAAAGAAATTTGTGATGCGGTACATGAGGTCGATGGTCTGATGTATTATGACGGAGCAAACTTTAATGCAATCATGGGGCGCTACAAGCCGGGCGATATGGGCTTTGATATCTGCCATTTGAATCTTCATAAATCATTTGCCACACCGCATGGCGGGGGCGGACCCGGCGCAGGGCCAGTGGGTGTAGTAGAAAAGATTCGTCCATACTTGCCTATTTCGCGGGTAGAAAAAACCAAAGATGGAACTTATGCCCTGAATTACGACGAACCTAAAAGCATCGGGTATATTGCGCCGTTTTACGGCAACTTTGGAATTATCGCTCGCGCCTATGCCTATATCCTGTCACTCGGTCGTGATGGCATGCTGGGGACCAGTAACCGGGCTGTTTTGAATGCGAACTATCTGCAGGAAAAACTTCGACCATTGTTTGGTGCTCCGGATAAAGGACGTTGCATGCATGAGTTTGTTTTTTCCGGCGATTTCCTGAAGCAATATGGGGTGCACACGCTGGACATAGCCAAGGGCATGATTGATCGGGGCATTCATCCGCCCACCGTTTATTTCCCATTGAATGTTTCCGAAGCAATCATGGTTGAACCGACCGAAACCGAAGACCGAGATACCTTGGATCACTTCGTTACGGTGATGGAAGATCTGGTTGAATTGGCTAAAACCGATCCGGATAAAATGCATGAAGCACCTGTTTCAACTCCTGTTGGAAGGTTGGATGAGGTAAAAGCCGCCCGCGATATGCGCTTAAGTTATACGTGACAAATGCGACTAAAGTAGTATTGTTTTGAACGTTATATAAAGAAAAGGGTCTTTGACCTTAGTTGGTTAACAATAGGAGCTCCAAAATGAAAAGAATCATGAGTATTGCTGCAATTGCGTTGTTTATGGCCGGTTCTTCAGTATTTGCATGCGATGGCTGTGGCTGTTCTGCAAAGAAAGCTGAAAAGAAAGCTGAATGTTCAGCTTGTACTAAAGGAAAAAAATCTGACGCAAAGAAATGTGGAGCTGACTGCTCAAAAGCATGTTGCGCTAAGAAAGACGCGGCTAAGTAAGCTTTTCGTTTGCTTGTTTTTTTAAAAGCCTCTCCGCTCGGAGGGGCTTTTTTGTGTAATTAATGAAAAGTAAGAAATCTAGTTTGCGGCATTCCCAACCCCACGGTATGTTTTAGTTCCTTCAAACAAGGGAGATCGTATGGAAAATGATGAGTTCAAAGACGTTAGTAATTCCGAGGTTGAGTCTAAGCCAGCCGTTACCGCTAAGCCAGCCCGTCAATGGGCTATGGGATGTCATTTGATTGGTCTATGTGGCGTAATTGTTCCTGTGCCCGCTGCTGGATTGATTGGTACCCTGATTCTTTGGTTGCTGAAGCGCGAAGATGCTCCATTTATTGATGAGCAAGGAAAGGAAGCATTGAACTTTCAAATCAGCCTGTTCATCTATGCCGCGGTTTGTTTCCTGTTGTCCTTTATCGGTATCGGGCTTCTATTGTTGTTCCCGTTGGCTGTTTTTGGATTTGTCTGCATTATCATTGCGGCGATCAAGGCCAGTGAGGGAGCAGGCTTTCGTTATCCCGCCTGTCTTCGGTTTGTCAAATAGAACGATAAAACCACCAGGCTTCGGTCGGTTTTATATTTGCTCCATGCATCTGTCGGTGTAGATTTCGAGCTTCAGATTTCTAAAGGGTTTAATCCCACCAATTTTAAAGGAAAAAATGTCAGCAAAGATCATAGATGGAAAGAAAATCGCAGCGGATATCCGTGAAGAATTGAAAGCAGAAGTTGCAGCTCTGAAAGAACAGAATATTATCCCGGGTTTGGGAGTAATCCTGGTAGGTGAAGATCCTGCATCGCAATCTTATGTATCTGCCAAAGAGAAGGCTTGTAAAAATATCGGCATCTTCTCCGACGACAATCGTCTGTCGGCTGATACATCGGAAGAAGAGCTCCTGAAGTTAGTGGATCAGATGAATAAGGATCCCAAAATTAATGGCATTTTGGTTCAGTTACCGCTACCAAAGCATATTAATGAAGCGGCTATCTTATTGGCCATTGATCCGGATAAGGATGTGGATGGATTCCACCCAATGAATGTCGGTAAAATGATGGTGGGAGAAGAAACGTTCCTTCCCTGCACGCCTCATGGGGTGGTTCAAATGCTTCAGCGCAGTGGTGTTGAAACCTCCGGAGCTCACGTTGTTGTGGTGGGACGAAGCAACATCGTGGGGAAGCCGGTTGCCAATATGCTGCTACAGAAAAAAGATGGAGCCAATGCCACGGTAACGCTTTGCCACACCCGCACAAAGGATCTTAGCTATCACACCCGTCAGGCAGACATTATTATTGCGGCATCGGGTTGGCCGAATACGGTGACTGCTGAAATGGTTAAGGACGGCGCGGTGGTTATTGATGTTGGCGTGAACCGAGTTGAGGATGCTAGCCGAGAACGTGGATACCGCCTTGTTGGAGATGTTGATTTCGACGCCGTAAAAGAAAAGGCCTCATTCATTACGCCTGTACCCGGCGGTGTGGGACCAATGACGATAACCATGTTGTTATTCAATACGGTGAATTCGGCTAAACGAGCCAATGGCATAAATTAGATTTGGGTGATGGGGTAGTAAATTAACGAATGTATTGGAGGTAGAAATGATTTCAGAAAAAATGCAGGAAGCATTAAATGAACAGGTGAATCGTGAGTTTTTCTCAGCCTACATGTATTTGGCTATGTCATCTTATTGCAATACATTAGGTCTGCCTGGCTTTGCATATTGGATGCGCATGCAGTACGAAGAAGAAAACATGCATGTCACGAAAATGTATGACTACATTCAGGATCAAGGCGGCGAAGTGCACCTAAAGGCTATTGAAGAGCCTGAAAGGAATTATGGCACTCCGCTAGAGATTTTTGAGGAGACGCTGAAGCATGAACAGTATGTGACGAGCCTCATAAATAATTTAATGGATCTGGCAGTTGAAGAACGTGACTATGCTACCCAAACCTTTCTTCAGTGGTATGTAACAGAACAGGTGGAAGAAGAAGCAAATGTTAATGATATATTGGCGCCATTACGTATGGTTGGTGATGATAAAGGCGGTCTAATGATGATTGATCAGCAATTGGCAGGAAGAGCCGCTCCAATGGCATTGCCTACGAAGTAGAGGGTTAGCATTATGAAAAAAAGTGTATTCCATATTATTGTTTTAACAATCTGTATAGCAGTCACCGTTTTCTCGGCGCGAAAAGATGAGGTAACGGTATTGCTCATTCCTAGAGAAGATAGCGCATTGCGCGTGGGAATGGATATTGCGAACCGATATCCAACCTTACTCCTTAGTTATAAAATTGGAGTGAATGGAGCAGTATCTCTTCATGGATGGTCAGGAATAGAATGGGTAAATGTGTCGTTGGAAGATTATCACTCCGGGAATTTTTTCCGGACCGGCCCTGATTCCTGCCTGCTGATTGAAGAGACGGGGAAGCCTGTGCCTGAATCTATTCTTCCTCCTGAAGAATGGTGTGTATCAGCTTATGCGATTACGACCACCGAGGTACGTCCATTGCTGCATTTGGTAGGACAGTACTACGATTTTAAATATAAGGACTGGAATTGGTTTTCAGATAACTATGAATTGCCGATGGAAGCAATTAACCCGGAAGGATTAAATGTGTCGTGGTATCATAAGCGCTTAACTGAAAACTTATCCAAGCGGGATGCGATTGTTGCCGAAGATCTTAAATTTTGGCGGGCGATTCGATATCCAAAAACGGAGCAGCCAGCTCAGGAAAATCCGATAATAGAAAATTCTGAAGATACTGTTGTGGAAGAAGAGCCTTCCTCAGAAATATCTGAACAACCGATTGAGAACCCTTTGACCAATGCTGTTCCGGAAGCGGTTATTTTAGGTGCAGGAAATGCTGAGACTGTTACGCCCGCATTGGAGACGGAATAAGGTGTTAGATTTTCGAAAAAATATTCTTCAGTGGTTTGTGTGGGTGTTGTTAGTTGCAGGAATGTTTTTTGGAAGCGGCTGTGTTTCTGAAAAAATAGAACCTGAGCATAAACCGCGTCTAGGCGTATCGCAAAGTAGTGATGGCTGGGTAATTATTAATCTGGAAACTAAAATAGAGTATAAATATAAAATACTCTATGAAGATCCTGCTGATAGAATGTGGAAACCCCTGAAAGGATGCGAATCAATTTCAGGTACTGGTGGTG
>JADGFE010000166.1 GCA_016744085.1 Kiritimatiellales bacterium | reverse complement strand
CTCCTTCTGTGTAGTGTCGTTTTCGTCGACAACACATTACAGATAAGTTGTTCGGTGTGTTAATCATTCATTTACCCACTGATTTGGCGGAAGACCCTATTTTTACTGTGTGTTAACAACCAAACTAAGGAGAGCACCGTGTCCGAAGAATTAAAAACCATTTTCGTGATGACGGAAGACAGCGTTGATCCAAATAGTGTTCCGAAGAAAACCTTGAGCAACGGCAAAAAAATACCTGCCATTGGCATGAGCACTTTCGGTTCCGACCGTTTCATCAATGTCCAGCTCGCTAATGCAGTGGTGGGTACAGCCGAATTCGGTCGGCGCGCATTTGACTGTGCTTCTGTTTATGGCAACGAAAAAGAAATCGGTGCTGCACTGACAGTGGTTCAGGACGCCGGCGTTCCGCGTGAGGAACTCTACATTACCGTAGCAACCTTAAATGCTCACTGCCGGACTACATGATCATCACCGACGAAGAAATGGCTGAACTGGCCGGCATCGATAAAAAATGCCGCCTGATTAAGGGCCAGATATTCCTATGGAAAGGCGGTCAGACCAGGAATGACCTTTGGGACGAAGACGGCGCGTTATTGCTGACCAGTTCTAATTCAGGTAGAAGAAAGGAACCCAGTGCGAACCGGGTTCCCTAACCATTTTTCAATAGAGGAGTTTATTGTTAACCAAGGAGAGAGAATGAGTGATTCGAGTAAAAAAATGCCGGTTACCTCTCATAAAGGTGAAAAAGTGCATCCGATGGAAAGCGCAAAGCGTTTGTTCAAAAACAAGTGCTGGACGGAAGGCGTTCTCGTCCAGACGTTCTATGTTTCCGCTCAGATCACCTGCTGGACGTTCATCATTCAATATGCCATGGAAAACGTGGCGGGCATGACCATGTCGAAAGCGCAGAATTTTAATATTGCGGCCATGGGCATCGTCCTCGTCAGTCGTTTTGTCTGCACCTTCCTATTGAAATTTCTGACGCCAAGTAAACTGCTTATGCAACTTGCGGCAGTGGCAGCTATGCTGATGCTCTGTACCATCTTCCTTCAGAATTTTGCGGGTTTGATCTGCCTCGTAGCCACCTCAGGCTGCATGTTCCTCATGTTCCCGACCATTTACGCAATCGCACTCGACGGCACCGGCGAAGATGCAAAAATCGGTTCAGCCGGTTTGGTATTCGCCATGGTGGGCGGCGCACTGATGCCGTTGGTCATGGGCTTTGTAATGGATGGCGACGGCCTTGTTCTGCTGAATGCCGTTAGCCTGTCGTTCTTCATGCCGTTTGTTTGTTTTGTGGTCATTTCGATCTTTGGCTACCGTACCTTCAAAATTCACCACCTGAATAAAGCATAACTAAGGAGAAAAATAATGCTGAAAGGAATTGACCCAATTATTAGCCCGGAACTGTTGAAAGTTCTTTCTGAAATGGGACACGGCGACGAAATCGTTCTGTCCGATGCGCACTTCCCTGGACACACCTTCTGTCCGAAAAATGTTATGCGTGGCGACGGTTTGCAGATTCCTGATCTGCTCGAAGGCATCATCCCGATCTTCGAACTCGATAGCTATGATGATCCGCTGATCATGATGTCTGCCGTTGAGGGTGATGAGCTGGATCCGCAGGTGGAAGTTGATTATCTGGCCGCGATCAAGAAAGATGCGCCGGATGCGCCGGGTGTAACTCGTATCGGACGTTTCGAATTCTATGACCGCGCGGAAAAGGCTTATGCCTGTGTGGTTACTGGAACTACCGCCAAATATGGAAACATTATCCTCAAGAAGGGTGTAACGCCCATTGGCTAGGAACTGACAAGTGAAACGTGAGGCGTGATTGCTTTGCGCGGAGCCGACTGGAAGTCGGCTATACGTATCGCCGCCATCTTGGCGGCTTTCTCCGCACGGAAAGAATCACGCCTCACTCTCCCATGAAAACGATCGACGTAACCAAAGCGGCATTCGAAGCTGAAGGGCTGGCTGAAGCATGGGATCGTGTATACGGAGTCGTGGTTCAGCCGGGTGTCGAGTTAGGTGATGATCAGGTCTTCCATTACGATCGCGAAGCGAAAGAGTTTAGCTCTTGGTGTAGAGGCTGTTTAACCGCGAAGCGGAAAGCGGTGCGCGTTCGGAATGTGAGGGTATGTGGATAAAAAAAGGCGCCCGGATGAGCGCCTTTTTTGTGTAGCCGAGATCCGAGACCTCGGTGTGAGCTCGAGGAACTCACCTACAGTTGGATAAAATCCATTAAATAATAATATCGCTGTTTCCACCGCGCAGTTCATCAGGGGTAACAATTTTTGAGGCTTGATCCTTTTGCATCTGAATCATGTCTTCCTGCAGTTTTTTGACGGCGACGTTGATCGCTTCAGAAAACTTTTCAACGGCTTCTTCAAGGTTGGTTGCATCGATGTCGCCGGAGATCGGTAAGGCACCGCCGGGGGTCATGATGTTGGTGGTGGCCGACCAGCTGGCTTCGCGGCTTTCGTCTTCAGTGCCATCAAGTTTGATGGGGGTCAGCTTACGGATGCTGCCAACCTGCAGGTCGGTAAAGTTTTCTTCCTTCCAGAGGTTGGAACCGTCGATCTTAATGTTTTCGAGTGAATTTTCTTCGGACATTGTTTTTACCTTCGGTAAGTGACGAATGAAACGTGAGCCGTGAAAAAGGATGGATCACGTTTTACGAATCACGATTCATAAAACTGGTGCGCCCAACAGGAGTCGAACCTGTATCTATGGCTTCGGAGGCCACTGAGGATGCACAATTGCTAAATTTACTAATAAATTCAGTAGTTTCGTGGTTCCGGTTTAATAAACCCTTCTGCTACAAATTTTCTTTTTTTGTGTCTAAACTGGGAAGATTTGTAGCAGATTTCTGGTTGATGGCAAGCGTGATAACTCGCTAGTGCTTGAGCGTCTGCATACCACCTAGGCTAGAGGGAGTCCGGAAACCAAAAAAGCACGAAATTTGTTATCGCAAAGTCTTTTGGCTGCGCCCGAACAGGGCAATAAAGACGGCGTAACGTCAATCGGTCGAAGATCAGGGATCAAATTCTTTGTTTACTCGGTTTTTCACGCTACGTGGGCACAGTTCTTCTGAGGAGGTACGCTGATGTTGGAATGTCGTGTTGGGCGGTTAGCCCGTTCGCTGTAGATTCTCTTGTTTCCGGGCATGGATTTCGATGGCGTTTCCTCCGGTTCCGTCGTTGGGACTGTGCCAGTAGTGCTCTTTGATGATGGGGTTGGGGAGCCCGTGGATTTCCTTGTTGCCGTTGTTCCAGGCAAGCTACAGCACCGGGATACATTCCTGTCTTCATAGTAACTCAAGATAAGGTTCACTTTGCACGAATCAGCGTGTAGCCAAGCGGAATTCAGGCTATATCGGCCCATTTCGCTTAAAAATCCCCCGAGGGAATTGAAATCGATAGGAATGGTGATAAGATTACCCGCAAAATTATGAAAGAGCTAATTCCCATCATCATTGCCGGTTCCCTTTTTGGTTGGTTTGCCATTCCGCATTGTTATGCCATGTGCGGACCATTACACGTCTCCGTATGTGCGCTCCACCGCGAAAAAAGCTTGAGGGCGCTCTCGTTATTTAATCTGGGTCGTATTTGTGGCTACACACTCGCCGGCATCCTATTTGGTGCATTTGGCGAGTTCGTAAATATTGGGGCTGCCCACTATTGCTGTCAATTGGGAGAGCATCCCCTGCGTGGAGCTGTGCTCTCATTGCTGTTTCCAGGCATCATGATGTTCTTTATTGCGTTTTATGCCTTCCGAAAAAAAGGCCTGAAAGCTCCGAAAACCAGCTGGATGTCGCGTTTTTTCAGCGGAGGTCTTGGAAAACTGACAGCAGGCGGAGTCTGCACATCGTTGATTCCCTGCGGCATGCTCTATGCCGCCTTTGCTCTAGCTGTTGGGTATGGCAGTTGGTGGCAGGGAGGGGCATTTATGCTGGCATTTGTCGTTACCCAAACCTTTTTCATGCAACTCGGCATTTCGCTGGGCCGGCTCGTCGATAAAAAATGGGGAGCACGGTTTGAAAAGGCCTTCCCATGGATCTGTCTGGCCATTGGTATCTTTTATACGGCTCTGTTCGTCCTGAAACTTATCCCTGCGGAATAAATGTCAGACCATTGCATACTCTGTAACCGTTCAGTACCCGGAGGCGACGGCGAGTTTTGTTGTCCCGGCTGCGCGGCTGTTTACACCATTATCGGAAAGATGGAGTTGGAGGGATCTGAGCGTGATGAACGTATTGCCCAACTGCTTGAAGGAGTATTTCCCGGAGGTGAAGAGACCGAAATCTCCGAGTCTGAAATAGAAAATGGGCAGGAACTTTGCTTCTTGGTTGGGGGCATGGTTTGCCCCGCCTGTTCCTGGCTGGTGCATAACAGTCTTGGAAAGCTGGCTGGCGTTGGAAATGTGAATATTAATTTTATCGCCGAAACCTGTACACTGACCTATGACCCAATGAAGGTGGGCAAGGAAAATATTTTTTCCAACGTGCAAAAACTGGGCTATAAATATTTCGAAGGGGATGATGCTGGGCGCGGCTCATTTGACTATTTTCGCTTTGGTGCCGGTTGGTTTTTTGCGCTGAATAACATGATGATATCCTTCGTGGTCTACTCCGCTGAGACCTGGGATGTACCGTATGGGATGCAGCTGGTCTGCTCTATTCTACTGGCTCTTTTTGGAACACTGGTTCCGCTATACGCTGCAAAGACCACGATGATCATTGGATTTCGTCAACTGATCATGCGTCAGTTCCGCATGGAGAGTCTGGTGGTTCTTTCAACTTCTGCTGCCTGGATTTATTCGGTCTATTCCATGATTACGGGTAATTTTTCCCACCTCTATTTTGATGTAGTTGCGCTTCTGTTGATGCTCATCGAAACTGGCAATCTGATTTCCGGCAGTTTTTACAAAAAACTCAGCCGTCGCGTAAGTTCGCTTTCCTGGCAACTTCCGAAAAAGGCGCGGGTAGCTGCCGATGACTACGCAGCGGTTGATGATCTATCGCCCGGGCAGGAGTTTCTGGTGCAGCGGGATGAGTTTGTCCCGACGGACGGAATTTTGATGGCTGCCGCCGAGTTTGATTTTAGTCTGATTACCGGAGAGTCGCATGGCGTTTCGCTGGAGCAGGGGCATTATGTCGGAGCGGGAGCCAAACTGCTTTCGGAAGACGCCCATCTATCGGTTCCTGCGGCGGGACAAAGCAACCTGATTCAGAAAATTGTCGATAGCACCATCGAAGCCTTCAATACCCGTAAGGAGCAACTTTCGTTTGGCGACCGCATCAGCCAATATTTTGTTCCCGTTGTCGTTTTGCTGGCTCTGGTAGTTTTGATTGGAAATCTGGTCTGGGGCGATCGTAATGCTGCGATCATTCGTATGCTGAGTGTTCTGATTGTGGCTTGTCCGTGTGCATTCGGAATTGCAGAACCACTGGTGCTTACAGCCGCGATTGAAAAGGTGCGTGGACTGGGTATTCAAATCTTTAATGGTGCAGTCCTGGCACTGAAACCGGCTGTCGCTGTATTCGACAAAACGGGCACGCTGACGCGTGGCATGCCGGAAGTGCATAAGATTGTCTGGCTAGGTGAAAAGAGTGAAGAGCACCTCAATATACTGGCATCGCTGGAAAACGGGATCGAGCATCCTATCGCTCGGGCTCTGGCACAAGTCGGCAAACCTAAAAGCGTAACTGAACGTACGATTGCCCGTACCGTTATTTCTGCCAAAGTTGATGGAAAACATTATGTGGCAGGAAGTGCTGAACTGTTTCCAAATATTGGTATTCCTCCCGATTTAAAAGAATCAACGATTGTAATGTTTGGCGATGCGGAACAGTGCTATCTGATTGCCGGTTTAAAAGACACCATACGAGATGATTCGCCGCAGCTGATTATTGA
>JADGFE010000165.1 GCA_016744085.1 Kiritimatiellales bacterium | reverse complement strand
ACACTTCCCGGATTCGTAGAGGCGATTGCTGCGAATGGAAACAACGCATTTTCAATGCTGATGCGACGATGCTAAGCTCATATAGAAAGACCGTGGTTCGGGAACCCGGTCGAGAAGATCCTTTTTCCAATTGCCGACCTGTACGGGATGCACCTCGTACTTCGCGGTAATCTCGTTGATGGTATCGATGCCCCTGATCGCCTCCATCGCGATTCGCGCCTTAAACTCCGCCGTGTGTTTTCTTCTCTGTTTTTTCATAGCTCCTATCCTTCTCATTTAAGGAGCCATGCACCAAAACCAAACTTAACCGGTGGTTCAGATTCTCAAGTCCGCTTCTCTTCTCGGGTGGATTCGCGTAACTATACAGAAAACATAATAATGGTATAATAGTAATTTCCATCACCCTTAAAGGGTTTAATCCAGAGTGTTCACCAGCAGACCGGAACGGAGTTTCGGTTCGAACCAAGTACTCTTTGGCGGCATCAGCATACCCGCATCGGCAACGGAGAATAGTTCGTCCATGGCTGTTGGATACATTGAAAAGGCCATGACTGCCCGGCCAGTGTTAACCCATTTCTCAAGTTCTTCTGTACCGCGAATACCACCAATAAAGTCAATATCGTTGCTCACGCGCGGATCGGCAATATTCAAAATCGGAGCCAATACGCCATTTTGAAGTATGCTGACATCAAGTGCCGCCACAGGATCGGAGGCATCCGGCAGGGTTTTCGGCGTCAGCGTGCTCCATTTTCCATTGATATACATGCAGATTTCACCGGCTTTGCGAGGAGTAGAAACATCGTTGGCCTCCACGACAAATGATTCATTAAGCTTTTCGAAAAACTCATCCTGTGAGCCTGGCAGTGCAAGGATCACGCGATTATAAGCAAGAATCTTCAGCTCACTTTCCGGAAACATGACGGCCAAGAAATAGTTATACGGCTCCGTGCCGTCATGATTAGGATTTGCATCACGGCGCTTGGCACCGATCTTGGCAGCGGAGGCCGAACGGTGATGACCATCGGCCACATAGGTTGCGGGAATTTCGCCAAAGGCTTCTTCCAGACTGGCTGCATCATCAAATTTCCAGACCTTGTGAATGACGCCATCTTCCGCTGTAAAGCTGTAGATCGGATCTGTTGATTTTTCGGCATCAACAATGGCATTTATTTTATCGCTGTCACGATAGGCAAGAAAGACCGGGCCGGTATTTGCATTCTGTGTATCAACGTAGCGGATGCGATCTTCTTCTTTTACCTGACGTGTCTTTTCATGAATCTTTATTTTACCTTCTTCGTAGTCCTCGAAGTGACAGGTTGCCACAATACCGAATTGAAGATGATCGTCCATTTGCTGGCTGTAGAGATAAACCGAAGGCTCTTCTTCACGTATCAAAATACCTTCGTCCATTAAGCGCTGGAGGTTGGCCTTGGCGGTATCATAAACGATGTCGCTATACGGATTGGTATCTTCCGGCAGATCAATATCCGCGCGAACCACGTGTAAAAAACTATCAGGATTGTCACCGGCCAGCTCAGTTGCCTGCGCTCTATCGACTACATCATATGGAACTGATGCTATAGTTTCCGCTTTGCCCTCTGCCGGGCGCCATGCCTTGAATCCTTTAACTCTCATGAAAAAATCCTCGTTGTTAAAATTGAAGGGCGCACCTTAATGCGCCCCCCATTCATTGTCAAAATCTGTGGTGTTAAAAACTTACGCCTGTTCCGGCTTAGGCGCTCGCGCCATTAAATCCATCATGGCCAGCTTAGGATCTTTTCCTCCGTGAACGACTGCATCCACCTGTTCGGTGATAGGAACGCTTACACCCAACTCGCCCGCCAGCTCTTTTGCGGCCTGACAGTTCCAAACGCCTTCAGCCACCATTTTCATATTTCCCATAATGTCCTCAAGCGTTTCACCCTTGCCCAAGCGCTCGCCGACTCCGCGATTACGACTGTGCTGACTCATACAGGTCACCATTAAATCGCCGATACCGCTAAGTCCCATAAAAGTTTCCGGTTGTGCTCCCAGCGCAGCACCAAGACGGGTAATCTCAGTAATGCCGCGCGTCATCAAAGCCGCTTTCGTATTGTCACCAAATCCAAGGCCATCGCTAATGCCGGCCGCAACCGCCACAACATTCTTCAGCGCGCCCCCCAGCTCAACGCCAACAACGTCTTCAAGGGTATAGACCCGGAAACTGTCGTTTAAAAACAGATGCTGAATCGTTTCAGCCATATCATGATCACGTGCCGCAATCGCAACCGCACAGGGAACACCACGGGCCACTTCTTCGGCATGGCTCGGACCGGAAAGAACCGCAACTTCGCGTCCCAGAATTTCTTCAGCCGTTTCGCTCATACGTTCATACGTTTTTTCATCGAGGCCTTTCGTAGCACTAACAATCAGAGCACTCGCTGGAATATGCGGTTTAAATGCTTCAACGACCGGCTTATAAAAACGCGATGGCACGACCAGTACAACCAGGTCGGCATCCTTAACCGCTTCCGCATGGTCCGATGTCCATTTAAGCGAATCCGGCACTTTAACACCGGGGAGATAGGTTGTATTTTCGCCACTTACTTTTATTTCTTCGAGGTATTCAGGAAAAGGACCCCATACAGTGGTATCATGTCCGTTTCGGTTCAGCACCATGGCCAGCGCTGTTCCCCATCCACCATCTCCAATTACTGCAGCCTTCATGATGCAACCTCTTTCTTTTTTCCAAATCTATTTTCAGTGCCGATCATCAACCGTTTTATATTGGCACGATGCAACCAAATTACGAGCAGCGCCATCAAACTAATAGCGCTTTGAATTATCGTATTATTATCCAGCTTTGGATCAAACCAAACCGCCACACCCACCGTAATCGCCGCAACTATGGAAGCCAAAGAAACGTATCGTGATGCAAATACCGTGATTAACCATGCTGCAAAAGCGATACCTACAGAGAAAGAAGCCACGCCTAGAATCATGCCGGCACTGGTGGCCACGCCTTTGCCTCCTTTAAATTTAAGAAAGACCGGAAAGGTATGCCCAACAATTGCCGCGCCACCAAACAACACGCCAAAGGCCGGATCAACTCCGCCTATTAAGGGGAAAAAGAAGGCCGGAAAAAATCCTTTGAGGGCATCAAGAACGAATGTAAAAATTCCCCAGCCTTTTCCAACAACGCGAAATACATTGGTCGCTCCGATATTTCCACTTCCATGTTCCCGGATGTTTACACCTTTTGATTTCGCCACGAGTAGGCCAAAGGGCACTGCACCGAGCAAATAAGCAATAATGGTCAATATTATTAAATTCATACGTTTATCGGCTATTCACCAAATAGCCATTTCCCCAGTTTTTTCAGATCTTTCTTAAGTTCTTCATCCTCGCCGATTTCTTCGACCTGCTCAGACAGCAGATCAACAATCGTATCGGAGTTGACGACAATCGGCTCGTTTGTACCCGATGGGTCTCCCTCTGCCAAATCCTTTAAAAATTTCTTCGCGGTTTCGCTTTCCCCGATTTCATCCACTTCAGCGGCTAACACTTCAATCGCTGCTTCCTCCAGCGTTTCAGGAGGCGTTTCCAATCCAACCTCTTTAGCTGCCGCGCCCTTAAACAACGAATCAAGAATCGTTCCGGCATTGCCGCCAATTGCTCCCATTAATGCTGTTTGAATATCAATCACGGGTTCCTGCAAAGATCCTTCCACCGGCACCACAAAACGCAACGTTCCAATGGTACTCATGCCACCCAATTGTCGAGCCAGTTTATCCTTTAGCACAATATCCTGAATGCTCAGCGTCAACCTGGAATTCTCATACCAGCCATCCCGACAATAAAACTGCGAATCAATGCCAAACGGTGCTGAGCTAATGCGCAACTTATCGTATGCCGATTCCATGATACGCGGATCAATCTCCATAATTTTTCCGGTCAGGTCAAACGATGGAGCTTGAGGGTCGGTTACTGGGGCCAAGCTTAGGTTTAGGTCCGTAATAAAGCTGGTTCGCTTGTCGCCCAGCGATCCATTGATCGATAACTTACCCCACGGAGTTTCCGGATCTAGTTGGGTTGAAATCCCCTGCCCCTTGATATTCAGATTTAACGCAATATCCAGCTGATTCAGTTCAAAATCGATGTAACGCACTTTGGCATTACACACGATGGCCTCAATCACCAGCTCCTGAATCGGTTTGGGATCTTTCTGCAGAATCGATTTTCTAGGCTGAGGTTGCGGCGACGGTTTTTGCGACTCCGGAACAGGTTGTTGAACAACCGGCGGTTGCGGCAACCCTTCCTCGAGTTTGCTGAAATTAATCTCACCATCCTGATTACGAATTACATTGATCAGGGCATTCTTCACCTCGACCTGTTTAACTCGGATTAGCTTTTGCTTCAGCAGCGATACCACATCGACTTCGATCTGAATCCGTTCAACCGAAGCCATTTTTTCTAAAACAAACCCTTCCGGGTTTCGAATCTCAACATCATTCAGAAACAGCAACCCACTCGCCATATTAATTGAGAGACGGCCAACCTGCGCATCAATACCCGTTTCTTCATGCACACGAGGTAGCACCACATCCCGCATCGCCTTCGTCAGGCCATACAGCATAACAATATGCAATCCCACCAGCATGATCAGCCCCAGAGCAAAGATTGCTCCCATTGTTTTAAACATCGTTTTCATAGTCATCCCAATTAAAAACACAGAATACAGCAGTTGTCTGAATAATCCATGGCTCGTTATGAAAAAAACCAATCTGCAAATTGCCTCGAACCAAAGTAACACCTATGGTCTTCGGCATGGGTCTGTTTAATAAAAAATTTACAATCGTCGTCGCATGTAAGGCAAACATTACGCGTAGCGCTTATCTGCACGGTTATATGGAACATTATTTAAAAGAACACATGCCCTATGCCCGAAAAAAAATGCGCATCCTTTCGGCCGGTGTTCGAGCCCGCAGTGGTGGATCAGCCAGCTCGGTAGTCAAACACGTTGCCCGCACCAACGGCTTCCATTTGCGCTCTCATCATTCCGATCCCTTCACGAAAAAACTCATTAAAACGGCTAACGTCATTCTCCTGATGGAACAATGGCAGAAAGATGAACTGCTCGAGCGCTTCCCGCAGGCTGACGGAAAAACTTACCTGATGATGGAATATCTCTGGGACGGCGAAGCCGATGAAGTCCGCGACATTCCCGACCCCACCGGACAGGACCTCCGTGATTATGAAGAGTTCATGGACGCCGCACACGCCGAAGTCGACCGCATTTTCCGTGAACTCGGGCGCGAAGGCGTGATTTAGTTTCAACACCTTTTCCTTTTAAGGTCTACGCCTCCGGTGACCTGCTCCATAAATGAAGCTCCTCGGGGCAAGCCCACGAGGTATCAAGTTGATTCCAATTTCGTTTGTACGACGCAAGCGTCGGGGAATTAAACCCACCTTTGATTAAACAGTATTACCCAGCTCAAAAAGTTTGAATACATAGCGTTTACTAGGTATTTATATAGATCTACAAATCGGAAACTCAATATGGGTGCCGAGGGGTGTTTAAGTAACTAAGTGGGAGATGGGGATGCAATGGGCTGCGCGAAATATTAGACGGTATATAGTAGCAATTCTTTTAGTGGCAGTTTCGGCCGTTCAAGCCTATGACTTGCCTGCCGTAAACCTGGGTTTTACCAGTTTTCTGGATGGAGGTCCTCCGGCCGGCCCCGGATTCTATTATTCCCAATACCTGCAAAACTGGCAGTCAGATTCCTTTAAAAATCATGAGAGCAAAGCTGCCCTTCCCGCTTTTGCCGGCGAAGAACTAAATGTCTGGGTCAGTTTGAGCCAATTTATTTACCAGTCTGATCAGGAACGATTAGGATTTTATCCCTCCTGCTTCCCCTAAACTCCAAAGCTCATCGCAGAAGATAAAAAGCAGGAGGATAAAATTTTGTTGGACTGAGCCTCT
>JADGFE010000300.1 GCA_016744085.1 Kiritimatiellales bacterium | reverse complement strand
CGTTCCGGAACCAATCCCAATGCTTTGATCAGTCCGGGGATTCGATTCCAAATCCAATGTGCTCCATCTGCAACAAATAGTATCTTGTCTGAGTCCTGAATATGAAGGGAGTTCAAATAACCCTTTAACAAGTGGAATACGCCATCCGGACCGCTGAAACAGCCATCAATAAATGGTGAGAAGCTTTTTTCTTGTTTTCCCTGGGCATCCACCACATAAATTATTAAAAGCTTGGGTTCTCGCCACGCCCCACGAAATCGGGTTCGATCCTTTTTGGTTTTTGGACCTCTTTTCTTCTCTCTCAGACGTGTGCGTCCACCATCAGTGCTTATAACGACTTGCCGACCTTCAAGTGTGTCCCCATCATTTAATGGAATTCGACCCGCTTGTTGTTCGGCTCGGGCCCGCTCTGCGTACCGATAGGTTAGTTTACGGATAACCTTTATATCCAACGTCATACCATGGTCACAAAGCACTTGACGGACTTCGTCAAAAGAACTCAATAAGGCTGACCAAGAACTCACCATAGAAGCCAAAGCAGGTGAGCAACGATCATGGACTCCAAGAAGGATTAAGCCAGCGTATGCACCTTTCTTTTTCGATTTCGACGGTCACAGGATCGTCGATAATATCGAACTAGAATATCAACCGAACTACCTGTACAAAGCTGAATCGAAACTGTCTCAAACCCTTCGCTTTTCATCCGCCCCGGCCAGTTGGACATCAATTCTTTTTCTTGATCGACCCGATCAGGGGAATTTACTGAGACCTGGATCTTTTTTTTAAAAGCAAGGCGCTTATCCGATTCGTATACCCAAGAATTTCCTGTTCCATCTGTTCCAATTCTTTAGCGTTGCGAACCAAGCGATTCGGATCTTCTTCCAGTTCTTTCAGGCAAGCATAAGCTTCATCAACCGTATTGCAATCTTCAGCTTTTTTCATCAGCACAATCCATTTTTTAATCGTTTCAACTTAGCAAAAAATATCATGCTTTTTGCACTAAAAGATAGGCTTTTTTAAAACCGGGAAAATGGGAATGCGCCCAACTCCTATGCCGATGATTTTGTGATTCTGAGTCGAGGTAAGGCAACCCAGGCTTTGGAACTGACAAGCGCCTCGGCTTAAAGGTAAATCAGAATAAAACCGTCGTCGTGGATGCCTGGAACGAGAATTTTGACTTCCTCGGTTACACTTTTGGTCAGACTTGGTTTCGGAAAACGGTATATGGCAGCCAGCCTATCAAGGAAAAGCATAAAACGGTTGAAATAGAAGGTAAGGGCGATATTAAGACCAGGCGAAAAGGGCGCGTGGCCAGAAGTTTCGGCTAAACGCATTATTGCAGAGTTGGAGTGCTTACTTTTGTTACGGCACGCCCCAGATAGCTTACCGTGCTGTTGAACGAAATGTCTATGAGCGCGTAAGACGCTTTCTGGTTTGTCGGCATAAGGTGCGCTTGCGAGGCATACAGCGGTTTCCATGAGAACGAGTATTCGGTGAACTTGGAGTACTCTTGCCTAGACCAATGAAGAGAGCCGCACGACGTGTGCTTTAAGATGAAGTCAGTCGGAAAGCCGGATGCGGTAGCTCCGCACGTCCGGTTTGATGAGCAGGGACAGGAAACGGAGTAACTTAGCCACCGCGCCTGTCCTTGACTCTACTGCTCCTCCTGGTGCTGGGGGCATATTTCTCA
>JADGFE010000164.1 GCA_016744085.1 Kiritimatiellales bacterium | reverse complement strand
GGTATCTACAACTGCCTGGGTCAATTCCCCCTTGCTCATCGGTACTTTCAGAGCAATGGCTTTGGCCGAGTCATATAAACGGTCAATATGCTCTTCTAAAAGAAAAACTCGTCCGTTGTAGGCTCGAATTCCTTCGAAAACACCGTCTCCATATAGTAACCCATGGTCAAATACAGAAACCACAGCATCTTTTTCATCAACTAACTTATCACCTAAAAAAATCTTCATTAAACTACCTTTACTAAACTAAACGCCCATCTTTAAGAAACAGTTCTCTGGAACATCGCGATGCAACTTCCTGACTATGGGTAACAAGCACGAGAGTATGCCTTCTCGCCTCAACCAGTTGAAACAAATAATTTAATACTTTTTCACCTGTTTTTGAGTCAAGATTTCCGGTCGGTTCATCACAAAAAATAATATCCGGTTCATTCATTAAAGCGCGTGCCATCGCTACCCTTTGTTGTTCTCCACCAGATAGTTCCTGAGGTCGATGCCCCACCCGATCTGACAGCCCAACCTGATCCAAAAGTTCTCTGGCACGGGTTTTTGCATCACCCTTCGATCGTTTGGCCATGGCCGGCAACGCTACATTTTCGACAATATCCAGCTCGGAAAGAAGATGAAATGACTGAAAAACGAACCCAACATTTTCGGCGCGGAATTTGGCTCTGCGCGCCGTATACATGCCGTAGATGCTTTGATTGTTAAAGTGAACGGAACCCTCTTTAGGACTATCCAAGCCTCCGAGCACATGAAGCAATGTACTCTTGCCGGACCCGCTCTCTCCCATAATGGAAAGCGTTTCTCCTGTCGTTACCTCAAGCGAAACTCCCTTCAGCACTTCGAGTGTTGTTTTTCCTATTGAGTAGGACCGGTTGAGATCTTTACATGTAAGAATTTTATCCATTTATCCGATCGTCTCTTTAACGACTTGAATGAGTCGCTGGGCTACGAATTGAGTCTGTTCTTCAGTTGGGCCCTCAACCATTACGCGGCACATAGGCTGTGTGCCGGAATAGCGAATCAGCACGCGCCCCTGATCTCCCAGCTCTTCTTCAGCATCACTAATTGCTTTCATCAGTATCGGAATTTCCTCTATCGGCGGTTTCTCTTTGACATCGAGATTGATCAGTACTTGAGGAAAAGGAGTCATCACATCCGCCAATTTAGAAAGCTTTGCTCCTGCCTGCTTGAGTGTGCTCACCAGTTTAAGCGCAGAAACGATTCCGTCGCCGGTAGTATGGCAATCGAGGAATATCATGTGTCCCGAATCTTCTCCACCAACAACGGCATCACTCTTTTTCATCAGCTCAAGTACCAGGCGATCTCCAACACCCGCAACATCGACTGTGATGTCTTGTTCTTTCATGGCCGCATGAAAACCAACGTTGCTCATGACCGTTGCTACTACCCGATTATTCTTTAACTGCCCCAACTCCTTATAGGACTTAGCACAAATTGCCATGATCTGATCACCAGTCAGTTCAGCGCCCGTTTCATCAACCGTAATTAAACGGTCGCCATCACCATCAAAGGCCAGCCCTATATCTGCCTTTAACCCTTTCACCTTGGTACGGAGGTCCTGCGTGTGTTGTGAGCCGCAATTGTCGTTGATATTTATTCCATCCGGTTCTGCATGAATGGTTGTAACATCCGCACCAAGCTCAGCAAATATAAGAGGCGCGCACTTATACGTCGCACCATTTGAGCAATCGAGTACCACCTTCATGCCATCGAGGGTCATATCGTCCGGGAACGTATTTTTACAGAACTCGACATATCGGCCCATCGCATCATCAATTCGCTTCGCGTTACCAACTTCCTTCGCGACAGCTCGGATATTGTTAATACGTCCGCTTAAAACAAGATCTTCAATCTCCTCTTCCATTTCGTCTGACAGTTTGTATCCGGTGCGCCCGAAAATCTTGATGCCGTTATCAAAGTAAGGGTTGTGCGAAGCTGATATCATCACACCCGCATCGGCGCGCATGCTCTGAGTAATGAACGCCACTGCCGGCGTAGGAATTGACCCAAGAAGCAGTACATCTACGCCCATCGATGTTACCCCTGCGGTCAAAGCATTTTCCAGCATATATCCACTCAGCCGAGTATCTTTTCCGATAATAATCCGAGGACGGGTACCCTGCTCCTTATGATCTTCCTTGCACGTGTAAGCCAAAGCACGACCAATCTGAAGTACCATTTCAGCGGTCATATTATTCTCGTTCGCCATACCGCGAACGCCGTCAGTTCCAAATAATTTGCCCATATCGCTTAACTCCAAAGTTCTTCAATACTGTCGACAATCGATTGCAGCCAGGCACGACCGGATTCGCGGATGTGCGGCTCTAATGTCTTAACAGTTTCTGTGTAGGTTTCTTTATGCTGCTTGTTTTTAAAATGGGTAATAAAGGAGGAGTCAGCTTCAAGCGTAAGACCTGAGATCTTCTGTTGAATGTCAGGCCAGCTGTCAGCAAATAGTTTTTGTCTTTCAATAAGCTCATCTGACCCGGAATTTGTTTCCAGCCATTCGTAGGAATAGACCATCTTAATCGCCAGATCATCAAGACGCTTGATGCGCTCAGTCAGAATAAGATCCAGGTTACGTATTCCACCGTCTAATGCAGCCTGATCAAAATCATCGCGGATGTAGAGGCAACGAACATGTTTATACCATTCCCGCAACGCCATGATATTACCGATATACGTCAGGTTATTTTTAACGATCCGGTCAATTTTTTTATAAACGCCGGTATCGTAGGAATGGATTCCCGATTTTGGCGTCTCGGAGATCAGTAACTGGTCTTCTTTTTCTATATCCGTCCGGCAGACACCGCCCGCGGCAATTACCGATCCATACGCAATGCGAGCCGGACCGATCAAACCACCCTGCCCGCCTAGAAAAACTGGATTGCGATCCAGAAAAACCCCATTCGGCACATCGCCGAGCAGTGATGCTGTGGCCTTATCCTGATGCGGAGTAAAATTAAAATGAATATAGGAAGAACCGATTTCAGAATGATTTTTCCGACTGGTACCGCCAGCCATCAAAACATCGCAAAAATTGATAAGGCTTCCTGTAGTAACGAACGGAAGAAGAATTGTTTGCTTTAAACCAACCGTATGAGCTGCGCTGGCTTCCTCTTCCAGTATGGTGCCTGCGCGCACATGTGCCCCACTGCCGATGTTGGCACCTTCAAAAAACACAGCACCTTTAAAGTAGCCGCCTTTGAGCTCTACATTACGGCCCAGTTGGCAGTTATTTATTGTAACCGGGGCTTCCACTCCAACAATGCTTCCGGGGCCAATGGAGGTTTTCGTTCCGAATATACGGCTACCTGAATGCAACACGGAATCATTAGAAATCCGTGAAACATTAACTTCATCACCCAGTTCAACGCCGAGTTTTCCCCAGTCCGCTTTAGTTCGTTGTTTCATTCAAAAGGCTCCGAAAGGTTTAAATACTTAAAAATGAAGCCGTGAATGTAGCAAACAGCACAGAAAAGTCCAAAGGAACGATACGTCTATTCCTCTTCGTTACAGGCGGTGTACAACCAGCTCAGGAGCGACTCAAAACGCGGGTCGGCATGAAGTTTGTTCAGGTCAGGATCCGCTTTCATCCAGTCATAGTCACCATAGCCCAGCTCAACTGATTTTGTTAGGGCTTCAAATGCTTCATCGGGATGATTGGTCAATGAGTAGGAACAACCCAGATTATACCAAACCAAATCATCATTCGGAAGTTGCTGACTTAACTTGATATCGACTTCCAGTCCCTCGTCATATTTCCCTGTCTTTGTATAAAGATCAGCTAACGCTTGGAGGATTTCGAGATCCTCCGGCAGGCGTTTGGAAATTTTTTCAAGAAAACCTAGCTCAACCACTTCATGGTGAGCAGATCCTTTGGTTCTATTTTTACTCATTAAAAATCCTGTTTATTAAACAGAGCGCTGAGTCGGCCCCGTATAGATCTGACGCGGACGCCCAATACGCCCGTGCGGGTCATCCCGCATTTCAAGCCACTGGGCAATCCAGCCCGGCATGCGACCAATGGCAAACATCACTGTAAACATGTTCGTAGGTATACCCATGGCGCGGTACGTCAGGCCAGTATAGAAATCAATATTCGGATAAAGACTGCGGCTCACAAAATAATCGTCGGCCAGCACGGCTTCTTCCAGTTCCTGTGCCAGTTCCACCAGCGGGTCATTTACCCCCATCTGATCGAGCACGTCTTTACACATCTGTTTGGCCACTTTGGCGCGCGGATCGTATGATTTGTAAACACGGTGCCCGACACCCATCAAACGGAATGAATCATTCTTATCCTTCGCACGTTCGATAACCCGTTTCACATCACCACCGTCTTCGGCGATGATGCGCTCCAACATTTCAATTACATGCTGATTGGCACCGCCATGCAACGGCCCCCACAACGCGCAGATACCTGCAGAGATCGATGCATACAAATTGGCTCCAGCACTTCCAACCATCTTAACAACGGAGGCCGAGCAGTTTTGTTCATGATCGGCATGCAGAATCAACAACTTGTTCAGTGCCTTTGAAACGACGGGATCAACCTGATAATTATTCACAGGATTGTGAAACATCATGTTAATGAAGTTTTCGCAATATTTCAGATCATGACGCGGATATACAATCGGGTGACCAATTGACTTTTTATAGGCGAATGCCGCTGCCGTGCGCATCTTGGAAAGCAGGCGCGTTACTTTAAAATCAATATTTTCCTCAATACTGCTGTCCTCGAGCTCGGGATAGAACGTCGAAAGCGATACGGCCATGGCCGATAATGTAGCCATCGGGTGAGCATGATCCGGATAGGCGTCAAAGAAGTGGCGCATATCTTCGTGCAACAACGAATGGTTGTTCAACAGCTGGGAAAATTCTTCATGTTGCTCCGGACTCGGCAGTGAGCCATGCACTAGAAGGTAAGCTACATCAACAAATTCGCACTTTTCAGCCAATTCATTTATATCGTAACCACGATAACGCAAAATACCTGCCTCCCCGTCAATATAGGTGATATCGCTTTTGCAACAGCCGGTATTCACAAATCCCGGATCATAGGTGATCATCCCGGTTTCTTTTCGCAGAGCCATAATGTTAATGGCTTTTTCTTTCTCAGCTCCTTCAAATACCGGAAGCTCAATACTCTTATCCCCATACGTAAGAGTAGCGCTACCCAAATCTTTAACGTTTGACATGTTTACACCCCGTTCGTTTTTATTATTATTGTTCGAGCTGGTTAAAAAATACGGTTTGCCAGCCCGCATTCAAGTTTAAAAATGGAATCGCACCTTTTGATTCAGTTCGTTCGAGGGTGCAAACGTTTATATTTTTGCTAATTAATGTTGCGCGCCACGTCCCATTTATGTTTTATCCACGGGTCTTTCAACAAAAGGAACTAAGTATTTATGGCTAAAAAAAGCATGGTAGTTAAGAATCAGAAGCGTATCGCATGTGCTAAAAAGCATTTTGAGAAACGTATTGAACTCAAAAAACTCATCAGCAACCCTGAAACAGATCCTGCTGATCGCATGAACGCTGTACGCAAGCTTCGCTCGCTGCCGCTGGATGCGAACCCCAACCGTATAATGAACCGTTGCTCTGTCACGGGTCGTCCGCACGCAGTATACCGCAAGTTCGGTCTTTCGCGTATCACACTTCGTGAAATGGCTTCCCAGGGTAAAATCCCCGGCATGACTAAGGCTTCCTGGTAAACGATTTACTTTTTCGTTGAAAGATCAAACATCTCGCTCACCGCGAGGTGTTTTTTTTATGCACAGGCATTTTTCCCGAAGATAACGCGGATTGATTTCTAGTAACCTATCCTCTCTGCTGTCCCTTGTCCTACCCATCACCAAATCTAAAGAATTCTTGCCCTGTAGTGATCTGCGGACATAATCGAGTAGGACAAAGCTGAGTGATCAAGCTCAGCTTTGTTCCTCTCATAGAACCTTTCTATTACCCACAAGTCTCATAATTGATTAGCCAAGTACCAGCCCTCGGTTAGATCTGTCAGCCGCTTCCACCCGCGCCATAAAGCGAGGGTTC
>JADGFE010000299.1 GCA_016744085.1 Kiritimatiellales bacterium | reverse complement strand
CGAGAGTACAAAAACAAACCGAGAGGGAATTGTCTACGAAAATCGGTTTTTCATACCCGCATTGCCTAAAGGGCCTGTAGATGAAAAGACCATGGATTACTCGTTAACTTTTCCATTACCTCACACAGGTCTTCGTTAATAACTAACTGTGCTTCGTGATTCAAGGGCGTTGGATCGCGGTTAATAACCACGAGTCGGGCATTCCACGGACGGTATTCCGGTAGACTGGCAGTCGGATAGACCGCCAGCGATGTTCCCAGCACGAGCACCAGGTTGACTTCGCTCATAACTTTCACAAATTCAGTCCCATTATATTCCGGCAACATCTCGCCAAAGAAAGTAATATTTGGCTTATAAACGCCACCGCACGCGCAATACGGAATCTCTCCGTCTTCAATGATGAAAAAGAGACCTTCGGTTATTACCTGCTCCCCACATGCCTGACAGCTGCTATGGATATGATTTCCATGAACCGTATATACCGGTGAAGAACCCGCGCACTGATGATAGTCGTCTACATTCTGTGTAACGACAGTCACGTTGTCCCACGATGCCAGCATTGGGCTCTGCATTACGCACCTGAGGATAAAATGTACGAGCAAAGGTATAGAAAATAGACGGGTCGCGACGGAAAACATCGAGATCGAATACATTCACACTCTTCTCGCTCGGATAGATGCCACTCGCCGACCGAAAATCAGGGATGCCCGATCCCGTAGATATCCCAGCACCGGTCAATGCTACAATTGACTGCGAACTCCGAATCCAATCACTTAACTGCTCTACAGATTTCATTGCTCGCAGATTACGCTGATAAGGACAATAGTGAAAAGATCCGTGTCATCTGCGTTATCTGCGGGTATATCTTTTTTATGAATTTTGAATTTAAACCAATTGGAACAATCCAGTCGTGCTACACGGATAAGTTTGGCATTCCCCGACAGCCTGGATTAGTGAAGAGTGCGACAGCTACGCTGGAGCTATTGCCTCCTTATAATCAACCGGAAGCCTTACGCGGACTGGAGGATTTTTCTCATGTCTGGATTGTTTTTATATTCAGTGCGTCAGCGAGAGAATCGTGGAAAGCTACCGTTCGCCCTCCCCGACTTGGGGGCAATGAACGCATAGGTGTTTTCGCATCACGTTCAAACTTCAGACCCAACCCGATTGGCCTTTCCGTCGTTGAGCTAATCCACATTGAGAGAACCACGCTGAAACTGAGTGGCGGCGACTTCCTGGATGGAACGCCAGTCCTCGATATCAAACCCTATATACCCTATGCCGACTGCATTCCATCTGCCCACGGCGCATTTGCCAACACAGCTCCCGAGACGGTTAATACCGTCACCTTTGCTCCGAACCTTGCATCCTGCATTCTGCATCTTGAATCGGCGGAGCGCCCTAACCTAAAGCAATTGATTATGGATATGCTGTCGTTTAATCCGCGGCCAGCCTACCGGGAGATAGATCCCGAATACATTTTCGGCACACAGGTTTTCGATCTCAATGTCCGCTGGAAACAGACCGAACATACGGTTGAAGTGATTTCCATCGACGAATAAGAAAGACGCCCTATTCAGAGCGCCTTTCTTCAAACCATTGATGATAACGATTAGGATTTTATCCCTCCTGCTTCCCCTAAACTCCAAAGCTCATCGCAGAAGATAAAAAGCAGGAGGATAAAATTTTGTTGGACTGAGCCTC
>JADGFE010000163.1 GCA_016744085.1 Kiritimatiellales bacterium | reverse complement strand
GGAGCCGTGTAGGGGCATCACCGGTCGGGTTCCCGAGCATTGAGGACTTGCAAACGTCGGTGGTATGCTGATCGGTGCATCTGTTGATTACTCTGGCCACCGGACGCAGTTTATTTCAATCAATAGCACAGCCGGAATAGGGAGTTTGATTGGAAAGGGTTCAACCGATGTCATGATCTTTGGTCTGGCCTACGATCCGATTGGCGACGTCTTGTACGGCGCGGGCAAGCCATTTGCGACGGTTTCTGGAAACAACCTATACGTTATCAACCCGTCGACCGGTGAAACGACGTTGGTTGGTCCGATGGGTACGAAGATTGAGGGGCTGTCGTGGAGTAAAACCCATGGCTTGGTCGGGACGTTTGATCAGCTTTACGGCGTCAGGGCTAGCGACACAGATTGGCACCACGGATTATACGGATTCTATGCCTGGAGGTCTCAACGGGATCTATGCTCTTGCCGCGATTCCTCCGTTCGGAATGGGTTTATTCGATATAGCCGGGCTGGCACTACTGTCGGGTGGTCAATATGGGTTGGAGTGGGAATCAGATATCGGCTATGACTCCAAGTTGAATTCCGTTCATTGCTTACAACCGAGAGCTGGGCTGCCGTCTCGGTACCGCTAACGGGAACATCAGGAAGTATGTTGTTTGCCAATATGCAGGGAAGCGTTCCCGATTTTTATCGGGTATTGAAAGCGGGCCTTTGAATCGACAAGTCCTGCTTTAATACAATTCGTATTTGCAGAGAACTCCATCAAGCCCGCCGGCGCGGAGTTCATGGCGCCATTCAGGTTTGAGGCCGAGTTTCTTGACGAGCGTTTTGTCGCCATAATAGATGAATGCAGTAGAGCCGGTACATTTCTGTTTCAGGAAATCACCGAATTCCTTAAGTAGACCTGCGACTTCTTCCGTATTGCCGAGACGGATGCCGTACGGCGGGTTGGTGACGATGGTCGTGTTGCTGAAACCTTCCAGTGACTGAAAGTCAGAGCGGCGTGCCTTGATCGTACCAATTTCTGGAAGTGCATTCCGGTTGGCGCGAACGGCCTTGATGGCATCGGCGCTAACATCGCTTCCTTTGATCACATCTTCGGGAACATCGATGGTTTCGTTGTTCGCCTTGGTTTTAATCTGATTCCAGACGGTGGCATCGAAATCGGGCAGGCGTAGGAAGTCAAATTTTTGACGCAAGTGGGCGGCGGGAATATTTCCTGCTTTCATGAAGGCTTCGCAAAGTATGGTTCCTGATCCGCAGAAAGGGTCGAAGAGTGGGCGTTCGCCTTTCCAGCCGGATAGCTGGAGGATGGTGGCGGCGAGCGTTTCCTGCATGGGCGCTTCAACGGATTCAATACGGTAGCCACGTTTGTGTAGAGAACCTCCACCTAGATCGACGCTGATTCGTGCTTTGTTTTCATGGATGTAGAGATTGAGTTGAAGGTCAGGAAAGCGCGTGTCGACGTTGGGGCGTTCGGTGGTCTTTTCGCGGAACTGGTCAACGATGGCATCTTTTAGGATTTGCCCGGCATACTGGGAGTTGCGAATATTGCTATCTGCCACATTCGACGTGATGGCAAACGTTTTGGTGAGTGTTAGAAAATCGGACCAGTCAATATTTTGTGCCGTTTTGTAGAGATACTTTTCGGAGTGGCAGTCGAAGGCGATCAGTGGTGCAAGAATACGGGAAAAGATTCGGGTTTTATAAACGATGTTGTAGATCGTCTTTGCATCGGCACAAAAGTAAAAACCTAGATACCCTTTATTAATCTTGGTGGCGCCCAGTTCTTTGAGCTCTGCTTCGCCACAGACTTCGGCGCCGGATGCCAGCTGACCGAAGTATTGGCTGGTGGTTTGGTAAAGGTAGTCACTCATTTCTGAGTGGGGCGGTTGTTTTTATCAACGAAGACCACGATGGGCTCAAGTACCCGAGCTTCTGCGTCGTCATAATTTCCATAGGAAATAATAATGATTTTATCACCAACCGCTGCCAGTCTTGCCGCAGGTCCATTTAACTCAATAACGCCTGAATTCCGCTCGCCAGAAATGGTATACGTAACAAAGCGTTGTCCGTTGTTCAGGTTGACAATTTGAACCTGTTCGCCGGGAAGCATATCGGCCTGATCCATTAGATCACGGTCGATCGTTACACTGCCTTCGTAATACAGCTCCAGCCCCGTTACGGTGGCCGTGTGTATCTTTGATTTTTTCATGATCCGTTGCATTATACTTCCTCGTTTCAAAGGCGCGCATAATGTGGTGGACCGGCGCACGCGTCAATAACTTGTTAGAGAGGATTTTCAAGGACCTGCTTAATGAAAAATGCGCAATTCAGAGCATATTTTCCATTTATATATAATACGTGTTGTTTTTTGTGGCTTTCTTTAGAAAATTGATGAGAATGGAATCCATTTTTAACGAATAAAGTATAAGACGCACTGATGAATGACGAAGTTCCATATACTGAGAAAAAACTCAAAGATTGGGCCGGTTGGCGGGCATTCCGCGACGGTAAAGCTCTGTTTGAGCGAGGCGTTGTGGAAAAAGTCACCTTTGACCATCCGTTCATCACAGGAATGCTTAATCTTGGGCCTCGTGGAATGCGCAGTAAATTTGAGGTGCTTAAGAACGGCCTGGTAGAAAACCACTGTCCTTGTCGGGATAATCAGGAGAGAGGACTGATTTGTTCTCATCTGGTTGCGCTCGGTTTGGAGGTTTTACGGCGCCATGCAGATCCAGAGCTCCGTCAGCGAGTCGCGGCTGAAAAACGCCGAATTGACCGAATTGCAAAGGCCGCCGAAGGACATCACATCCAGTGTGTCAAAAAGAACGAGGATGGAGCGGTTAAAGCTTATCTCATTTTTGAGCTCGATAGGGATTGGCAAAAGCAACTGGAATCCGGAGAGGTCGGCATAAGAACTTTCGTTGACTATGAAGACGATCGCAAGCCGGCCGAAGACGTGCCTACAGATATTCCTTTCAGTTTTTCCGTGCGTGATGAGCACATTCTTCATCTTCTAGAAGAGTTATGCGGCGGCGTCATTAAAAACAAAGCCAAGATATCAATGTACCATTTTATTAACCTTCTTAAAATGCATCGCGGAAAGACGATTCATATTATGGGGAATAAAAAGGGCTGTCCGGTAAACAGCGGTATGCTCGATACCGTGCTGGATATGGATATGGACCGTAAGAATGGTGAGTTGGAACTCACGGTGTCTACCGATCTGCCCAAAGGATTATCCGAACTTTTTCCGAGTTATATCATTGGTGAAAAGACGGGATGGATTTTTGCAGCAAGCCAGTTCTGGCCTTTAAACTGTATTTTACCAAAAGCCTTTCGTGCGACCTATCATGATGAAATGGTCATACTGCGGGAAAAAGTTCCTTCGTTCGTGATGTCCGAATTGCCGCAGATCGAAGAAACGATGGTGGTTCGAACGGCTATTACGCCCGATCTGTTTTTCATGAAGCCGGCGAAACCGAAATTTCGTCTGGTCGTAAAGGGCAGCCCAGCTTCACTGGCCGCAACGCTATATGCTCAGTATGAAGATCAGATCGAACTGGTTGCCGGCCGTGCGGACATGCGCGGCAACTTTGCCATACCGGATCCGCGCGACCTGCTGAAATATAAAACCCGGAATATGATGGCCGAAAAAGCTGCCGTTGAAAAGCTGGTGAGCGTCGATTTTGTTGGCCGGGCAGGCGATACACTCCGAAATATAATTGGACCGCGAGAAGTGCTGAACTTTTTAGGCAGCGGAGTTCCGAAGGTCCGTCGTTTTGGTTGGACGGTTGAGCTGGAAGGCCGTGTGAAGCCCTTCTCCGAAGGTGTCGAATATGTAACGCCCATAGTGCATGTTGCCGAAGAAGGAGAGGGCAATTATTTTGATGTAAGCTACGAGTATGAGGTCGGATCTGGAAGTATTTCCGAGCAGGACATACAGAAGGCCCTGATGAAAGGGGATTCTTTCATCGAAAGAAACGGGAAGACTATTCTGCTTGATGGCGATGCCATTATGCAGGCACGCGAAGTCTTCGAAGACTGTGCTGTTGGCGAGGGGAAAAAATCCGGTTCCTTCCGTATGAGCAGTATTTATGGAAGTTATGTTCAATCCTCTCTTTCCGCGCTGGATGGTATTAATATTGAAGCCACACCCTCGTGGATGGAACGTGCACAGCAGCAAAATAGTCAGGATCGTGTACTGCCAGTAGAGCTGAGCACAAAACTTAACGGCACCCTTCGGTCCTATCAGCATGAAGGGGTCAATTGGCTCCGCTTTCTCGAGAATCGTGGATTCTGCGGAATTCTCGCGGATGAAATGGGGCTGGGTAAAACACTGCAGACGCTTGCATGGATTCAGTTGGGACGCTTGGATGTGAGTCATCGAGGTAAACCGGCGCTGATCATTTGTCCGACCAGTCTGGTCGAAAACTGGCACGAAGAAGCAAACAAATTTACGCCCAATTTAAAGGTCGCGACACTGCACGGAACCGATCGGCATAGAAAATGGAAGAACATCGATAAATACGATATCGTTATTACGTCCTACGCGCTGATGCGACGCGATATTGAAAAACATCTGGAATATACCTATTCGATTGCCATACTTGACGAGGCCCAGCACATCAAAAATCGGGCTACGCAGAATTCTCTCTCTGCAAAGAAACTTAAAGCCGACCATCGTCTGGTGCTGACGGGTACACCGATTGAAAACGGGGTAACCGACCTCTGGTCAATCATGGATTACCTGATGCCCGGCTATCTGGGTCATCATAAAAATTTCCGCGAATATTATGAGCTTCCCATTATTAACGGGGGTAATGACGGAGAGCATGCTCAGGCGAAATTACGTCGTAAGCTACATCCTTTCCTGCTGCGCCGAATGAAAAAACACGTAGCCAAGGATTTGCCGCCAAAGATCGAACGTATTGCACCGTGTAAACTTACTACAGATCAGCACAAGGTCTACAAACAGCTGCTTGAAGACTCTAAAAACAAGATAGCTGAAATGGTTGAACAAGAAGGCTTTAATAAGAGCCGAATGGAAATCCTCAAGACGCTGTTGCGTTTGCGGCAGACCTGTAACCATATTGATCTACTTAAGCTTGAAGGTGTGAAGAGTAAAAATCCATCTGCCAAAATGGAACTGTTCTTTGAATTGCTGAGTGAAGCTATGGACAGTAAGCATCGCGTACTCGTATTCAGCCAATTCACCAGTATGCTGGCCATTCTGAAGAAAGAGATGGATGAGCGAAAGATTAAGTATACCTATCTCGATGGCAGTACCAAGGATCGCCAGGACGTCGTGCGCAAGTTCAACAAGGATCACACGATCCCCGTGTTTCTAATGAGTCTGAAGGCAGGCGGAACCGGTCTGAATCTTACCGGTGCCGATATGGTCATTCATTTTGATCCCTGGTGGAATCCGGCGGTAGAAGAGCAAGCCACCGACCGCGCGCACCGTATTGGCCAGAAGCGTACCGTCTATAGCGTTAAGCTCATCACCAAAGGCACTGTCGAAGACAAAGTGCTCGCCATGCAGCAACGCAAGAAAATGGTTATCGATGCCACCCTCACCACCGATGAGCAGGTCATGCAGAAGCTCACCTGGGAAGATGTTCAGGAATTGCTGAGTCTGTAAGGGGCAGGCGTTCTGGTGTCCGCAATGAACCCGTGGTACACAATGTTAATAACATATTAACTCATAAACTGCTTGTAATCAGCAAGGTATGAATAATAGTTGACTTGGCAGGATATAAAACTATCCGAGATAGTTCGTCAATGGAGCAACCTGCTCCTTGAGGTTTGGTCTACTGAGCTCTTTCAATAGTCCGTGTATGATAACAGGTTGATGCCCTCGACTGGATCGGCTTCGAGGGCATGGCAATAGCGGACAAATTCCATTACATCTAGACGGCGTTCTCCCAATTCCACCCGCCCGATCCATGAATGATGAACATCCAGCCGTTCGGCTAATTGCCGCATGGTTAAGTCATTTTCTTCGCGGCGCGATTTAAGCCATTGCAGTAAATTGGGTTCTTCACGGAAGTGCGTTTTTAGAGCTCTCTTCTCGTTGAGATATTGGGCAGATCGTAGATTTTGAGATGCAGGTATTCTTCGTCTCGATACCCAT
>JADGFE010000162.1 GCA_016744085.1 Kiritimatiellales bacterium | reverse complement strand
TTCAACCCGGCACCTTCATGAATGCCGGTGTGAACGAGAGTTTTACCCCGAAAGGATGCTTTGGCAAGAGCCTGACGCGAAGCGGCTTAGTTCAACAGCCTGATATTTATTTATAATTACCATCTAATATATGGGAGATATTATGAAGCTATTGTTTTCCCTGTCCGTCTCTACTTAGAGCCTGTCTCGATTCAGTAAGAGCCCTGCTGGCGGGGCTGAAGTGAAGGAGGATTCCGAACATAGGAGGCATTTTTGCCTCCTATGTCGGATAGAGGTGCTTTATATTTCTTGTCACCACAACAAAGAAAAGTAATACACGTGAATATAATCACCTTCCAGCCCGAACTTCGTCCAGAACTTCCTGATATTTTTGCATCGAAAGATTACCGGGAGTTTCGCACAACCCTCGACGAAACCTTCGCCGACTCCACCTGCGTGAAGGCCAATCTTCACTTTCCCGTCGACTGGATCTTGCTGCGAGACGCCGCGCAAACGCTGGTCGGCTGCATCATCCAGATCCGCAAGCACGGCCTCTATCATCGCATCGATCCGCCCGAACAGTTTATCCGGGAGATGAACAAGCTCTGCATCGAGATGACCCATACCCGTAAAAATAAAGATGGGAAGAAGATGCGAAAAAAGGTCTTCCGCCGCATGAAGCGACTCATCAAAACCATTAAAGGGCATGCCCTGAACTATCATTCCGTGCTCGAAGAACGCTGGCGCGAAACCGACTGGAGCGAACTCGAAATCCAGATTGTGCTCGATCGTATTCAACTCATTCTCGATCAGTTGCCACAGGCCGTCCATCAGGCTCACGAACGGATCATCGGCGAACGTCGCGTTGCCAACGCCGACAAGATCCTCAGCCTCTATGACCCCGACATCCATGTCATTGTGCGCGGGAAGGCCGACGCTGAAACTGAGTTCGGAAACGGTCTCTAACCCATCCAAAATTAGCGCCCTTCAAAGACAGAGGTGCGTTCAAATTCGGTAAAACAAGGGTTTCCAACGACTCAAGTTAGTTGGGACCTCGAAAAAATAGCCCGCGATGCGTTCTATAAAAGGTAGATGTCAGGCCGATTCGAAACCCCACTCAAATGGGACAGGCTCCAGATAAACGCTGGCAACCCCGTAAACTTAGTATCCATGCTCTTACAAGCCCCATGTTAGAAAAAATCGAAAAGAGCGTATAAGGTTTGCGGGAACGGGGCAAACCGCCAACAGGTAAAGCTTCTTCTGCGACACGGGGTGCTTGATGAGATTCGTGCTTCGGCTTCGTTGCTATGCTGCAAAGAGGCAGTTTTTCCCTTCGGTAAATCCGCGCTCCCTCAAAAAAGCACGGATTTTTTCGCGGATGCCCCGATTGCCGATCATGGGAAGAATGAAACAGTTGCCGGGTTCAGGAATATCATTGTGATGGATGACTGGAGTACCGCAGTTAAGAGTTCTAGGTTTAAGATCGATGTAGTGCGTGATTCGTGAGCCGTGACGCGTGAGTATTTCTGCCCGTTTCCGCGTCACTCTACCGGCACCCCATATGATTATATCGGGATAGTGCGGATTATTTTTCTTCAGCCAGGCCGAAAGATATTCGGCTTTCATTTCGTAGAAGGCATCGATGCTGTAGCGCTTGTCGGTGCGGGACAGGCGGGTGGTTGGATCATTCCACGTGATCAGTTCCTGGTCGACCTTGCCGCATCGCACGCCATTTTCCATCCATCGCAGCCAGAGTTCATAGTCTTCGGGAAAGGGGCCGTCTCGATAGCCGCCATAGTTTTCGAAAAGGTCACGGCGAAACATAACCGATGGATGGGCAAAAGGGGATTCGACGAAGCGGTTAAGCGCGATATCGCCCTGTTCGATTAGCGAATTTATCCAGTCGACGTAGGTCGCATAACCGGCCTGCTTATCACGATCGCCACCGTAGGCAACCTTGCAACTCACAATGCCAATATCAGGATGTGTATCAAGATACATAGCCTGCTGCTGAATGCGTTCCGGGTGACATAGATCGTCGGCATCCATCCGGGCAATGTATTCGCCATTGGCGGCAGCTAAGCCATCGTTGAGGGTCGGGACAATGCCGCGGTGCGAATGGTCGAGCAGTTTGATATCCGGCTGTTTGCGGAGAATCTCCAGCGTGCCGTCCGTTGAACCATCATTGATGCCGACAATTTCCATAGACTGAACAACCGTTTGCGACCGCAAGCTATCGAGTGCTTGTAAAACCGTTTTTTCGGCGTTGTACACCGGCATAATTACGGAAACTTTCATGATTCAAAAATAGGGGTGGAATTCTTTTGGTAGGACCTGAAAATCAACCTCGGCGATCTGGCCTGAAAAATCTAGGGAGTTGAGTGTGTTCCAGTAGAGGACTGTCTCGCCACCGAGACGTCCGGATTGCAGATCGCGGAGCAGGGCTGCGGCGGTTTTTCCGGTATAGGTATTTTCTAGATATACGTTTTCCTCCGATTGGAACAGCTCAACGGCGTCCTGACCTTCGGGGGTTGGGATGCCGTAATTTTCGCCGAAAAATTCGTCTCGGATAATGATATCGGAATCCTCGACGACGGGATCAATACTGAGTTTGGTGCAGAGGTCACTGCACAGTTTTTTAATATGACTTTTATTCCGGAAAGCCGGTTCCACGACGCGGATGGCTTCGCTTCGGGTTTTGAGTCCTGCTAGTTTGAGTCCGACTAGCAGGCCGGCATGGGTTCCGCCGGTGCCCATGGGAATATAAATGACATCGGGCTGGATCTGCTCGGCCATTTCTAAAGCGGCATTAACGAAGCCAAGCGCGCCGGTCGGATTGGTGCCACCTGAGGGAATTATGTAGGGCTCTATACCGTCGTCGGCAAGACAGCGGTCGGAAATTCGTTGGGTGGCGGCCGGAAATTGGGTGTAACAGGAGCAGAGGTGCAGTTCCGCACCGACAGCATATTGCATGAGTATGTTTTTCTGGACATGCTCATTTGATTCCTGTGGAGCGAGAATTGAAATTGATTTGAGGCCCAGTTCGCGGCAACAGACGGCGGTCGCAAGCGCATGGTTTGAGCCGACCGCGCCATAGGTGATTACGCTTTTTCGGCCCTCGGCCAGAGCTTTATCTAGTAGGAATTCAAGCTTTCGGATTTTGTTTCCTCCGTAAACAGGGCCGCTTAGATTGTCCTGTTTCATGAACAATTTATTATGCCGATATAGTTTTCCTAATTTCGATAATTTGGTGATCGGGGTCGGTAAATTGGCCAGTTTTGCGGTGGGGAAAGGTTTTAGTAGTGTTTCCATGCGCGAACGCTAACATAGGAAAGACTAGGATTGAAGAGCTATTGAGCTGTGGGTGAAAATCAACCTTAACCTGCTATATAAGGCCTGTTTTAACCGGATTGATTTGGTCTTATTTTGAATTATATATTTTTTTCTTCAAATACGAATAATGTGGATATATTGTACGTGTGTTTTAGGGGAAGCACTACATCTTGTGCTTATTCATATGCGCAACAACATGTTCTCAGTCGCATAAATACAGAATAAAGCATGTATAAGTAAGGAATCCGTCATGGACATTAAAGTAAAGAAAAGGGATACAGCCACAGTAGATTACGATGAGAATAAAATCTACAACGCCATTGAAAAGGCGGTCAAAAACGCGGTCCAGAGTGAAGGCGACGTACCACAACATCTTGTAACGATCGTTAAGGACATCACGGCCAAGATCGATAATATTATCATGGGTTATTCGCATCGTGGAACAGACGAGATCGATGTTGAGCATATTCAGGATTTAGTTGAACAGCAACTTATGGGTGCCGGTCTCTACGATGTTGCCCGTGCTTACATTCTTTATCGCGAAGAGCATAAACAGGCTCGAAATCAACGCCTTCGCCCAGAGGCCTCGGCCATTCAGGATTATATGTTGGCCAGTCGTTATGCCCGTTACCTTCCTTCGGTTGGTCGGCGCGAAACCTACGTTGAAGCGGTTGGGCGTGTTCGAGACATGCATTTGCGTGCTTATCCCGCTGCCGAAGAGGATATTCGTTGGGCTTTCGAGCAGGTTATCGATAAACGTTGTCTCCCTTCCATGCGATCCATGCAATTCGGCGGTCCTGCAATTGAGACCAATCATGCCCGTATGTATAATTGCACATTCGGCATCTGCGACCGTATTGAGTTTTTCTCGGAAGGTCTTTTTCTTCTGCTGTGCGGTACTGGCGTTGGCTTCAGCGTTGAATTTGAACACGTAGAAAAACTACCTGTGCTGGCGCAGTCAGTTGATGAAGGCACTGTTCGCCATTACGATATTCCGGATACTATTGAAGGATGGGCGGATGCAATGAAGGAGCTGATGATGAGTTACATCGATGGCTATCTCGTTGAATTCAACTATTCACAAATTCGTGCCCGAGGTGCCAAATTGGGTACTTCAGGTGGTCGTGCTCCGGGCCATGTTCCGCTGCGCCGAGCACTTGAGCGCGCCCGTAATATCCTGGATGGAGCAATCGGCCGTAAACTTAAGCCGGTCGAAGCCTATGATATTATGATGCATGCCGCCGATGCGGTTATTGCTGGTGGCGTTCGCCGATCTGCAACCATTTGTTTGTTCTCGCCGGATGATGGCGAAATGATGAATGCCAAACGGGGCAATTGGTTTAACGAAAATCCACAGCGCGGCCGTTCTAACAACTCCGTGAAACTGATCCGAAACGAAACATCGAAAGCTCAGTTTTTGCGTATCTTCCAGAAACAGAAAGAGTGGGGCGAACCGGGATTCTATTTTGCCAGTGATCTGGCTCATGGTTGTAATCCCTGCTGTGAAATTGGCCTGAATCCGCATCTTGAAGTGAAAGATTCCGATGGCAATATCACGATCGAATCCGGTTGGCAGTTCTGTAATCTAACTGAAATCAATGGTGCCAAATTATTGAGCGAAGAGGACTTCAGCATTGCTGTTCGTGCAGCCACGATTATAGGGACCTTACAAGCGGGATATACAAGCTTCCCATATCTTGGAGATACCACTGAGAAGTTGTGTCAACGTGAAGCGCTGCTGGGAGTTTCGATTACAGGCATGATGGACTCGCCAGCCATTACACTTGATCCGGTCCTTCAGCAGAAAATGGCTAAGTATGCAATTGAAGTGAATCGTGAGCTTACCTTGAAGATCGGTACGGAACCGGCTGCTCGTTTGACCTGCGTTAAGCCTGCGGGATCCACGTCGTTGCTATTGGGAACGGCCTCCGGAATTCATCCGCGTCATGCCAGACGTTATTTCCGTCGAGTTCAGGCAAACAAGACTGACCCTGTTTACACATTCTTCAACGACACGAATCCACATATGTGCGAAGAGTCTGTGTGGAGTGCAAATAAAACAGACGATGTAATTACCTTCTGTATTGAAGCGCCGGATGAAGCCTTACTTCGCAGTGAAATGTCGGCTATGGACCTTCTGAAGCATGTTCATTCAACGCAGCAAAACTGGGTGGTGCCAGGAACTGCTCGTCCTGAATCAAATCCAGGTTTGTGCCATAATGTATCCAATACACTCACGGTTCGTGATGATGAGTGGGATGATGTAGCGGATTATATATGGGATAACCGAGCGGACTTTACGGGCATTAGCATGCTGTCTGCCACGGGCGATAAAATCTATCAGCAGGCACCGCATGAAGAGGTCATTACTGTCCAGGATGAAACCCTGTGGAATGAACTGATTTCCAAATTCCAATCGGTAGACTTTACGCTGATGAAGGAAGAGGATGATGAAACGAACCTGCAGGGTGAAATTGCCTGTGCAGGAGGAGCCTGCGAGCTGGTTTAGCTAGTAAGTATCTCCCATACAACTAAGCGCGCTTCTGAAAAATAGAGGCGCGTTTTTTATGCGATTTTGATGAGAAATAATTGAGTCAGGCGAGCGGGTCAATGAGTTGCTAGAAGAGTTTAACCTTAGGTTTGTGACAAAATTAAAAATTGCGGAGTAAAAAGTTCCTGCAGATGGATGATTTCTGGTAGTTTTCCGAACTTTGAACCACAGAAAGGATTTTAGGATGAATAAAGCTGAATTAATCGTAGCGTTGGATGTGCCAAATGCTGAGGCCATGGAAGTCAAATTGCAGGAAATGCCTGATTTTATTGAGTGGTATAAGGT
>JADGFE010000006.1 GCA_016744085.1 Kiritimatiellales bacterium | reverse complement strand
TTTCGATTTTACACCTCATTTCATCGGCCATTACTTGTGCCGAAGAGCGCGGTTTTTTGCGAAGCGATTGAAGGTGAAAGCCCGGAAATAATGGAGTCGCATTGTTCATGCAAGATAATGATATACTTCGTGAGTAATGACAATTTAATTGCGTGATAATTCATCCTAAAATCATGGTTTTTTATGTGATAGAAGCCCTTAAGGAAGTGCCATTCGGGACTGACCCCTAATGTGGGGGTTAAGATGAAAAAAATAGTTTTGATAGGTGCAGGTTTTGTGGGGATTCTGTTGCTGGTTGTTTTAATGAGCCGCAAGGATTCGGGAAATCAGATCCAGAAGATTGAACCGGTTTTGGTTGAACAGAATTTTGAGCGGCAAGATGATAGGCCGGTTGATGACCTGTCGGGTAACGCTGCGCCAGTGCTCCGGAATCACTACCCGTCGATGATCAGGTTTCCGCTGCCGTGCTGACTCTTACGGGCAAAGATGCGACCTATAAGGAGCGTCTGGCCGCGATGCGTGAATTGGGCTATGAAGTCCAACTACAGGATGTTGAGGTTTTGATGGAGTTCCTTTCCTGTCAAATGCCCGCCGATTCCAAACTCCGCCCGCTCTCGTTCAATTCCGTCAGAAATGATACGTTGGAAATTTTGCTTCGTCAGAAAGAGTTACCCGACGGCATGGGCGAGCTATTAACCGGGGTCTACAATAATCCTGAGCAGGATGACATGTGGCGAAACTATTGTATTCAGTTCATGGAACTCTACTATGAGCGGCAGGCCAAGGAATCGGGTGTAACGAATCAACTTCAGTCCGTGCAGGATTTCCTGTGGGATGCGTTGGACGAACGGGACAACTCCAATGCCGGGACAGCACTGCTCGCTTTGGATAAACTCTCCCGCAATCATGATGAATTCGCGAAGGAAGAGATTCGGGCCGCAATGATCGATCTGGCCATCGATGAGCAAGCTTCGCTCGCCAACCGAGTAACCGCTCTTCGCCTATGTGGTGAACAGGGTAACTTTCAGGCGCTGGAACCCGCCCGTGATCTTGCTGCGAACGGAAATACCACGATGATTCGTTGTGCAGCCATCGCCACTCTTGGAGAACTTGGAACGGAAGAAGATTACGTACAGCTTGAAACGTATGCAGCTTCCTGAGATAAACAAATTAAGCAAATAGCCCAAATGACGTTGGATAAATTAACACCTGTTGATCAGTGAAGAGTTAAGGGACTTTTATTGGCCATTCGTTACTTTTTTTCTGCCAGCCAAACCGTATGTCGCCGGCCTTTAGTGCCGCGGGCGCGGACGGTGACTTCCTCGACCTTAAAGCCAGCACCGCGTAATCGTTTTGTAAAAGAGGTGCCGGGTTCAGCGGACCATACGCCGAGCAGTCCGCCGGGTCTGAGCGCTTTTTTCGCCACATCAATTCCGGCGCGGGTATAGAGCTTATTATTTCCCTCATGCGTTAGAGCGTCGGGGCCGTTGTCGACATCCAGCATGATGGCATCGTAGGCATCGGCCTGCTCTTTAATCACGAGGCCGACATCCGATTGTTTAACTACCGTTCTGGGGTCTTCGAGCGGTTTGCCGGCCAGCTCGGCCAGGTGGGTTTGATTCCATTTAATGACCGCCGGCACCAGTTCGGCCACGACGACTTCAGCAGTATCTCCCAGATTATCCAGTGCTGCCCGCAGGGTGAACCCCATTCCGAGCCCGCCAATCAGAACGCGCGGGTTTTTACGATCGGCTATCGGTTTGCAGCAGAGTTCAGCCAGGGCGTCTTCGGATCCGTGCATACGGCTGTTCATCAGCTCATCGTTTTTAACTGAAATGGAAAACTCAAAGGCGCGCTGGAAGAGCTTCATAGCACCTCCATCGCCCGGAACAACCACTTCGTCTAGTAATACCCACGGATTCATAAACAGTTCCTGATAAGTTGGAAAGGGGCGGGATAGTGGTTCCAATGCGTGAAAAATACAAGACAGCTATCGTCGTTTTTTCCAGTCCGCTGGTTTCCGTCGTACGTGGAACACGGCTAATACGACGACACACGATGCTTCGACGCAATAAAAAATTGCATATGGAAACCTGCGGATGAGACATCGTCGGATTGCCCCGTGTATAGTCGGATAGGTTTCGGGGTTTCGCTTAATAGCAAACAGGGCTGCTTCGATGGCATTTAAATATTCTGAACCAAGACCGGAAACCTGATCTTCGTACCAGTTGAAAGCGTCGGAAAGCTCTGCCTCTGCCTGTGGTCGTATGATGAGGTCATACACCATAATTCTTCTTTATGCGTTCTTTGACCATGCCCCAGGGGGAACCTGTATCTGGATCCTGATGATAAAGCGCAAGGCGTTCATTCAGCTCGGTCTTGTCGGATTCGGACAGTTCAACCGATTCAGGAACCTCGACTACGCTGTCCCAAATATCTTCCACCAGTAGGATTCGCTCTGCCACGCTAAGGTTCAGGATGTCGTTCTTAAGTAAAGTGCTCATAGGTTTTATCTACCTTAGTTCTGGGGTAATTTCAACAAACCTATCAGCCGAGATTCGTGGTACTGTGTTGAAGTAGACTGCCGCATCCAAATAATAGAGCAATGCCCGCCGATTCAAATGCGACCTTGTTGTTGGAAACGGGTGGGATAGTCGTTTTAACAAGACACCTTTCAAAATGCTTTATTTCATTGCCCGAATTGGCCTCGAAAGGCATATTTGCGCCCAATTTTAATCATTCGAAACCTCTCAGGAGAATAAATCATGGAAAATCTAAAGAAAAACGAAGCTTTTGGCGGCCCGAAAGGTCCAGTTGTATTGGCCATTATGGATGGTGTCGGGATCGGTAAAAATCCGGAGAGCGATTGCGTTAAGCTGGCGGATACCCCAATGCTGGACTGGCTGCACGACAATGCAATTTACACGGAGCTTGCGGCTCATGGGATTGCGGTTGGTTTGCCTGATGACGGCGATATGGGTAACTCGGAAGTGGGCCATAATGCGATTGGTTGTGGCCGAGTTTTTGAACAAGGTGCGGCGCTGGTAGGCGCGGCTATTTCCTCCGGTTCCATGTATGAAGGTTCTGTTTGGAAGGAATTAATTTCCAACTCAACGGAAAAGGAATCGGCACTTCACTTTATCGGCCTCTTTTCTGACGGCAACGTGCATTCCAATATTAACCATTTGGAAGCGATGCTCAACAAAGCGAAAGAGCAGGGCGTTAAGAAAGCTCGTATTCATCCGCTGATCGATGGCCGTGACGTTCCTCCAACCTCTGTTTTGGAATATGTTGAACGCTTCGATAAATTTCTCGAAGGAATCAATGCCGACGGATCTGTGGACTATTGCGTAGCCTCCGGTGGCGGTCGTATGAACATTACTATGGATCGTTATGATGCAGACTGGAGCATGGTGGATCGTGGATGGAAAGCCCATGTGAAAGCAGAAGGCCGCAGCTTCGCCTCCATGACCGACGCCATTGAATCATTCCGTTCTGAAAAGCCGGGCATCCTCGATCAGGACCTGCCGGCCTTTGTAATTGAGCGCGACGGTGCTCCGGTTGGCCCGATTGTTGATGGCGACAGCGTGATTTTCTTTAACTTCCGCGGTGACCGTTCGCTGGAAATCACGAAAGCATTCGAAGCGGACGAGCTCAGTGAGTTTGATCGTGGTCCTAAACCGGCGGTTCTGTATGCCGGCATGATGCAGTATGACGGCGATCTCGGCGTGCCTGAAAAATATCTGGTGACTCCGCCGGCGATCGACCGCACCATGAGCGAATACCTTTCGAACGAAGGCGTGAAGCAGTTTGCGATTTCCGAAACCCAGAAGTTCGGTCACGTGACTTACTTCTTTAATGGAAACAACTCCGGAAAATTTGAAACGGAAACCTGGATGGAAATTCCTTCCGATGTCTGCCCGTTCGAAGATGCGCCGCGCATGAAAGCTGATGAAGTGACCGATGAAGTGGTTAAGGCGATCGAAAGCGGCGACTATGATTTTATCCGTTTGAATTATCCAAATGGCGACATGGTAGGGCACACCGGCGATTTCGAAGCCGTTAAGGTTTCAGTTAAAGCGGTAGACGAAGGTCTTACCCGCATTATTGAAGCGTTGAAGAAAACCAACGGCGTTCTGGTTTGTTCGGCCGACCACGGTAATTCAGATGATATGTGTGAGCTGGATAAGAAGACCGGCGAAATTAAGCATGATGCGGCAGGTAAGACGCTTCCTAAAACATCGCACTCGCTGAATCCGGTTCCGGCTTATGTTTATGATCCATCTGGGGAATCCAATATTCGTAAAGTTGCTGTTGAAAGTGCCGGAATAGCCAATCTGGCTGCAACCTGTATTACGTTGCTGGGCTATGTGCCTCCTACCGATTACACACCAAGCATCGTTGAAGTGGGTTAATTTCCGTCGGTATAAATGCCCTAGTGCGCCAAGGTCGCAAAGATGTAGAGCTCGTGCTTTAACTCTTTGCGACCTTTTGGTTAAATCGGAATCATAGTTTTATGAAACGAGTCTTATACCATCTGTTGCTTCTGCTTTGTATGTGCACTGTTGTGCATGCCAAGGATTCCGCACCTGCACCCTCCATGCTGGATGACTATATGGAAACCGGTATGGAAGTGGCGGGTGTTCGTGCTCCGTATTATGATGAGGACGGCAATCTGCAGGCTCAGCTTTATGGTGGTTATGCCAAAGTTCTGGAAGGCGGCGTGGCGGATGTCTCTAATTTGCGCATTGACGTCTTCGAGGATAAAAAAGTTTTGATGTCAGTATTTGCGCCGCAGTGTTACACGAAGATGGATGAGCAGAAAATCCTTTCGGTTTATTCCGATGGTTACGTGCTGATCGATATGGATGAAATGACGATTTCCGGGAAAGGATTTCGTTTTACGTCAGAGAAGAACCAGTTTGAAATTTTGCACGACTCGAAAGTTCTTGTGAAAGAATCGGCAAGGAGCAGCAAGGGGATGGATTTATGATCGGCCTATCGATCAGATTGTTTCTCTGCGCGGGTTTGATTGGGGTGATTTCTTGTTCCAAACGGGAGCGCTCGGATCCGGATGCAGAGGAATGGCAGACGATTCAGGCATTGGCTGATGATGCTTCTGTTTTGCCGGTAGCCGTTGAAGAAGTTCCAACCAGTGCGATTCAAACCAACGAGGTAATTAAATCGGTTACTGTAAATCAGGGTCCGGAAGGGGAGTTCGACGCTTTTATTCAGCGCCTGGCGCAGATGAAGACCGTGGAGCGCGGGGCAGGACAAACATTGCTTACCGGTGAACGTCTTGTTTTTGATCATGACAAACGTTTTGTACGCATGGATGAAAATGTGGTTGTGACCGATGATCAGGGTACGCTTGAAACCGCAAGCTTGATTGGCCGATTTTCGAATTCTAATACCGTTCAGTATGTTGAGGCTAAGGATGGCGTCGTGATCCGTAGTGAAGACCGCGAGGCTTCCGGCGAGCAAGCAGTATATGACTACGCAACAGGGCTGGTTCGGTTGGAAGGGCAGGCTACGGCTTTCGAAGGAAAAAATCGACTTTCGGGTGAGCGGATTGAACTTTATATTCAGGGTGACCGAAAAATGATCTGTGAACCCAATGCGCTACTGGAGATTTTCGGGATACCTGGTCTTGAGCAGAAAGCCGATTCTAAAACGGATGTTGCGGATACGGAAATCCGTGCGAACAAAGTGGTTTACGACGAAAGTAAAGGCATGGCAGAGCTGTTTGGAAATGTGCGGGTGCGGGATCCACGAGCCGCAATGAACTGCGGAATGGTGCGACTTTTCCTGAAAGATGATAACGAAATAGATTGGATCGAAGCGACGTCCGAGGTAATAATTCAATCAGACGACAGGAAGGCGCTGGCTGACATTGCAACCTATTATGCAGATGAAGGAAAATTTGCGCTGGAAGGCGATCCGAAGGTTAAGCAGGGAAAGAATATTATGACTGGCGACCGGATTACATTCTGGCACGAAACACGGCGAATGGTTTGCGAACCGAATGCGCGCGTTCTGCTGTATCCGGATGAAGAAACCAAAGCGAAATTCCTGAAAGATTTGAACGATTAAATGGCAACTGAAGAAACTTATCTGATCCGAACCGAGAAACTGGTTAAAGCATATAAAGGCCGTAAGGTTGTTCGGGAAGTGGACATTAATGTAAAGGCCGGCGAAATTGTCGGCTTGCTTGGTCCTAACGGTGCTGGGAAAACTACCAGTTTTTACATGATTGTCGGCCTGGTGCGTCCGACAAGCGGTAAGGTATTTTTCGATGGTAAGAATGTGACCAACACGCCAATGTATAAGCGTGCTCGTATGGGCATGGGTTATCTCTCGCAGGAACCTTCTATATTCCGAAAACTGACCGTGCAGGAAAATGTTTTATCGATTTTGGAAACGCTTCCGATCTCGGGAAAGGAACGTAAAAAAAGGTTAGAGCAATTGCTTGATGATTTGAAGATCAGCCATCTGGCGAAACAAAAAGCCTATACCTTGAGTGGTGGTGAACGGCGGCGTCTTGAGATTACCCGTGCGTTGGTAACCAACCCTTCGATTATTCTGTTGGACGAACCCTTCAGTGGGGTCGATCCGCTGGCGGTGAACGATGTGCAGGATATTGTCCGTGACCTCCGTGATAAAGGGCTGGGTGTCTTGATTACAGATCACAACGTCCGGGAAACACTGGCGGTGGTGGATCGGGCGTATCTGCTTTGTGAAGGGCAGGTGCTGAGCGAAGGAAATAGCGAATTTTTAGTAAACGACGAGGTGAGCCGCGAGCTCTATCTGGGCCCGCGGTTCAGTATGTAACACAAACGAAAGGAGCAAACCATGCAGGTTAGTATCACAGGTAGGCATGATGCAGTGGTAACCGACAACGTTAAAGTTCATATCCAGAATAAGCTGGAACGATGTTTGGGCGTGTTTCCTCGAATAGAAAGTATTCATGTTATTCTGGATAACGAAAATCGTGATCAAGTTTCAGAAATAGTTATCCAAGGCTCAAATCATATCCGGGTAACATCGAAGGAATCATCAGATAATCTCTACGATGCGATCGATCGTTCGATTGAACATGCTGAACGGCAAATGCGTAAGCAGCGTGATAAAATCCAAGAAAAGCACAAATAATACTAAGCAACGACTTCAGGAGGCGAATTGTGGCCATTACCGTTAAGACCTTGTGGGATGAGGGCGCTGAGAAATTATCACTCAGCGTGATTGCAGGAGAACAGCATCTAGATCGGAAACTTCCGGAAACCGCGATGAATCGACCCGGTTTGGCGTTGACGGGATTCTTCCAGTATTTTGCTAACCAGCGACTGCAAATTTTTGGTTTGGCTGAATTCACCTATCTGAAGAGTTTAAAGGAAGGCGAAAAGTTAAAGCGTCTGAAAGAGCTGTTCGAACAACAGATTCCTGGCATTGTGATTACGCGAAATCGTAAGATTCCTGAAGAAATTCTAAAGCTGGCCGAGCAACATAAAGTACCTGTTTTTCGCACACCGATGGTGACGATGAACTTTGTGAATGAGTGCACGGTTATTCTGGAAAAACTGACCGCCCCGCAGGAGCGGATTCAGGGAACCTGTCTGGAGCTGATGGGAATCGGCATGCTGTTGCGCGGAGATCCGGGCATTGGTAAAAGCGAGACGGCGCTTTCGTTAATCGAACGCGGCTATAGCCTTGTCTCTGATGATGTGACCGAAGTTCGCCGTACAAGTCGGGGCAGGCTTGTTTGCTGGGCGAATGAAGTGACGCGCTACCATATGGAAATCAGGGGACTTGGTATTATACATGTCCCCAGTCTTTTCGGAGTGGCGGCGATACGCCGGCAAACGGAACTGGATCTTGTGATAGACTTAAAAACGCCATCCGGAAACGAAGATCGGACCGGTGTAGATCCGGATACGGTTAAGATTATGGGGGTGGAAGTTCCCTGCCTCACGTTACCGGTTCGTTCCGGAAGGGATATGGCAAATATTGTTGAAGTGGCAGCTCTTAATCAGAAGCTGAAGGAACTGGGGCATGACGCCGCTAAGGAACTGGACGATAAGATTATAACTCGGTTGACCAAAGGGCGGGTGCGCAATGGCTGATACCACGCTGGTTAAAAAATTTAAAGTAACGAATGAATATGGAATTCATGCACGTCCTGCTGCTTTACTTGTGAAAGCTGCCGGTCAGTTTGAATGTGATGTTTTCATGGAAAAAGATGGAAACAAGGTCTCCTGCAAGAGCATCATGGGCTTAATGACTATTGAGGGTTACCCCGGCAGCACCATGGCGGTGACAACATCAGGTGCTGATGCTGAGGACGCCATGAATGCGATTGAGGAGTTGTTTGTTAACAAATTCTACGAGGATTAGTTTCAGTGGCCGGAGAATACGAAAAAAGTGAAATCATCCTTAAGGGAATCGGGGTCTCTCCCGGTATCGTTGTGTTCAAGGCACAACTGCTTTCACAGCAGACCGATAAGGCTGTCCAGCGAACGATTGCTGTAACTGAAGTTCCCTTGGAGATTGCGCGTTTTGAAGAAGCGCTTATTGCTACACACGAGCAGATAAAGCATATCCAAAAACAGGTCGCGGAAGTTCTTGGCGATGAGCATGCCAGCATTTTTGATGCGCATATGCTGGTAGTTGATGATCGGACCTTTATTGAAGATGTCATCCGAACGGTTAAAAAAGATTTAGTTAACGTTGAGCCTGTTATGCAGGCTGTTTCCAATCGCTATGCGGATATGCTCTCCAAAATGGAAGATTCCTATCTTTCTGAAAGAGCGGCTGATATTCGTGATGTCACTAAAAGAATCATGGCTAACCTGGCAGGAGAAACACTCGATCAGATGGCACAGATTAGTGAGGAATGTATTGTTGTTGCTCATGATCTTTCTCCCTCGGATACCGCCAGTATTGACCGCAACAAAGTAAAAGCTTTCGTCACCGATCTGGGAAGTTCGACCTCGCATACTGCTATTATGGCCAAAGCGCTGGAGGTTCCAGCTGTTGTGGGGCTTCATAATGTTACCGCAGTGGTTGCTTCTGGAGACATGCTGCTGATTGACGGTGCCAAGGGATTGGTTTTTATTAATCCCACCAGTGAGCGGCTTGAAAAATACCGAAAACGGGCAAAATATCAGGAGCTTATTCATCTAGAGCTCAATACGCTCCGCGACAAGCCTCCTGAGACACGAGATGGTTATCTGGTTCCGATTACCGCCAATATTGAGTTGCTCGAAGAGCTGGAAGTTGTTGGAGAGCGTGGTGCAAAGGGAATCGGTTTATTCAGAACTGAATTTTTATTTTTGGGCGTGGATACACTCCCGGACGAAGAAGCTCAGTATCAGGCGTATCTCAAAGCGGCGGAAAGTCAGTATCCCTCGCCGGTTGTCATTCGAACGTTGGACCTCGGTGCAGATAAATTGCCGGTCGGATTTAGTAACCCCAATGAACTGAATCCATTCCTAGGTGATCGGGCCATACGTTTGTGCTTATCTCATCCTGAGCTGTTTAAACCTCAATTGCGGGCCATTCTTCGGGCCAGCAAGCATGATAATGTTCGGATCATGTACCCCATGGTTTCCTGTGTTCAGGAAGTTATGGATGCCAATACGCTATTGCGGCAGTGCATGATGGAATTGAGTAAAGAAGGGTATGATTTTAATCAGAACATACCGATTGGGACAATGATCGAGGTTCCTTCGGCAGCATTGATTGCTGATATTATAGCGCCGCATGTCAGCTATTTCAGTCTCGGAACAAATGATCTGATTCAATATACGATGGCCGTTGATCGGGGAAATGAAAATGTCGCGCATCTCTATAAACCGACGCACATGGCGATCATTCGGCTGATTGATCATGTAGTAAAGGTTAGTCATAAACATGGTCTCTGGACCTGTGTGTGCGGGCAGATGGCAGCCAATCCAGTGCTGGTTCCTTTGCTTATCGGCCTAGGTGTTGATGAGCTCAGCGTAAGCCCGTCGCAGGCACCAATGGTTAAGGATGTTATTCGAAAATTGTATTATTCCGGAGCCATAAAATTGGCACAGAAGGCCTTGATTTCATCTACCGCCGAACATGTTGAGCAAATTTGCCATGACATGATTCGAGAAATTGCGCCGGAAGTCCTCGAACTTTCGGAGTAGCGGTCAGGCTCCACGTTCGAAAAAACGACTCACAGCAATCCATCCACTCAATAGTTGTTGATAGGAAAAGTTATAGACACTCGCCGTCTCATGGCCGAGTAATTCTCCGAAACTGATAAGGCGCGGGGAGCCGATCAGAACCATCCAGATTCCGATTACCAAGACGTTCATACTAAATATTACGGTATAGGAAAATATGCGGCCGTGCTCCTGTACATCCGGCTGATGTTGAGAAAGCATGTTTACAGTGAATGTAATGTGAAAGGCCCAGGTTAAGCCGATCGTTCCAAGCCACCAGCATCGATAGGGTTCAACATCAGTGGTTAAACCGGTTAGATAATATGCGGCAATTACCAAGACGGTATAAAAAGGAAAAAAATAGGGGGAGAGGGTAATAATAAAGTTGGTTTTTGAAAGCTCAACGTGACCTCCTGTTTTTTCAACTTTCATTTTTCCGACGCGGCCACCCATCATAAGAGCCCAGAGGGCATGGGTCAGTTCATGCGCAAGAACATAGGTCCGGAAGGGGCGGGGTAGTAGAAAGAATAGTATCACCCAAATTAGAAAGCCAATGGGTAGTGCCCATAACTCCCAATCACTGGAGAGACCTGCCCCTAATGAAGTCTGGTACAATTTGTACACGGCGACCGATACGGACCAGCAAAACGGAATCATGATGATCCCGATTAGCATTTTAAAAAATTTCCACATCGCGAATCTATAACATGTTCATAATATGGAAACAATGGGCTTTCCCGAGCTAAGGAAAGGACTAATCGCCGGAACGGAGCTGCTGTTCCATTTGGGTCGCGTAACGTTTGGCATCCATGGGCAGGCGCTTATCAAGCTTGGCCTTTTTGAAGATTTCAATCGCTTCTGAAATTCGGCCTTCGCGTTGATAATTGTTTGCCAGCATGAAGTAGACATCGGCTGACGCCCTTCCTGTTGCTATGACGCTTTGCAACACACCTTCCGCTTCGTTTCCCCGTTTCGCCTGATTCAGGAAGTAGATGTAGGACGATGTATAATTCCAATTTTCCGGCTCAGAAAGTGCCACTGCCTCCAACCATTTGAATCCCTCTGGTTTGTTGTCGCGTAAGAGCAGAATCCCCAGATTGTAAGCCGCCTGCGGCATGGGTGGAGAAGTTTTTAACGCGGCTCTGAGATGGATTTCGGCCTGAATCAGATTGCCGAACTCGGCATCGAGCAGCGCAATGTTAAAGTTGACCATTGGATTATCCGGCTCAACCTTAAGTGCTTTTTTCAGCATCTCGTAGGCGTTGGTACTATTTCCTGCACGGGCATACACCATCGAGGCATTAATCATTGGTTGAATGACATCGTTACGCAGTTCCAATGATTTTTTATAGGCCGCGAGCGATTCTTCCGATTTTCCGGTACGGTCGAAATAGATGCCCTGATTATAGTGTGTGGACCAACGGTCGGGGAAGATTACGAGTGAGTTCCAGTATTCGGCGTGGGCTTTTTTGTAAGTCTCCTGCTCTTCTTTGGGATAGCCCGCCAGATTGCGGCCGAGTAATGCTCCGCCAGCGCGAATACGAACAGTTCGGTATCGGTCGGATGCGGCTTTCAGCAGACCTTTGGTTGTTTCGGTCGAAGAGTCATATTGTAACGAGGCTGCAGCGGTGGCGCGTACCCATTCGTGTTTGTGTTTAAGTTGCTTGCGGATGGCGGGCCATTTTTCAGCTTGAGGGCAGTTGTTAAGTAGACGCAGGATAGCCACGGCGGAAGGTGAATCACATTGAGGGCTGTCGAGGTAGGCCAGAATTTCGGGAAGTTTATCCCATTCACCGGCTCGACAGGCCTGAATTATACGGCCAAGCTTGATGATGGGCGCACCCGAGCTGCTGCCATGCCATTCCTTTACGAGTGCATCGGCCCACTTCACATCTTCTTTTTTGTGACCGCTATAGTTTCCCATAATGGCTTCTGCGTTGTTGTGGCAAAGGTTGCAGGCATTCGGAGATCCGAATTCAAGTGTGGCGGCTGGAGAGGGCGGGCGGAAGGTGTGGTCGGAACGCGACATGAAGGCTTGTGCGGTGGTGGGCATGTGGCAATCGACGCAGGTTACGCCAGCTTCAGCAGTGTGATGTGAGTGCTCGAGAATATTATCGACACGCCTCTCGTGGCAGGGAAGACACGACTGGTTGGGATTATCCTCAAAGCGAAATCGGCCACTGGAAGTGTGGCAATGAATGCACTCGAGTTCACCGGCAATTACGCACTGATTAGCCATCCATCCGGTTTGGGTATAGTTTTCGCCGAGGTCGCGTCCGTCGGGCCAGAAATCACGGTCTTCATAGGAGGTCAGATCATAGTGGTCGAAGTATAGTTCGCCGGGAGTAAAGTCGCGCGTGAGTATGTTGCCCTTGGCGTGGCATGGGCCGCAAGTGGAATCACGCTGGGCCATGTTGAGATCTCCATGGAAGGTGAGTAACTTGAGGTCTGTGAGTATCTCGCCTTCGGCAGCGGCCTTTTTGGCGGCGAGTACGTGGGCTTCTGCAGGGCCGTGGCAGGTTTCGCAATTGATGCCGGGCTCTTTCCATGTGGTGGTATAGCTATCGTCTTCGGGATTGTAGTTTTTCTCGAGCTGGCTGACATGGCAGTCGTGACAGGAGGTGTTAAAAGTCAGTTGGCGATCGGTCCAGTGCAGGGCTTCATCCGCAGGGCCTTCATCCTGAAAATCGCGAACCATGCTGCCGGCAGAGTCGTACCATTTTCGCTGGTGGACATAGTACGCGAGCGGGGCGACCTGGAGCTTACCCTTATCCATTGGAATCAGAAAATAGCGCACATTACGGCCGCCGAACGAAAAGCGGAGACGCCAAGTCTCTTCCTCGCCGCACGAGGAGACGCTCCTGAGGATGCCTCCGCCATCATCAAACTCGACAATAAACTTTTCCTCGCCAACCTGGATAGGTTCAGTCATTGGCTCAAGGGTTTTGGCCAGAGAGACGCTGAATGCCTCCATGGCTTTCCCGTGGTGGGATGTGCTCCAGAGTTCATAAAAGCGTTCATGGCAGGAAATGCAGTCGGACGATCCAAGATATTCGCCTTGCTCTGTAAAATCTATGGCCAAGGCGCTGAACCCTGACAGAAGAAAAGTGGTTGTGAGCAGTGTTTTGAGTGAAATTGTATTCATGATATCCATTTAAGAGTTTGGATTAATCGATGTACAGTCCTTTTATAATAAGACGAACGGTTTCTACTGGTTTTGACACCGGTCAGCCATTATCTTTTGAATCCAATGGCAAAGAAAAAAATTACTATCCTTTTCGATTTTGACGGTACGTTGGCGGAAACCATGATGCTTATTCATGATGTATTCAATCGGCTGTCCGGAGTTTATGGCTATCGTCATCTTCCTGAAGAAGACGTCGAGGCCTGCCGCCATATGAGTATACAGGAATTCATAAAGCACTGTGAGATTCCGCACTGGAAGGTTCCGATCATTGCAATTCATGCCCGCCGGTTGATGCATCGTGATATGGATCAGATTCATCCGCCGAAAGGATTGGTGGATGTACTGACTCAGATTCATGACAGTGGAGAATATATTATGGATATTCTGACGTCTAACCGTCAGAAAAATGTTTTAAAATTTCTTACACAGCATCGAATCAACTGGTTCGACGATGTGGAATCCACACGCGCAATCCTCAGTAAGAAGCGGCGCGTCGAAAAATATATCAGGCAGAAAGGCCTCGATCCATCCAGTCTGTATTATATCGGAGATACCACCATCGATGTCGAAAGTGCCCGTCATGCAGGTGCAAAAACCATTGCAGTCAGCTGGGGGCTTAATACCACTGAGGCACTGGCACGTGTTCATCCGGATTATTTAGTTAATGAGCCGAGCCAGTTACTCGATATATTTCCCACAGTTTAGCGGTTTTAATGCTCGGTAGGGCGCATTCATGGCGGATGAAGAAAATAAGGATCTCGAAAAAGTATTCAGCGACCGTAATGAAACATTGCGCAGTTTTTATAATACCGCAGCGCTGGAGCTCTCGGAAGATGAGAAAGATTCGTTAACCCCGATCCTTAACTCGCTGAAAGACGACATTGCCCGCTATCGGGAAATTGAAAAGATTGCCGAAGGGGGAGAAAAGCGGATTACGCTAGTCCATGACCATCGGCTGGATCGGAGAATCGCTATGGCTCGATCGGTTCGTAATAAAGGATCGCAGGATTTAGAACAATTTCTGCGGGAAGCCCGTTTAACGGCTAATCTTGCCCATCCGAATATTATGCCGGTCTATAACATGGGTCTTGATCCTGATGGGGAACCTTTTTTCTCCATGGAACTGATTCCCGGCGACAGTCTCAAAACCATTGTTCGTAAACTAAGAGATGGTGATGCGGACTATCGCCGAGACTATCCGCTTGATACCCTACTTAATATTTATCTGAAAATCTGCGATGCCATCGCTTATGCCCATTCACGAGGGGTTCTTCATCTTGATATTAAACCGGATAATATCCGTGTTGGAAAATTTGGTGAAGTATTGGTGTGCGATTGGGGACTTGCCCGAGTCATCAATGACGAAGACCATGATCTCTCAGATGATTCTGCTTTGCTGGATGGTGATATCCTGAACGACATGACCCTTTCTGGAACGTTAAAAGGAACTCCTGGGTTCATGGCGCCCGAACAAACGCAGGCGTATGGTGATAAAAAGCAACATACCGATATCTATGCGCTGGGCGCACTGCTTTATATGCTGTTGACCTACAAACTTCCGGTGGAAGGAGAGTCTGCAAACAAGGTGATTCAGAATACCCGAGAGGGTAAAATCATTTCAATGCGCCGCCGGAACCCTGATTTTCATACTCCGCAAAGCCTGAACGCTGTCACCATGAAGGCGTTGGCCTTAAAACCGGACGACCGATATGAAGATGTGGGCGACCTTCGCCATGAAATTAGCCGCTATCTATCAGGGCATCCGACAAAAGCCGAAAGCGCAGGGTGGATAACCAAGGCTTCGCTTTTACTTCGGCGCCATAATCGAGTTTCATTTTTGCTCATATTTTTTCTGTTGCTGCTGGCCTTTGTGGTCAGCGTAAATCTTCTTGCCATCAGCAAAGAAAAATCGGAGGCCGTAGCGGCAAGAACGACCGCAGAAGAAAACTTTCAACTTTATAGGAATGAGCAACAGGTCGCGGCTGCGCTGGGCCAGGAATTAGGGCAGGCAGTATCGTTCACTGTGCGTAGCCGCGATTTTGTGAATGCGCCGTCGATGATTCATTTGCTTGAAACTGGGCTGGATGAAAATATTGATACGGTTAAACGGCAGAATCTATACGAGCAAAAGGGGATTCTTCATTTCGTATTGGAGGAATTTCATGCAGCGAATGAATGTTTTAACACGGCGGGAAAAAGCAAGCGTATCGGTCAGCTTCGCGTGTTGAGTCAAAAATATGCAAAAATAAAACCGATAGATAAAAGTCGGTTAAGCGACAATCAACTGGCCGAACTGTTTAGTGAAGCTAAAACCGCAAACCAGATGACACTGTTCTATCTCTACTATCACCACATGCGCCGTCGTCCCGCTTCGGCATCACCGGAAGAATATATTAAGTTGGCGGGCGCTGTTCTCGATAAATTAAACTACACTAGGCGATCAAAAAAAAATCCACTTAAGCTTTTTAAAACGAAGAATGGGCTCCTGCTGAATTTGTCCCGAACAAACTATTCGGTCTTTTCCATGAACATTATCGGCGTCTACCGAAGAAACGTACTGGCACCATTTAAACTGGCTACCTTGGATATAAGTGATGCGAAGCTAGGCAATCTGGCTGAGCTACGCGGTATGAGGTTAAATGAACTTCGAATGGCAGGGGTGAAGGTTGATGCGCCCAGGCAGTTGCCGCGTCAGCTGGAATCACTGAAGCTGAAAAAGGTTTTTCTAACCATCAGTGATTATCCCAAAGAAACCATTGCTGAGTTAACGCAGAAGATGGTGGTTGTTGATTCAAAGACAGGTCGGAAGGTGCCTACTCCAAATCTTCCCGCAGATGCCGAATCTCCTGAATCAGCCGCTCCTTAACTCGATTTTTAAGCCGGTATACCGAGTTTTCCTTGAGCTCGAGCTTCTTTGCAATCTCTTCAACGCTTTTGCCTTCCAGCGTCAGACGAAATGCATCAACGGCTTTCCCGGAAAACAGAGGAGCAATATTATCCAAAGCTAGGTTGGTCAGGTGGATTTCCCATTCCCGTTCAGCAATAGTGTCAATCTCAGGAAGACGAATGGCTTTTAGATAGGTCAGCGTGTCATCCTTACTGGCCTTTTCTAAGCGGTTGGCTTCCCGGATACGCTTGCGGATAAAATCGGTTACACAGTTTTTTGTTACGGTACTCAGCCAACTGCGAAAACGGTTGATCTTATTATAATCCATTTTCGGAAGACTGTTCCATAGGTTGATTAATACCTGCTGAAGAATGTCTTCAGTATCGTGTTCAGAAATATTCATGCTGCGAATAATCGCATAGATATAGCGCCGATAAACACGCACAAACTCTTCCCAGGACTGATCGTCCTGTTGGTTTTGAACACGCTGAATCAGCGTTGCTCTTGTTTGATACTGGTCTTCAGCTGACAAAGTTTACCTCTTAAAAAAGTTCAACGTACAAGCTATGAGCAGTATGCTGAAAAAGCAAAATAAAAACGATTTGGTTCTGTTGTCAGAACTTGCCGTGTGTCAACACGGTTTTAACTGAGAAAGGATCATAGATTCTTCATAGACCAAGAGTTGACAATCCATCCAAATAGACTTAAAAAGGCAACAGTTTCAGGGGGAAACGAGTTCTTCTTATTCCCGGATTTCCAAAACATCGACTCCAGCTCATTATTTTCATGTCACAGCCTGATGGTAATTCAATAGTGATCGGTTTGACCGGAGGAATTGCCTGTGGAAAATCAGAAGTCGGGACAATATTGGAGCGGATGGGATTCTCCGTATGTGACGCAGATCGTGTTGCGCATGAGCTGATGACAGTAGGACAACCCGTCTATCAGCAGGTAGTTGATTATTTCGGGAAATATATTTTAACAGAGCAAGGTGAAATATCCCGTCCTGCTCTGGCTGCAATTGTTTTTGAAAATCCCGAACAAAGAGAAGTTTTAAACCGGATAGTTCATCCGGTGATAAAGAAATATTTATTGGAACGGATCACTCAGTACAGATCCGATGGTAAAAACGCCGCCGTTTTAATCCCTTTGCTTTATGAAAGCGGAATGCAGGATTTAGGCTGGGATTCGGTGGTGTGTGTGTCGAGCAATCAGGATGCGGTTTTTCAACGACTGGAAAACCGTGGACTGAATAAGGTTGAGGCTAAACAAAGAATTGGTTCCCAAATGCCGTTGGCAGAAAAAGAAAGCCTGGCGGATTATGTTGTTTCTAATACAGGAACGCTGGTGGAACTTAAGTTGGCTGTTCACAATGTTGTGAAGGCTATAGCAGGTGGAAGGTAATTATGAGCGACGAAAACAAAGTGGTTGAAGCAGCAGTTAAAAAAGTCGAGAAGGACGAAGCTCCGGCTAAGAAAAAGACAGCAAAAAAGAAGGCCACTAAAAAAGCGGCGGTAAAGAAAGATGTTGCGGAGAAGATAGAGGCAGCGCCTGCTGTTGAAAGCAAAGAACCAACTGCACCGCCAGCCGATAAACCGACAGAATCAGTTACTGCGCCGGAATCCGAAGCTCCTGCCAAAAAGGAAAATCGATCGAATAATGATCGCCCGCAACGGGATCGAAATCAGGGACGGCACGGAAAAAAGAATCGGAATAAGAAAAATAACAATAACAACAACCGCCGTGAGAGAGATGTCCCACCGCCAAACGTAGATAATCTACCACCACTTTCCCTGCACGAGATGCAGGTTACCCCGATTAATGACATCAAAGAGCTTGCCGAAGAGTATGGCATGCAGGAATACGATGGAGTAGGAAAGCATCAGCTTATTTTTGAGCTACTCAAAACGCATGGCCGCCGCGGTGGTCCACTGCTGGGTCGCGGTGTTCTTGAAATTCTCCCCGACGGATTTGGCTTCCTACGTTCTCCTTTGAACAGCTATCAGCCAGCACCGGATGATATTTATGTTTCTCCATCCCAGATTCGCCGATTCGGTATTCGTACCGGTGACTATGTGACGGGTTCCATTCGGTCTCCAAAAGAAAAGGAACGTTTCTTTGCGCTGCTTCGCGTTGATCAAATCAACAAAGAAGATCCTGAATTGGCGAGAAGGCGGGTTCCATTCGAAAACCTGACGCCGCTCTTCCCTGACGAACGTTTGGTGATGGAAACGGATGCAAAAGAAATCTCCATGCGGGTGATGGATATCGTCACTCCGATCGGTAAAGGTCAGCGTGGCTTAATCGTGGCACCTCCTCGTACGGGTAAAACCGTACTGATGCAAAAAATGGCTAACAGCATTTCTAAAAATAATCCCGAGGCCAAGTTGATTGTTCTGCTGATCGACGAGCGTCCCGAGGAAGTGACTGATATGCGGCGCACTACACAGGCCGAGGTTTTGGCCTCAACGTTTGATGAGCCACCGGAACGCCACACACAGGTAGCCGAAATCGTGATTGAAATGTCCAAGCGTTTAGTTGAGCAAGGCAAGGATGTTATCATCCTGCTCGACTCCATCACCCGTCTGGCGCGTGCCTACAATACGACCTCACCGCACAGCGGCAAGATTCTGTCCGGCGGTGTTGATTCCAATGCATTGCACAAACCTAAACGTTTCTTTGGTGCGGCGCGGAACATCGAAAATGGCGGCAGTTTGAGCATCATCGCTACGGCGCTGGTCGATACCGGAAGCCGTATGGATGAAGTGATTTTTGAGGAATTCAAAGGCACGGGTAATATGGAGCTGGGACTGGATCGCGAGCTGGTGAACAAGCGCATCTATCCGGCCATTAATATTGAACGTTCCGGCACTCGGAAAGAAGAGTTGCTGCTGCATCCCGATGAATTGCAGCGGATCTGGACGCTTCGCAAAGCGCTTAAGGATGTGCCGCAGGTCGAGGCGATGGAACTGCTGATCAATCGCTTGAAAAAGACCAATACCAATCTGGAATTCCTGATGACCCTGCAGGGTAATAAGTAGAGGGATTTTCAACGGTTTGGCGAAGGGCGGTTAATCACCGCCCTTTTTATTTTGCCGTTTTGACACAGCGAGATCAGTCTAGTAGCATGTCTTTGGAACGAGGGGTGCTATGAAGGCAACGAATAAGGTCAATGCTGTTCTGCTGGCAGGCGATCGCCGGGCCAGCATCGCGTTACACGATGATAATAAGGCCTTTTTTGAACTTAAAGGGATACCACTTTTTATTCATGTGTTGCGCGCCTTGCTTGAGGCGGATCATGTCGGCCTTGTAGCGGTTGTCGGTCCTTCGGATCGAATAGAAACGGCTCTCCGTGAACATGGAATTAATTCCAATGTGGTGGTCGTTGAGCAGCGCGACAACATGATCGAAAATTTTAAGGTCGGCTATGTCGCATCGCTTGGCTTGGCCGATACCGTTGACTTCTGGAGCCTCAAAGGGACGGAACATGAAAAGACTCCCGCTTTGGTTTCCCCGTGCGATATTCCCATGCTGATGCCGGAAGAAGTGGATGAATTCCTGATGCGCAGCAACATGCATGAATACGACTACTCCATCGGAGTGACCTCCAGCCAAGTGCTTTCGCACTACCATCCTCAAAAAGATAAGTCCGGCATTCAGATGATCTATATCCATGTGAAGGAAGACCTAATCCGCCACAATAATCTGCACATTGCAAAGCCGCTTACATTCGCACACCTTGATTACATCGAGAAAATGTATGAATGGCGCTACCAAACCCGCTTGGCCAATATTCTGCGGATGTTATTTTCGCTCCTGTGCAATGGCTGGCGGCTGATGAAAAGCGTGCGCATTTTTATCCTCATGCAACTATCGCTCTACTATGATCGGCATGGTCATCCTCATCTTTCGGATCGTCTCCGGTCACTGGTCGGTTTCAACCGGTTGGCCGAGGGCATTGGCAATGCGTTGGGTGCCCGTTTGCAGATTGTCTATACCCATTTTGGTGGCGCGGCGCTCGATGCCGATAATGAGAAAGATCTGGCAGTAATTGAAGAGCACTACGACGAGTGGATGGAGTTCCAAAAAAAGATGCACTCTTAGCCGTTGGATACTTTTTCGACAATAATACGATTTCCGTGAACTTCTACTATCCGGATAGATTGGTTTTCCTGGATATATTCGCCATGCGTAACCACATCAATTTTCCGTTCGCCGAAATAGGCCGTGCCACTGGGTCGTAAATCGGAATGTGCTGAGCCTTCCATGCCTAATAGGTTTGTATTTTCATCCATCTCTTCCAGAACCGTGTCGAGCGTGATGCTCTGAAATACCTTTGTCTTGGGTAGAAATTTTCCGGCAAGCGCTACGAGGGCAAATGAACCGATGAAGGCCAGCAGGACTTTAAGCATGGGCAATGAAAATGTTTCTACATCAAATGAAACCGGTCTCCATGATCCGGGAAGACGTTCGCTCATGGCACTGATAAATGAAATGAAGATAAGTAACAATCCGCTGAACCCTAATACCCCAAAGCCGGGGATGACAAAAAGTTCGATGGCTAGCAATGTTACTCCCAGTACAAAAAGTAAGAGATCCTCCATGCCGGCCAATCCGGCAATATGATGCCCGAAGAAAAACAGGATCAGGCAGAAGATACCTGCAATACCGAAAATTCCGAATCCCGGAGTTTTGAATTCGAGCCATAAACCACCCAGACCCAGCATCATTAAAATAGGTGCAATACCGGCAATCAGACGGGCAACCTTTTCTGAGCTGGTTACTTCAAGTGTTTTTTTCTGTGCATTGGCCAGTCCAACCTTTTCGAGCATTTCATCGATGTTTTCGACAGTGCCTTTCGAAAGCAATGGTTTTTGTTCTTCGCCTGTCAGCTGTTCCGCTTCTGTATTGGTAAGGGTAAGCACGTTGCCGCTTTTACTGATGATGGTATCGCCGCTTTTATATTCTATATCCCGCCGTACCATGGCTTCTGCCAGTTCGACATCGTGTCCGCCTTGTTCCGCTGCAGAGCGAACATGCGCGGCGACATAGGAGGTCATTTTTTCCTTCTCGGCCTCAGGCATATCCTGAACGCCACCGGTCAGCCCCATGGAGATTGGGGTAATGTCACCAATTACCGAACCGGGCTTCATGTAGATGGAGGGAGTGGATAGAGCAATCATGGCACCGGCTGAAATCGCTTCTTTTTCTATAAACGTATAGATGGGGATGGTGGAGTGCCCAATGGCGCCGACAATGGCAACTGCGGAATCCACCCGCCCGCCCGTTGTATCCATATGCAATATAATGGCATCAGCATTACTGCGCGTTGCTTCGTCGATTCCGCGCCGAATGACATAGAGCAGAGCCGGCTCAATCATTTTCTTAATGGGTATAATGTATACCAGAGAATCATCGTTGGTTATTTGGGCATGCGCGGTTGTGATAGACAGACCGGCAATCAGGGTAAATAGGATTTTCCGTAACATGGGATATTCTCCTGTAAGTACGGAATCATTTTTTTCCAGTACCCGGAAAAAGGAAAGGCTAAACTTTCAATGTCTGGTAAATGCAGGTATTAAATAAACCATGATTCTTAAAGGAAAACGGGCCTTGGTGACAGGTGGTGCGGTGCGTATTGGACGGGCCATAACAGAAGCGCTGCAGGAAGCTGGTGCCGAAGTTGTTGTTCATTACCTCAGTTCCATGGAGGAAGCAGACGCGCTGTCATCGCATACCGTTCAGGGAAACCTGCAATCATCGGATGACTGTGCTCGTATGATCGAACAGGCAGGCCCACTCGATATTCTGGTCAATAACGCCTCTCTTTTCACCAAAGATCGATTAGCAGAAGGATATCCTGAGCGGGTGCAACGGGAATTTCAGGTTAATCTATTTGCCCCTATGGAGCTGACTCGTTTATTTGCTGTTCAAGCCAAAGAAGGCGCAGTTATTAATATGCTGGATCGACGTATCCGTGCAAATGATCCAACGGCGTTGTCTTATTCCATCACGAAGAAAGGGTTGGAGGAGCTTACTAAAATAAGCGCGCTTGAATTGGCTCCTCGCATAAGGGTCAACGGCGTTGCTCCGGGACCGATTCTTCCTCCTCCGGGTGAGAGCGGTGAAAACTTTGCTGAACGAGCCGGATGTGTACCGCTTGAATATTTTCCCACACCTGAAAATGTTGCAGAAGCGGCAATTTATTTATTACAGGCGGACTATTGTACCGGTCAGGTCATTTATGTGGATGGCGGCCAACACCTTTTAGGAAATGGAGTTTAATATGGATAAAATATTTATTCGTGACCTTGCGTTACGTTGCATCATTGGAATCTTTCCAGAAGAGCGGCGGGAAAAGCAGGATATTGTCATCAATGTTGAAATGCATGCGGACCTGCGAAAAGCAGGGCGTTCTGACAAACTGGAAGATACGGTTGATTATAAGTCCATCAAGAAGGCTATTTTAAAACTGGTTGATGGTAGCGGCTTTGAACTAATTGAGTCTCTGGCGGAGCGGATGGCCGATATTGCATTGGCTGACGAAAAAGTGCAGCAGGTGATTATAACGATTGATAAACCCGGTGCGTTGCGTTTTGCAAAAGCATCGGCTGTTGAAATTACCAGAACCCGGTCTTCCTCATAAAAAAGGGCAGGCTTAGAAGCCTGCCCGAATGATTCAACCTGAATTACGGTCTATTCAACGGAACCTTCAAATTGACCCATAGCCCGGAACTTATCGTAACGATCCTGCAGAATCTCTTCGTTGGACATCCTGCAAAGTTCCTCAAGGTGTTTGAGAATGGCATTCTTTAAGTTAGCTGCGGCCTCTTCCTGGTTGGCGTGCGCGCCGCCTTTCGGTTCAGGAATAACTTCGTCAGCTAGTTTAAGCTTAATCAGGTCAGGTCCTGTAATCTTAAGAGCTTCAGCAGCCTTGTCGGAGAAAGCCCTGTCTTTCCAGAGGATCGCAGCGCAGCCTTCAGGAGAAATCACGGAGTAGTAGGCATGCTCAAGAATAAGGATTCGGTTTCCGATACCGATTCCGAGAGCGCCGCCGCTTCCGCCTTCGCCAATAATGACGCAGACGATTGGAATTTTGATGTTAAAGCATTCACGTAGGTTTACAGCAATGGCTTCCGCAATGTGCCGTTCTTCCGATTCGAGTCCTGCATAGGCACCTTTGGTGTCGATCAGGGTAACAATTGGAACCCCAAATTTGTCAGCGAGCTTCATCAAACGAAGCGCTTTGCGATAGCCTTCCGGGTGAGCACAACCAAAGTTGCATTCCACATTGCTTTTAGTGTCGCGGCCTTTCTGTGAACCGATAATCATTACTTTCTTACCATCAATTTTGGCGAACCCGCCAACAATGGCCCGGTCGTCGCGATGAATCCGATCGCCATGAATCTCAACAAAGTCCGTCGTCATGGTATTGATGTAATCCATGGTGTAGGGGCGGTCTGGATGACGCGCAACCTGTACCTTTTGCCAGGCGGAGAGGTTTGCATAAATATCTGTGCGGGTTTGTTCGATCTTAGCCTTCATGTTTTTTAATTCATGGGAAACATCGATATCCTGCTCCTGACTGAAAGCCTCAAGCTCCTTGAGCTTGGTTTCCAGTTCCGCAATAGGGGCTTCAAAAGGTAAGCTGATTGGTGCGCTCATGCAGTACTCCTCGTCCGTGAAAATTAATCGCTGATTATAACGGTTGATTTGCGGGGAACCAGATCAAACAGTTCCTCAACATCTTCGTTTAACATGCGGATACAACCCGCGCTGGATTGCTGTCCAATACTGTCCCGTTCCCAGGTGCCGTGAATGCCAAATCCGGTCAGCTCAGGATGGTCTGCAGATTTAATAGCCATCCAACGGGTGCCAAGCACATTTTCCGCATCGCCGTATTCAATCTGTTTATTGTCGGCAGGGCGTGTCCATGGGGGCTCAATGATTTTATCAATAATGGTAAACTGTACTGCTGGGGTTTTTCCAAACTTACCGGTGCCAACAGAATAGCGTTTGAAAATTTTATCGCCCATAAACAGGTCGAGTTCATTGCGCGTTTTGGAAACGCGCATCGTAAAGTCACTGTTAAATACCAGCAACCGAGCTCCAAGCCGAATGGTATCCGTCTCCATTCCATTCATTTTCTTAATGAGCGCTACGGTTGTCTTATGGTTTTTTGCGATTTTCTGAAGATAGTCACCCGACTGAATAACGTAATATTCCTTGCCCGGCATCATTAAGGGTGATTTGAGCAGTTTTATATTCACTTCGCCCAACAGCTTAATCGCTTCAGCATCGGGAGAGGACGCTACGAGTCGATCCAGCATGATCTTGGCATCAGCCAACTGGCCGCCATCAATGGCCGCTTGCGCGTCGGATACAACGGCTCTGGATTGGGGCGTGGCCGCCACTGCAGCAGGAGCCGCAGGTGCAAGATCCAGCAGGGGAACCGGAATCGGTTCGCCAGCCATCGGTGCTGATGCTGTTGGCGCCGGTGCTTCGGGAGTCTCGTTATCGTCCTTTTTCCCTTTTGTATACATCAGGTAGGTGGCTACCAGAACGATCTGAATCAGTATAATTACAATGAAAACGCTCTTCCAGCGGCCGCTTCCGCGGTTGTTGTAGGAGCCTGCATAAATTGGTTTTGCCATAGTTTATAAACCTTCGTTTGTCACAAGACGTACATTTATGCCGAATAGCCTTTTCCGGTGCAATAATAATACGTTTTCAGATAGTTCCCCACGATGACGCGTTGAGGGTGCCAATAAGCGTATTTATTTATAGAAATCGTCGCAGCATACCTCGGGGCTTGCCCCGGGGGAGTATCACTAATTGGCAATTTAACATTCTCTATGGTGTCATTTTTGTTACCGTGATCACGTTCAATGTTACAGGACTCAGCTTTTGGGAGAAGCGCTGAAGGGAGAGATGAAGATTTTCACATACATAATTTTACTGATTTCAGTAATCATAATACCGCTGGGGGGGCTTGCGCAGCAGGAAGATGCTGGAATTAAGCCCGTGCTCTCAACGGAACCGGCTGTCGAAGAAAAGAAAGAATCCACGGTTACTGCGGTTTATGGTGTTACGGCAGATGACTATTTGCCTACTATAGAGGAGGCTCGACGGCATCTTCGACCCAATGTCCGTAGGTCAGGATCGCGTCCGGGTTTTGATCTGCCGGATGCTTTCTACTTTATTGGCGGCCCCATCTTTCTTTTGATATTATTGCGTGTTCTGATCATTTTCCTTAACGGGTTTGAGGAAAAACGAAAAGAAGAGCAACGGGCTACGGCCAGCGAAAATGCTCGTTCAAAATAATCCGGCTTGCGCTAGCCCCAGCTTCATTGAATACTCCTCCCCAACATGCTCAGAACGCTAAAAATTAAGAATCTTGCACTGGTTGATGATGTGCAGGTGGGCTTCAATGAGGGCCTGAATGTGATTACCGGAGAAACCGGGGCCGGTAAATCATTGATGATTGGCGCCCTTCGTTTGCTTTTGGGCGAGCGTGCCGACAAGTCGATGATTCGCACCGGAGAGAGTTCCTGTTCGGTCCATGCTGAGTTTGGTCTCGATAATTCTGCCCAGGTGGATGCCGTTCTCTCGGATATAGGCATGGAATCCTGCGATGGTGGGCTGTTGATTATCCGCAGGATCATCACGGAATCCTCAAATAAAACTTTTGTAAATGACGAATCGGTTACGCTGACGGTCTTAAAACGGCTGGGGGAAGTGTTGGTCGATATGCATGGCCCCTATGATCATCAATCGTTGCTGGATCAATCGGTTCAGCTTGAAATACTGGATGCGTTTGGACAGTTGGATAAAGCTAAAGCGGCCTATGCTCAAGAATATGCCCAATATCGTGAGATCCAAAAAAAGATCGTAGCACTGAATTCAGATAACGAGGAAGACCTTGAGCGTCAGGTCGAGTTTCTCGATTACCGTGTGAATGAAATTGAATCCGCAAAGCTGACCGTCGACGAAGAACTCGAAGTTGAGGAAGAGCACGGTGTAATCGCAAATTCCCAACAAGTAATCGAGTTGGCCAACGGAGCTGTTCAGGCACTTACCGAAGGAGAAGGTTGCGCCTTCGATGCTTTGGTTGCCGCGCAACAATCGATGAATCAACTGATCAAGCTTATGCCGGAAGCACAGGAATGGCACGATGAGGTTGAAAGTGCGGTTACGTCGGTTCAGGAGGTGGTTCGGTCCATCGAAAATTCGGTGGCAGGAATTGACTCCAGTGCAGAGCGCATGCAGTGGCTGGATGATCGTCTAACGACCTACCAAACGCTTAAACGAAAATATGGTGCAACCGTAGAAGAAGTTTTGGAAAACGGGGAAGCCTGGAAGTTGCAACTCAAGGATTTACGTGGCCGCGATAAACGCCGATCGGAACTCCAGAATGAGCTGAACTCCATGTTTAAATCGCTGAAAAAGGTTGGAGAGGTACTGCGCAAACAACGTGAAAACGTGGCTGATAATCTTTCTGAATCGATTACGCGTGAGCTGGTGGATATCGGATTTGAACACGGATTTTTTGATGTGGAGATTAATCCCTGTGACCCAGGTCCTTTGGGGATGGATGAAATTGATTTCGGGTTTGCTCCGAATGCCGGCGAAGATATGCGTCCGCTCCGCATGATTGCATCCAGCGGCGAAATCTCACGCGTTATGTTGGCCACGAAGGCCGTGCTGGCAAAACAGGATCAGATTCCTGTGCTCGTCTTCGATGAAATCGATGCGAATATCGGCGGCGAAATCGGCGGAGCAGTTGGGCGTAAACTGGCTCAGGTAGCCGAATGTCATCAATTAATTTGTATTACCCATTTACCTCAGGTAGCCGCATGCGGAACAACCCACCTGGCGGTCTCCAAAAAAGTGGAAGACGGCAGGACCTATACCGAAGTGCGGTTACTCGACAGCGAATCGCGCCCCGAAGAAATTGCCCGGATGCTTGGTGGTAAAGACAGCACGAATGTAACGCTTCAGCACGCGCAGGAAATGTTGGAACTTTAGTAGTCGGTAATCAGCCGAATCAATTCTTTCAGCATAGGAGTCGCATGGCTCTCATCTAACCAGGGATGCTGCCCGCCATAGGTCAGATAATCCTTGCCGGTTGAGAGCATTACTTTTTGTTTCCGAACGATGACGGATTTAATCCGATTATCTGCTGCCACAATGCGAAGTTCGGCTATGAGTAATAGTCGTTGTACTTCCTGCGGGAGTTTTCCGAAGCGGTCTTTTATTTCGCGCTTGATCAGCGTGATTTCCTGTTTCGTGGCGAGAGCCGAGATTCGTTGGTAGAGACGAAGCCGCAGGTTTTCATCTTCCATATATTCGTAGGGAATAAAGGCGCCGGTTGCCCGATTGCCTGATTTGGGTGACAGGTCGAGGAAGTCGAGTTTGACCACCACATCCATTAACGGCGGCGGTTTTTTGCCCTGCATGATGGCAATCGTGCGTTTCAGCAATTGGCAATAGAGGTCAAAACCGACGGCGGAAATGTGACCACTTTGTTTTGCGCCGAGCATATTGCCGGCTCCGCGCAGTTCCAGGTCGCGAAGGGCCAGTCGAAAGCCGGATCCGAGACCGGTATACCGCTTGATAGCATTCATGCGGTCGCGCGCCGCATCAATAACTTCGCCGCCGGGGGTTAGCATCATGTAGGCGAACGCTTTATGGTTGGAACGTCCAACTCGGCCACGCAACTGATACAAGTCAGATAAACCAAATCGCTCGGCATTTTCCACGAGCAGGGTATTGCAGTTGGGAATATCAACGCCACTTTCAATAATGGTGGTGCAAAGTAAAACATCGAAGCGACCTTCAACAAAAGCATGCATGATCTGGGAAAGCTCGCCCTCGGCCATCTGACCATGCGCAACGGCAATACGGGATTCCGGTACCAGTGCCCGTAATTTGGTTTCAACGAGATGGATGGTTTTAACACGGTTATGCAGATAGAAGACCTGACCATCGCGGTGCAGTTCCGTGCGAATGGCTTCGGCAATGATTTCCTCGTCGTAGGGGATCACATTAGTGTCAATGGGCTGCCGTTCCTGGGGGGCGGTTTTGATGGTGCTGAGATCTCGCACACCGGTTAGGCTCATGTACAGGGTTCTAGGAATCGGCGTCGCCGACATCGTGATTAGGTCAACCTGTTTTCGGAGTTCCTTGAGATGTTCCTTTGCCGTTACTCCGAAACGTTGTTCTTCATCGATAATAACCAATCCGAGGTTCTTAAAATTAACATCCTTAGAGAGAATCCGGTGCGTGCCGATCAGGATGTCCACTTCGCCTTCCAGCGTTTGTACAAGGGTGTTGTTTTGCTCGGCCCGCGTACGAAAACGGCTAACCATATCCACTCGAACCGGAAAGGCGGCAAGGCGTTCTACAAAACTATTGTAGTGTTGCTGGGCGAGTATGGTTGTCGGCACGAGTACGGCAACCTGCATACCGTCCATCACTGCCTTGAATGCCGCGCGCATGGCCACTTCGGTTTTTCCGAACCCAACATCGCCGCAGAGCAATCGGTCCATGGGTCGGAGTTTTTCCATGTCGCGTTTAAGTTCTGCGGATGCAGAAAGTTGATCCGGAGTTTCGGTATAGGGAAAGGCTGCTTCAAACTCGGCCTGCATGGCGGTATCTTTAGAAAAGCGATAGCCGCGTTTGGCCTGTCGCTCGGCCTGAGTTTGAAGTAACTGGGAAGCAAAATCCTGTATGGCTTCTTCTGCTCCGGCCTTGTCGTTTCTCCATTTTCGTCCGCCGAGGGTATGCGGTTTGGGTTTTTGCTTTCCCATGCCTTTATAGCGCGTAAGCAGATGCGCCTGGGTTACCGGAAGGTAAACCTTTTCGCCTTTGGCATATTCGATGGAAAGGACTTCCATGCTTTTACCGCTGAACGAGGTCTCAACCAGTCCGAGATATTTGCCGACGCCGTGTTCGAAATGCACCACAAAATCGCCGGGTTGGATATCGGCTGCTTCTGAAACACGATCCTGTTGTTTATGAAAGCGCTTGGCCTGACGGGCATGGGCACTGCGGTTCGTGTGATAGGCATAGAAATCGCTCTCGGTGACGAGTAGTATTTTCCGGGTATGATCGATAGCGCTTTCGTGCAGGACGCCTTGGTGCAGTTGTAATCCTGAGAATCCCTCAAGCTCGGAATAGAGCTCCTGAAATCGGGTTAACGTTCCTGAGGTTTCAAAAAAGAAATGAATGGTCCAATCAGTGGAAACGTCCGCACAACGCTGGTCCACAAATCGTCGCCGAGCCTGTTCGGCCTCTTTTGGGTGGGTGTTGTAAGAAACGGCAAACAAGCCGGTGTCGTAGAAGTTAAATCCGGTTTGGATTGTGAGGCATGACGATTGAGGCGTGATGTTTTCTTCCGGATTAATCAGAATCGTATTTTCGGGGAGCAGGTCGGTCAGTGGACAGGTTTCATCGCCGGCAAAACCGAAATCGAGTTGCGGCAGTTCAATGCTTTCTACCTTTTCGATAGAGCACTGTGTTTGATCATCAAAGTAGCGGATGGAATCAATGGTATCGCCGAAAAATTCAATGCGGACGGGGCGGGGTGCTCCGGGAGGCCAGCAGTCGAGAATGCCACCGCGCAGGGCTGCTTCGCCTTGAGAATAGACTTCCACGCCAAACGCATAACCAGCGTCGGTCATCCAGCTGGTCAGTGGCTCAAGTTTATGCTCCTTTCCGGTTTTTAAGGTTTGAACGGCCTGCTCGGAATTTCCGGCAAGCGGGACTTCATGCTCCAGTGCCTGAGGGCAGGTGATGATGATAAATGTTTTATTTTCGGCCAGTTGCTTAACAATTTTAAGGTGCTCACCGAATACCGCCGGATCCTTTTCCATAGGTTGAAAAAGTTGAGTTGCGCTTTTTTCCTTAGCCGAAGCAATCGTTTGAAGCGATTCGTAGAGCCGCTCCATTTCCCGGACGTCTGCCGCGATCCATAGTATAGATTGGCTTAGCGTATTAAAAATATCGTGGCACAACAGGGCTTGAGCACTGATCGGCGTATTGGCAATCTGCATATTTCCGGCGGTAACGCCAGTAAGCACCGCCCCGTCTACCCGGGGGGTGCTGTCGTGTTCCTGATTATTCATGGGACGAACTTAGGGAAAGAAATGTGGGATTGGAAGGGTGGACTTTATATTTGGGTTCGCTATTGTTGTCCGATTGTTGAACAGGGGGAATTATATCATGGGTACGAAAAAAAATCTGAGTGATATTGCGTGGCGGGATTTCAAAGCGCTGCCATTAACCGAAAAAGGCGCCTATTTTCAGGGAAGTCCGGCGCATACGCTGATTGCCCAGCAGTTTTCGCGTGAAAAAATTGAAGAACTCTGCGAGTTAGCAACAAAGATTAAGCGCATGAATAAACGGCGCGACGGAGCAAACTTCCTGAAGTCATTGCTCTCGGATAAGCGGGCCATGCTCTATTTTGCCCAGCCTTCGTCCAGAACCTATCTTTCCCACAATGCCGCCTGCCAGATTCTGGGGCTGGATACGATGGATGTGCGCGACAGCAAAACATCGAGTGAAATCAAGGGTGAATCGCCGGAAGACACGATTCGGACCTTCAGTTCTTACGTGGACATGATCATTATGCGTCATCCCGTCGGTGGATTTGCCGAACGCGTGGCGTGGATGATGGCCCACACCGGCCGTGAGATCTCTGTTTTGAATGCAGGGTCGGGAGCCGATCAGCATCCTACCCAGGCGCTACTGGATATTTACACCCTGCAGCGGAGTTTTGAAAAGATCGGCGGTATCGATGGCAAGCACGTGGCTTTTGTTGGCGATTTGCTTCGCGGTCGTACGGTACGTTCATTGGCATGGATGCTTTCGCTTTATAAAGATATGACGCTTTATTTTATTGCACCGGAATCGCTACAGATCAGTCAGGATATTCTGGATCTGCTGGATAAGGCGGGAACCAAGTATGTGGTAACGCAGGACTTTGCTTCGGTCATGCCGATTGCAGATGCGATTTATATGACCCGTATTCAGGATGAATGGGATGTAGAAGGCGAGGGCAGTACTACCGAGGCTTGTGATTATCATATTGGTGCAGAACACATGGATACGATCAAAGATACTACGGTGATTTTGCATCCGTTGCCTCGACGTCAGGAAATTAGCACAGAGATCGATAACGATTCGCGGGCGGTTTATTGGAGACAGATGCGTAATGGGATGTGGATCCGTGCCGCACTGATCCTTACGACATTCGGTCGTCAGGAAGAAGTAAATCAACACTACGCGGAATATAAACCTGAGGCGTAAACCGTGAAACGTGACTGATTTGTCACGAATCAATCGTCACTTATCACGTTTTCAATTTTTACGAGGAATAACTATGGAACATTTAATATCACTCAAGGAGTGGAGTCCTGAAAAAATACGGACTGTGCTCGATTTGGCAAGAGATGTGAAAAACCATCCGGAAAAGTATGCCGACGCCATGGCGCGTAAAACCCTGCTTATGATTTTTGAAAAACCAAGCCTGCGGACACGGTTATCGTTTGAAGCGGGAATGACCCAGATGGGCGGTCATGCCATCTATTACCATACTGGCAACTCGCCTATGGGCAGTGGAAAGGAAAGCATCAGCGATTCCATTAAAACGGCTTCCCGTTTTGTCGATTGCATCATGGCAAGGCTCTTCAAGCATGAGGATCTGCTGGAGATGGCGGAATTTGCAACCGTGCCGGTCATTAATGCGTTAACGGATGACAGCCATCCCTGTCAGATTCTAGCGGATCTGCAGGCGATCGAGGAAAAGAAGGGGGCGTTAAAGGGGTTGAAGCTGGCCTATTTAGGCGATGGATTTAATAATGTGACTCATTCTCTGATGTTTGGCGGAACCAAGATGGGCATGCAGGTGAGTATCGGCTCTCCCGCAGGTGATGACTATTCTCCTCGGGCTGATGTGGTAGCCGACTGTGAACGTTATGCTGCTGAATCCGGTGGATCTGTTTTTGTGACGGCTGATCCGGTAGAAGCGATCAAGGATGCCGATGTCGTCTATACCGATTCCTGGATGAGCTACCATATTCCAAAGGATCAGGAAGAAGCGAGAATTGCCAAGTTTATGCCTTATCAGGTGAATAGTGAGCTAATGGCACACGCTAAACCAGATGCCATCTTTATGAACTGCCTGCCTGCAAATCGCGGATGTGAGCAGACTGCTGGAGTCATTGACGGTCCTCAGTCGATTGTCTTCGACGAGGCTGAAAACCGGTTGCACGCTCAGAAAGCAGTTATTCTGATGCTCTGTGGCGCGGCCCAGGGTTAACTTGTCAACTTGATAAGAAGGCATCTGGTGCTAGGGTGTTGTTGGAGGTTTGCATGAAAACTTTAGCAGTAGGTGAGTTAAAAACCCATTTCTCGGAGGTTTTAGAGGGGGTAAAGAAAGGCGAAGAGTATGTAGTTTGTTTTGGTCGTAAAAAGGAAAAGGTTGCGGTTATCATTCCCTACGAGAAATACCAAAGAAAATCAGTTCAGTTAGGTGTGCTTGAGGGGATTGTCAGTTATAAATTCCATGATGATTTCGATATGACTGATGAGGAGTTTATAGGGTCGTGAACTTATTGGTTTCAATTTGCTGGATTTAGATTCAATGCTTGCTGCTGAGTATGGAAATGTGCCGGCTCTCCATCCCGGCCCTTTTGACCGAATGCTGATCCAACAAGCCCTTTCATTAGATTTTCATATGGTATCTGCTGACAAACGCTTTGCTCAATATATCAATCATGGCTTAAAGTTGGTCTGGTAAATATGAAAATTCTGATCGTCAAAACCAGTTCCCTGGGAGACCTATTTCATGCGGTGCCGACGGTGCATTTGCTGAAGCAGGCTTTTGATGCCGAGATTAATTGGGTGGTCAACACAGAGTACACCGGACTCGTTGAATGCTTTACGGATGTTCGGAAGGTCATTCCGTTTCCCCGCAAAGGTTTGATTAAAAATATGGGAGTCTTTAAAGAAGTACTTCAACAGGAAACCTATGATCTTGTGATTGATCTCCAGGGTTTGCTGAAAAGCGCGTTTGTCTGCCGAATGGCAAAGCGGTCGAAGGGCGCAAAAATTCTGGGCCCGTCATTTCAACGCGAAGGCGCTCATTTTCTTTATTCAGCGGTAGTAGGGCGGAAAGATAAAAACCGCCATGCCGTAAATGAAAACCTGGATGTACTTCGCTATCTGGATAAATCGGATGGTCCGGTTGAATTTCCGATTACTTTTCCTGCGGTGGACTTTCCGTGTCTGGATCAGCATCCGGTGGTTGTATTTGCACCGTGCTCTCGGCATGCCGCCAAAAACTGGCCGGCCAAACGATTTGTTGAGCTGGGTGAAAAACTGAATGCACAGATCATTCTCGTGGGTGCTCCGGATGATCTGGAAACCTGCACCTGGATTGAAAATAAGTTGCCGGAAGGCGCGGCGACCAACCTTTGCGGAAAGACCTCGTTACTCGAACTTGGCGGCGTGCTGCAATCTGCTGACCTGGTGGTGACGGTTGATTCGGGGCCGATGCATATGGCATCGGCGGCTGGCACGCCCTGTCTGGCCATTTTCGGTCCAACGGATCCGTTACGTGTCGGCCCGTTCGGTGAACAGCATCGGATACTGCGTGAAGCGGATGTGCAGACCTATTCCAAACAGGACATGGACAGTATACGGAAAGTGGAAGTTGAGACTGTAATTAACACGGTAAAGGAAATGCTGAGCCATGAAGCTATGGGACTATGAGGCCTTTATTCTGGATCTGGATGGAACGCTGATTGATTCAGGAAAATACCATTCTCAGGCGTTTGCCGATGCCGTGTTGGCGCAGAGTGGTTATCATTTGAAACCGGACGAGCATCTGGAGTTTTTCGGAATGCACAGTACCTGGTTTTCAGGCATTCTGAATGAACGCTACAACCTCGATATAGATCCTGAAGAAGTCCTCGCCTTTAAGCGAAAACGGGTTCATGAAATTTTTATTGCAGAACCCTTTTCCGGTGCTCGGGAATTCCTGGAATTCTGGAAGGGGAAGATGCCCTTGGCGTTGGCATCCAATTCGCCACTGGAGTTTGTTAAACCTGCACTAAGCGATGCTGAGCTGTTGGATTATTTTGATTTCATTACCACAAGTGATGAAGTTACTCATAAGAAACCGCATCCAGAAATCATTCAGGTCTCCGCTACGAAACTGAAGGTCTGTCCTGAAAAAACGCTGGTCTATGAAGATCAGATGGTTGGAATCGAGGCCGCCCGTGCGGCGGGAGCTAAAGTGGTGGCGGTCGATAATAACCAACCGATAAACTATCCGGTCGATGTGGCCGTGCACACGTGGTCCCAACTGCTTAAACTTTCGGAGATGCCTTAATGAATTCCCAACTACTAATTTTTGATCTAGATGGCACGCTGATAGATTCCCGTGCCGATTTGGCGGCCGGCATTAACCATATGCGCTGTCAATATGGATTGGATCCACTAACAATGGAAACGATAAGCGAGTATATCGGCAATGGGGTACGCGCGCTGGTTGAACGCTCGTTGCAGGGAGCGGATGTCGATGTGGATGAAGCGCTGCAGATCAATAAAGACTACTATTTTTCACATGCCACGATTCATACCTATTTATACGATGGAGTTACTGAGGGGCTTGCCAAATTAGCAGCGGCAGGGCACCAACTGGCTTTGTTGACCAATAAGCCGGGCGATCCAAGCCGGGATATTCTTCAACACTTTGGTCTCAGCGACTATTTTTGCGCGATTATCGGTGCTGGCGATGTCGAACGGCTCAAGCCGGAGCCGGAAGGAATATTCAAAAGTCTGGAGATTTCCGGTGCAGAGGCCGCCAATACATGGATGATCGGCGATCACTATACGGATCTGGCGGTGGCAGATAATGGGGGTATCAAGAGTGCTTTTGTCCGCTATGGTTTTGGCGAGGAACGGGGCTATAAACCCAATGCATATTTTGCTTCGTTTTCAGAGTTGGTCGGGTACTTTGTCTGATCTATGAAAACATACCTTTCCGAAATATTCAGTTCTGTTCAGGGCGAAGGACCCTATGTTGGTGAACGCCATCTGTTTGTGCGTTTTTGTGCGTGTCATCGAAAATGTGTTTATTGCGACACCAATACGGAACTCACGGATTATTGTATTGTTGAAAAACAGCCGGGTTCGGGTGAGTTTGAACAAATTAAAAATGCGATGTCGGTTACACAGGTTGCCGACGTGATTAAGGAAATAGATGCAAAAACTCGAAATTCCAGAATTTCCATAACCGGCGGTGCCCCGCTGATGCAGTCGCGTTTTCTTTTGAAACTGCTGCCGATTCTGAAAAGTGAGGGACTCAGTATTTATCTGGAAGCGGCCGGCGATCTAGTCAAAGAATTAAAGACGATCATTGAGTGGATCGATATTGTGGCTATGGATATAAAACTGGAAAGCGTCACGGAAGAAAAAGCTACTTTTCCGGCCCATTGGCAGTTTCTAAAGCTTTGCCGAGATTACAACGTCGAGGTTTTCACGAAGCTGGTTGTTTCTGCAAATACGGATGAAAGTGAGCTGCTTTCCGCCGCTAAGGGGATTAAGAAGGCCGGAGGCGAGGACACGCTGGTAATCATTCAGCCGATGACTAAAGCCGAGAAAACAGATGCCGTTCCTTCTGTTGAGCAAATTTTCCGTTGGCAGGATCAAGTGTCCTCTATTCTCCCAAATGTTCGGGTCATTCCTCAAACCCATAAAATGCTGGAAATGCTTTAATGGGAGAAACAACGAAAAAATCGGTAGTGCTGTTAAGTGGTGGATTAGATTCTGCCACGGTGATGGCTATGGCATTGAAGGACGGCTATGATGTATACGCGGTTTCCTTTCAGTACGGTCAGCGACACTCCATTGAACTAGACTGTGCGGCGGAACAGGCCGGTGCCGCAATACAGCACAAGATTGTGGATATTGATTTAAGTTCATTTGGCGGATCTGCCCTCACGGCAGACATTGATGTGCCGAAGCATGGCGGGGTAGAGGAGCTGACAGACGAAATCCCTGTTACGTATGTTCCGGCCCGAAATACCGTTTTTCTGTCGTATGCCTTGGCTTGGGCAGAAGTGCTCGAAGCCCACGATATATTTATTGGAGTAAACGCGCTGGATTACAGCGGTTATCCCGATTGCCGCCCCGAATTTATTGCGGCTTACGAAACCATGGCGAATCTGGCTACCGTGGCTGGAGTACAGGGAAATAAACTGAAGATCCATACGCCATTAATTGATTTAACCAAAGCGGAAATCATTCAGCGCGGTAAAGAACTTGGTGTGGATTACGCCAAAACAACCAGTTGTTATGATCCAGCGCCTGATGGCCGTGCTTGCGGGCACTGCGATTCGTGTTTATTACGGCTAAAAGGATTTAGCGATGCGGGCCTAAGCGATCCGCGCCCGTATGTTGAGGATTAGGTATGCCAAAAATGAAAATTTCCAAAGAGTTTAAATTTGATTCAGCGCATTTTTTGCCCCATGTGCCGCCAGACCACAAATGCGCGAACATGCATGGGCATACTTACTATGTGGAAGTACACGTGGCGGGGGAGCTGGATCCAAAACTCGGATGGGTAATTGATTTTAACGATGTTAAAAAAGTGGTTGATCCGTTGATTGATCAGCTGGACCACAAGGTCCTGAACGAGATCGAAGGGTTGGAAAATCCGACCGCCGAACTGATTGCTGTTTGGCTCTGGAATAAAATCAAGCCGGACCTGCCGCAGCTGGTTCAGGTGGTTGTTAAAGAAAATCCCACCAACGTTTGCATGTATTCGGGCGACTAAGCTTCGGCTGAATCAATCTTTACGGCTGAGGTAATTCCCCCGCGTGCGGTGAAATCGCCGTTCACAACCAGGCGGCGGGGTTTCAGCAACGCTTCCAGATCCGAATAGATGCGGTTTACAATTTCTTCGTAAAACGTGCCGGTCTGGCGAAAGGAAAAGAGATAAAGCTTCAATGACTTGCTTTCCACGCACAGTTCACCGGGAATATATTCAATGGTGATCGTAGCAAAATCCGGCTGGCCGGTAATGGGACACAGTGAGGTAAATTCCGAGGTCTCAAAGGTAATCCAGTAGTTGCGCTGCTGATTCGCATTTTCAAAGGTTTCAAGCTTAGCTTCATCCGGTGAAGTCGGATAACGCGTTTCACCTTGTTTGAGCAAAGTCAGTCCAGTCAGTTTACTTTCGTCGGTCATAATAGATCCCATCGTTTAAAATTCGGGCGCCATCATATCCGGACCGAGAAAATGGGCAAGCCCGATATTCAACGTAACTGCCAGCAAAGGGTCGGTAAGTTATCGACTTTGCAAGATTGACCGAATCCCCGTGTTTCGGTCTACTCATCGGAATTTTTAAAGGAAAACATGTTTAATCGAGAACCTCAGAATATTGGAAGCATGGCGGCCATTACGCCCTCAGTGAAGTTTTTACTGATCCTGAACGTGGCGGTATTTTTATTGGAATCGCTATTTAAAATGCCGGTTTCTAACTGGTTTGCCTTGCCTGCTGTTTGGTGGGAAACGTTTTCAATTGGTCAGCTTTTTACCTATATGTTTGTGCATGGGAGTACTACCCATCTGTTTGCTAACATGCTGGGATTGTTTTTTATCGGCCCGACCGTTGAGCGGACCATTGGTTCCTACCGCTTTTTCATTCTCTATTATGTGAGCGGTATTATTGGTGGACTGGGTTGGTCATTGCTCGCTCAACCAGAAACTTACTGTGTTGGAGCATCCGGAGCCGTGATGGGTATGCTAGGTGCATTTGGTGCGCTGTATCCAAATGCAAAGCTTCTGTTGTGGTTTGTTATTCCCTGTCGGGCATGGGTGCTTGTACTGGGCTTGGCTATCTGGGAACTGCATGAAACCATTACAACCCCTTTAATTGGCGGCATTGCAAATGCGGCTCACCTCATGGGCGGTATTGCAGGATTCTGTTATGCCCTATCGCTGAAGCATCCGGAAGTGATGGAGAAATTTAAACGAAAATTTCCACTACTTGGAAAATCGGCGCCAAAACAAAAGTCCGCACCGCGGCCTGCATCGTTGTCGAAAGAAGATATTGATAACATTCTTGATAAGATTGGAAAAGAAGGCATGGGGGCTCTATCCCCGAAAGAACGTGAAATGCTCAGACGCGCCACGCGCTAATAATTGTGGCATGGGCTTCCAGCCCATGTTTCATGGACAGGATGCCCGTGTTACGATGCTTTCAAATCATTGATCTGATCCCGCAGAACAGCGGCGCGTTCGAATTCCAATGATTCTGCCGCTTCGAGCATTTCCTGCTCAAGTTCGTGGATCGTTTCATTAACGTCGTAATCAACGCCTTCTTCTGCAATTGCTGCCTCGACGGTATCTTCGGCGGTTTCGTAGATCGTCTTGAGACTTTCCGCGATATCCTTTTTGATGGCCTGCGGAATAATACCGTATTTTTCATTGTAGGCCTGTTGTATCGTCCGGCGATGATCGCACTTATCCATCATGCGCTGCATGGAATTGGTAATCTTTTCCGCATACATAATGACGAGTCCGTCAATATGGCGTGCCGCGCGGCCAGCAGTTTGAATCAGCGAAGTTTCTGAGCGCAGGAAGCCTTCCTTGTCGGCATCGAGAATGGCCACCAGTGAAACTTCGGGAAGGTCCAGTCCTTCGCGAAGCAGGTTAATGCCGATCAGGCAGTCATATTTCCCCCCACGCAGCTCGCGAAGAATTTCAACGCGATCCAATGCCGATATATCGGAATGAAGGTACTGTACCTTAAGTCCGGTTTTTTCAAGATATTCAGTCAGATCCTCAGCTGTGCGTTTGGTCAGGGTGGTGCAAAGGGTGCGCTCGCCACGTTCGGCGCGGCTTCTGATCTCTTCTATCAGATCGTCAATCTGATTTTTAAGCGGGCGCAGCTCCACCGGTGGATCGATAATGCCGGTTGGTCGGATAATCTGTTCAACCGGAACGCCGCCGTGTTCCTTTTCATAGGGACCGGGTGTAGCGGAAAGGAAAATGATTTCATTGGTCACCGCCATGAATTCGTCGAAGTTCATCGGGCGGTTATCGAGGGCGGAGGGCAGGCGGAAGCCGTGATCCACCAGTGTGCCCTTACGAGCTTGGTCACCATTATACATGCCGCGTGCCTGGGGCAAGGTGACGTGGGATTCGTCGATCACCATAAGGAAATCATCGGAAAAATAGTCAAGTAAGCATTCCGGGCGGTCGCCGGCATTGCGGCCGGCCAGATGACGGGAATAGTTTTCGATGCCGCCGCAGAATCCGATTTCCTTCAGCATCTCAAGATCGTATTCCGTACGCATTTTAATGCGTTGCGCTTCGATCAGCCGATTTTCCCGTTCAAAGACCGCGACCTGCTGTTCCATTTCCTGCCGAATAGCCACCAGGGCGGCATCGATTTTGGTCTGCGGCATCACGAAGTGCTTAGCCGGCGAAATCATAATGTGATCAAAGGTTTCGAGGGTATCGCCCGTGAGTGGATCAATCTTTTTTATCGAGTCAATATCATCGCCCCAAAACTCCAGCCGCATGCCGTAGTCTTTGGCGTAGGAGGGAAAGATATCCAGCGTATCACCCCGCACGCGAAAGCGTCCGGGGCCGGGTTCGTAGTCATTGCGTTCGTACTGAATTTCCACCAGCTTCTTCAGTATATCGTCGCGGTTTATGCTTTCGCCAACCTTGGCGCTGACAACCATCTTTTTATAGTCTTCCGGTGAGCCCAATCCATAGATGCAGGAAATGGAGGCAACGATGATGACGTCTTCGCGATTCAGCAGGGCATCGGTGGCCGCCAGCCGCAATCGCTCAATCTCATCGTTGATCGCCGAGTCTTTTTCAATAAATGTATCCGTTTGCGGAATGTAGGCTTCGGGCTGATAGTAGTCGTAATAGGAAACAAAATATTCAACTGCGCTATTTGGGAAAAAAGATTTGAGTTCGGCATACAGCTGCGCCGCCAGAGTTTTGTTATGTGAAAGAACCAGCGTAGGGCGCCCATGTTTTGCTATGACGTTGGCGACGGTAAAGGTTTTCCCCGATCCCGTAACGCCTTCAAGGGTCTGGTACTTCTGGCCTTTGGAAAGCCCTTTACACAATTTGTCGATTGCCTCCGGCTGATCGCCGGTCGGCTCAAAGTCCGCTACTAACTTGAATTTTTTGTCCATTTGTGTGAGATTATACACGTTGTCTTTAAAATAAAGCAAAACCAAGGGGATTGATGATGAGAAAATTTCTGTTTGCCGGCCTGTTGATGGCCGGAGTTGTTGCCAGTGCTGCGGAGCGTCCGAATGTGGTTATTCTATATGCCGACGATATGGGTTTCGGTGATCTAGGGGCCAATAACCCCGGTTCAAAAATACCGACGCCTACCTTTGATAAGCTGGCTACGGAAGGCATACGTTTTACCGATGGCCACAGCTCGTCGGGCATCTGTACGCCGAGCCGTTTTGCGCTGCTGACGGGCATGCATCATTGGCGACGGTTCCATGGGATTACCCAGAGTTTTGCGGATACGGTGTTTAAACCGGATGATTTTACGCTAGCGAAAATGTTCAAAAGCAAGGGCTACAACACAGCGGCTGTCGGAAAATGGCATTTGGGTTGGGGCTTTGATGAGATCAAAAACGAGAATGCCCAGACCGAAGAGGTCGTACAATGGGGCAAAAAGAAGAACGCTTATAAACCCTCGGCATTTGATTGGAGCAAGTCGATTCCGCGCGGTCCGCTGGATCAGGGATTCGATTATTATTTCGGCGACGGAACCATTAACTTTGCTCCATATTGTTTTATTGAAAATGACCGCGTCACGGAAGCACCTTCGGTCATGATGGATACCAAACTGTTTAAAGAAATCCCGGAAGGTAACTGGGAATTTCGTCCGGGCCCGATGGTGGAAGGATGGGATCCGTATAAGGTGCTTCCGACACTGGCCGATAAAGCAGTGGCCTGGATTGGTCAGCAGAAAAAGGATCAGCCGTTCTTCATGTATTTCGCTTTCCCGTCGCCACACGCACCGATTATCCCGAACGACGAATATCGGGGTATGTCCGAGGCGGGGCCTTATGGCGATTTCGTGTGTGAAACCGATGCGATGGCTGGAAAAATTATCCAGGCTTTGGAAGAAAACGGATTCGGCGACAATACGATCGTGGTATTCACGGCTGACAATGGCCCTGAAAAATATGCTTTTGATCGGTATAAGAACTATGGCCACTGGAGCTCTGGACCATCGCGAGGGTTGAAGCGCGATGTCTGGGAAGGCGGTCACCGCGTTCCGTTTGTAATCAAATGGCCGGGCCGAGTGCCGGCCGGATCTGTTTCGGATGAAACGGTCAGCCAGGTGGATTTGGCGGCAACTTTTGCAGCGATGCTGGGGTATGACATGAACGCACAGGAAGCGGTCGATAGTTATGACTTGTCTCCGGTGCTTGACGGAGAAGGTCTGGAAGAGTCGCTTCGCGTGGCAACAGTGCAGAATACGTACGCCAAAATTTATGGCCTTCGTAAAGGCGACTGGATGTTCATCAATTCACAATCCGGTACTCATTCTAAATCGCCGGCCTGGTATGAGGACGAGCATGGGTATTCAAAACAAACCACGGCCGGTCTGCTGTTTAACCTGAAGAAGGATCCAGCGCAGAAAGAGAATCTCTATGCCAGTCACCCGGAGAAGGTAGAGGAAATGAATGCATTGCTTGAACGTTACCTCGCTGGCGAAGGCTGTGCTCCGCACGCTAAATAAAGAATCTACAGATGGCATAGATTATTTTTTCGCCTCTTCCGCAGAATCGGTGGGTAGTATGCTGCCCTTTTATGCCCCTAACCCCTGAAAACAGGAGATTTTCCTTTAAAATAGACCCTTTCT